>JZWU02000006.1:0-65623 GCA_000960865.2 Vulcanisaeta sp. AZ3 | reverse complement strand
TCTAAATACATTCACGGTCAATAAATACTCATTCTCAAGAATTAAGGCCTTGTTGGTCTCATGATTTACATAGCTAATTAGGTGTTGAGTTATCACAATCATTACAAGGAGCGCTATTATTATTGGTAGTAATGATTTATAGATCATGAATAATCACTTGATGTAAGCTGTATACACAATAACACTTGTCTGAGAGTTATTCACCGCTATTTTGGGACATATTATTAAGTAATTCCTTGAAAAATTTCCAGTAATTACTGTTACGTGGTTGAGTCCATTAATCGTGATAGTGCCTAATTGACATCGAGCAAATAGGTATGTTGCCATGGATGCCTTGTAATCTATTATTGAAATTTCAATTAATAGACTAGTTAGGTACATAATTAGTATTAGAATTATCACTAGCAATATTATCGTTGCCACCATGTCAGGGAATACTAAGGAGTCTATTAATGTCATTCATAATCACCGCTGAGTAATGGCTTATGGAATTTACGGAAAATAAGATACTTAGTAATGAGCTCGTGAGTGTGAATATGATTATTAGTACGGTTACCATAAGCATTACCGTTACTATATACCTAATCATCGTACCACCTCATTAATACTATTGGTAATGTGACTAAGCTCCTTAATTATTACTAAATTATTTCTCACTACATTTGCAAATGCTATGATCACGATTGTCGATAAGGCAATAGATATTATTGTTAGTACCAAGCCACCATATTCCTGGAATAATATATTCATCAACTCCTCAAGGAACTTCACAACATTATTATACTCCTAACAGTATATAAGCCACTCATAATAAAATTGTAAGTCCTTTTCCTCCATATTCCTAAGCTCCGAGAAAATAGAGTTCGTTCCTAGAGGGATAAGATAAAAGAGTCAAAGGCTGACTAATAGTTCATCATTGGACGGGCGGTGCACAGAGAGGTTCATTAGAAAATAAGGTAAACAAAATCCTTATTTCTAAAGAATTGATCAGTATCTAAATAAGGATGCGCTGCTTACTATATGATTTATTAGTCGTTGGACCTCATCCATTAAGTACCTCTTGCATTCTACCTCCAGGACCTCGCCCTTAATATGTCTTTCTTCACTCAGTGCCTCTTCAATAGTGTTCCTGGTTACAATCTCATAAATCCTTGCCTCAACCTTACCATTTGTTGCCCTAACAACACGTCCGACTCTCTGAATCATCTGTCTCTGTGATCCCGTGCCCGACATGATGATGGCTACATCCGCATCGGGTACATCAATACCTTCATCGAGCACTGTGGTTGCCACAAGGATCCTATACACGCCTTTGGCAAAGGCCTTGAATATCGAATCCCTATCGCTTGTCTTTGATGTTATTAAGGCTACCGTGGATCCAAGTTCATTTTTAAGAATATTATATAACTCCTCTGCTTGTTTTATGAATTGCGTAAAAACCAGAATCTTGCTTCCAATGCTAGCCTCGGCTTTAATTATTGGTAATACAACTTTTATCTTATTACTAGACATACTAGCTATGTTTCTGAGCACTATGGCATTATCACCAGCCTTCTCGTAACTCCTTCTCTCATCAAGTGTTAAATCAACATAAACCCTAAAATGTCTTACAGGAACCACGAGCCTTGTCTCCACCATATCCCTATAATCGGCTTGATAAACAATATCACCTGAGCTTAAGAATATTAAATGTTCATTATTATCGCTCCTCCTTGGGGTAGCTGATAATGCAAGCCTATACGGAGTCCTAAGTCTAAATGCAACTTCCTTAAACGTGTCTGCAGGAACATGATGCGCCTCATCAAATATTGCTAAGTCAAACTTATCCCTAATATCCATTATCCTATTCACGGCTGAGTTGTATATAGCCACAGTAACATCCCTAACATCATCAAATCCACCACCTAATCTACCCGCCTTAACACCTAGGTATTTCATTATCCTCTCGTACCACTGGTTCATTAATTCCTCAGTAATCACGAGAATTATGGTTGGTACCTTAACCATGGCTAAGGCCTTTAAAGCTATGAATGTCTTACCGCCACCCGTAGGAACCACAACAGTGCCTCTTCTACCAGCCTCAAGCCATGCCTTTAGGGCCTTCTCCTGAAAGGGTAGAAGCTTGATGTCATCCTTAGGTACTTGTATTGTCCTGGGCGCCCAAGCATTGTCAATAACCTTATAACCGCTCTTGATCAGTAATTCCTTAACTTTATCCCTAATGAATATGGGAAATCTCACAATGATCCTACCCTCACCTCTCTCAATGTCACCTTTACGCACCAATCTTAGGTCATGCTTGATCAGACTTCCATCCTTATCAACCACGTAGTAAGGCACGGTTAAGCTTCTAATGGCTTCATGGAAACTCTTAGATAGGAAGTGTAGTTCAACGTGGTCTAGGTTAAGTTTTGCGGTCCACCACTCAAGCCTTCTTGTGAAGATCGCCTTTAACTTCTCATTGGCCAATGTAAACTCTTTAGCTCTCTTCAGGGCAAGTTCAAGGTCGCCAGTTATGGGTCTATTAATGAATATTCCTCGAATTGTCTCTAAGGCCCTATCTACGTACTCCTCGAAAGACGAAACAGAACTTATATTGTCTCTGTCATTTTTAATGAAATTTCTCACTAAGCATGAGAGTGATACTACAAATAATCCACCTTCCTCGCCTAAGATGCATTCGCTGGGTAGGTTAAGGCCATCAATATTCTCAATACCAATTACACCACCTGATGAATTGATCATTATTGATTTCAAGATCTTCTCAATCTCGTCACCCTTCAAATCAAGTAATTCCTTAAGTTCCTTAATTAGGGATAATGAGTAGACCTTACCTGACCAGTACTCACCATTCCATCTAAAGCCGAGTTCCTTAAGTCTATCCTTAACCTTAGAAACTCTATCCCAATCCCAAACCCTCCTGACTTCAACCTCACTATTAATGATGACTCTAAATAACACCGTAATTATATTAAGTAAGGTTAAATACTTAAAACTTACAAAAGAGTACAATATGCGGTGAATCATGGACTTACTTGACTATCCAAGATGGCCTTCGTTAGCCCGCGAGTCAATACTAGGCATACCTACTGATATCAGAAACATTAGGCTAAATATAGAGGGTAAGATTATTGATTACAGTGATAATATTGATTCAGTAGTAATCACTGGAATGGGTGGTAGTGGCGTTGTTGGCGACATAATAAATGATATATGCTGGCTCTCGAACTGTAGTGCTCCAGTAATAATCAGCAAGAACATGAGATTACCAAGGAGATTATCAAAACCTCTCGTAATAGCCATAAGCTACTCAGGGAATACGGCTGAGACCATAATAAGCGCCGAGGAGGCATTATCTAGAGGATACCCAGTTATTGGTATAACGACTGGAGGTAAATTAGAAACAATACTAAGTAGTAAGGGTGTACCAGTAATTCTAATTCCCAAGGCCTCGGCACCAAGATACGGATTACCAGCCTTACTATACCCAGCTCTTGTAATACTTGATAAATTTGGAGTTATGCCCATAATGAATGAGTTAGAGAGTGGTATTAATGGTATTGAGAGAGCGCTTAAGGTTATCGATGAAGCCGTTAGGCTGGCGAAGGAATTAGTAAATACTGTACCCGTAATTTGGGTCACAGAGAGTAGGCGTGGTGTTGGTATTAGATGGAAGAACGACCTTAATGAGAACGCAAAGTACTTCTCCATAGTATCCGTAATACCCGAGGGCGCTCATAATGACATAGCAGCCGTAATTACAAAACAACCCAATATGAAGCATATAGCAATTATGGGGCCTAATGATTATGAAGGTAAGTACCTAGAGACCCTACTGGACGTAATATCCTACCTAGGCGCAAAACCATTAGTTGTTAGATTGGAAGGATCAACACCGCTAGAGGCTGAGATGTTTGGTATAGCATACTTGGGCATAGTAACATTAGCGTTAGCTGATTTGCTCGGCATTAATCCAATAACCACTCTACCCATCGATAGGCTTAAGGAGGAGCTCGATAAAAGGAAGATTCTCCAACCTTAGTCAATCTAAAAGGATGAATTCTCTCAGTTCTTATTCTCACTCATGCATTGATTATTTATTATTTGCTACACTACACACCGGCCTTAGTTACCTTAACTCTCTAAGTATTAATTCACCCTGTCTGCTCAATCTGTAATAAACGTGATGCTTACGAACTTCATTGCTTAACTTAAATCTAGCCTTGCTCCTTTTAAGAACCTTACCCTGAACTCTCTCCACCATACCAAGCTTTTCTAACTCATCCAAGATCTCAAGGACACTCCTAAGTGGTATTCCTGTATTCCTTGATATTGATTTTCCATAATCAACTCCAGCTTTCTTAAGATGCTTCATTACAATCAATAGTTCATTCCTCTCACTTAATGCACGTATGAGCTCCTCGTTATTCATAGATACAACATGTGCTATTTTCTAAGGTGAAAATATAAGAGTTATTTATTCTAACATTTGACACAACGATATAAAACTCGTTTTTAGTGATTTTTATATCTTCGTTTTCTTGATACTAGCTAATGCATGGATTTCTCTGTGCAGAGAAAAATATAATGCATACCTAGTACTCTCTGCGTAGCTCTAAGAAATGCAGAAGGGTTCTCTGCCAGAGAGATATAGCTGAAGACCCAGCCCATGAACTATCGCCAGACAAGTAGAAATGAATAACAAAACCGTTTACTAGCGATGAACTATCTAAAACTAAGGCAGAGAGGAGATCCAAGTAAGTAGTATGAGTAGTACTTTAACGTGTCTCGATAGTTCATTTTGAGGTTTGTAGTTATTTGAGATATCTAATAAATTGGCGTTAGCCAATGCATGTACTTACTAACTCTTCCATGAACAATGTCCATGTAATAATTCCTAATTTTCATCGTTATCTCACCAGGTTCCCCGTTACCTATAATCTTACCATCAATATTAATCACAGGCGTGACCTCCGCAGCTGTTCCAACGAAGAATACCTCATCAGCTGTATAGAGTTCCTCCCTGGTAATCCTTCTCTCAATTATCGTTAACCCAAGATCCTTAGCTATTTCCATAATAGTATCCCTGGTTATACCCTCAAGTATCGAATCGTAGGTTGCAGGTGTGTATAAAATGCCATCCTTAACAATGAATATATTCTCTCCGCTGCCCTCAGCCACATATCCGTCTTTATTCAGCATTATTGCCTCATCAAAACCACTAATCTTAGCATCTAGTAACGCTATCACTGAGTTCACATAAATACCACCAACCTTAGCCTTCATAGGGAACATGGAATTATGAATTCTCAACCAACTGACCACCTTGGCTCTAACACCTCTCGGCTCTAAATAATGCCCGAAGGGTACCGTTATTATTGCTGTCGTAACATTCAAATCCCTAATATCTAAGTTGATAGTATTGGCCGACACAAAGGCTATGGGCCTTATATACACATCCTCGCGTACCTCATTAGCCCTCAGCAGCTTAACCGTAGCGTCAATTAACTCATCAACTCCATACTCAATCCTAATACTCATAATTTTGGCTGAATTATGAAACCTGACATAGTGCTCTTTAGCCCTAAAAATAAATAAATTATTCACATTGGGATTCCAGTAAGCTCTTATACCTTCGAATACGGATGTACCGTAATGAAGAGCATGGGTTAGTATTGGAATTACAGCCTCTCCTTCCGAGACTAACTTACCATTCACCCATACATATCTCATTACTCACTGAACAATAGATTCCTTATTAAGCATTATTGTGTATATTATGTATATAGTAATTTATGAGCTTGGTATCTCCCTACCGTGGGGGCACATGCTTGGTTTTCCTAAATACTCATAAAGTTTCTCAATAACTTCTTCAGGAATTGCATAATCGAAGGATTTGGCAAGCTCACAAGCTCTGTCTGGATTAATGCCTGCCTTTACTAATAGGGTTTCAACGACTCTATGTGCCTTAATTAATAAATTCATTTCCTTAATACCCTCGTCAGTTACGTAAATTCCCTCATCCCTCTTCTCCACAAGACCCTTCGCTATCAAGTGCCTTATTTCTTCATAGGCACTTGCGGTGGATACACCGAGAGCCTTTGCGACACCGAATATGGACGCACCATAACCCTCATCATTTTTCTCCTTAATCATTAATAGATATAGGAGCTCTCTATTGGATATCCTCACGCTCAATCCCAAACTACCATATATACAGGAGCTAATTAATCTTACTCATATTAATATAGGGACGTAATTATGCCATATATGCCAGATATAACCATTAATGTAGTTACCACGTATAGTGCCACAGCCCTAGCCCTACTTATTGCATATCTGCCAATTACTTCCTTACGTGAGGTAATGTGAATTAGTAAATAGGTTGGTATTGCAAGAGCTATAGCGTTAAAAATCATAATACCTAGTATTAAGTTAGCGAGTTCTCTTGCGAATAGTATTATTAGAGCGGCAGGTATGATCTCAATTGCGTAGAATATGTAAAAGCCCTTAGCTTCATAAGGCTTCCATCTAAGTCCTGCAGTCCATCCGAAGTACTCACTTAATCCGTATGAGAAGCCTAGGCTTATCACGAATATGGCTAATAGTGCCGCAGCTACCATACCTATGGCGGCAACCATAAACCAGTATGGGTTGATAACCTTATCAATTGATAGTAATGCTGATTGGAAGTTATTAACAAGCCCACCCCTAATCCTTAACCAAAAACCAACAAGTAAGCTCCCTATCATCAATGCCTCACTTATAATAGCACCCATCGCGGTCTCAAATCTCTCATGCGTATAATGCTCTCTCGTAAGCCCCTTATCTACAATGGCTGATTGTTGATAATAAAGCATCCAAGGCATTATAACCGCACCTACATTAGCCGCAAGGAGTTCTATGTATGATGAGTTTAGGTAAGATATAGGCTGGAACATATATATGAATGCGCTATAAATGTACGGGGCATTTATGGGTACTACGGCAAAGGCCAGTAGATACACAAGTATGAATGCAGATACCGCGAGTAATACATTCTCAACTTTCTTATATGAGCCGCCCATTAATATTATTGAAGTGTGGAAGATAAGTGTCAGTATGACTGAGATCACCACGGGCACCCCAAACAATAGGCCTATAGTTGATATAGCCGCGTACTCGCCCAAGTAGGCAGCCCCATCAATTATGAGCATTGATATTAAGGAGAAAGCCGCTATACCACTACCATAAACCTCTCTGAGGAGTGAGCCCATACCCTTACCACTACCGAGTGCTGCACGTATTGTTAACTCTTGTATGAAGTAGAGTGGTACTGTTAATACTAACAGCCAGGGCACCATGGCAAGTCCCGTGTAATATCCACTCTGCATGGCCGTGAGTATGCTCGGCGCATCCACATCAGCTAACATGACTAACCAACCAGGTCCGAGCAGCATACTTAGCATCCTCATAACCCTATTTGTATTTCTTGATACTCTCTCCTGAAAATTCACGTTAGAGTCACAAATGCCCTAATTAATAAGTATTTTTCCTGTGACAAAGTCTGGAGAGAAAATCGCGATTAGGTCCTATAGGTAAGCCCAACCTTGTTCTCAACACCCCTAAGTAGGGTGTAAAATAATACTACTGCGGTGGCATATAATATTGATGTTATGTAGAGAGGTAGGTCTAGGTAACCAATGCCCATTAGGTAGCCGCCAATTCCAGGGCCCACGGCCCTCGGTATTGATGATATCATATTCCAAATACCGAAGACTCTACCTCTCTCCTCTCTGGGTACTAGTTCATTAATTAGTGATGTTAATAATGGATTTGCCATGTTCATTAGAGTGTTCCTAATTATGAATAGCGCCAGGAGCACTAGTAGATTATATATTGAGGGCATTATGGCGAGGACTCCGGTAGCCAAGCCCTCTAGAAGGGTCACTGAGACAACCCTACTATTGATTAACCTCGATATTTTCGGAGCCATTAACGTGCCCAGGGCAAGCGTGGCGTTAGATATTACGTAAACGAGGCTTAAGTTAACAATATTCACGTGAAACTTCAAGTAAAACCAGAGGCTGAAAAGTGGTATGATTATACCAGCACCAAGCCCAATAATAGCCTCAGGGAGGAGTCTCTTTAGTAGCCAGGAGGAGCGTAATCTACCTAAATCCCTCAGGCTAGGTCTATCAATACTAACATTCACGATTAATGAACCAAGGTTCTTAACGGCATATAACACCATGGGTATGGACAAGTATACGGCCGCGGCCTCTACAATAAATATTAAATCATAACCAAGCCACCCAAGGTAATTAGGTAATGACGCCATTGCAGAACCAACAACACTAAAGGTTATGTTAAAGGTTGACGACAAACTAAAAATCTCATCAGAGATACCTTTCTGCTTTGCAAACTCACCAACGATTGCTGTGGAAACCACATAACGATTAAACAACGCAACCAGTAAGTAAGCCATGGACACTAAGATCGGACTTTCACTCGCCATAAGGAGAATCAACGTGCCACTAACTAATGATAATAATGTGAATAGTCTAACCCTATCTATGAAATCCGCCAAATAACCCACAATAAGAGATCCAAGGGCGCTCATTAGAGAGAATGCGCCGAGGACCGCTCCAATCATAGTTGGTGACATGCCAATATGGAGCATATAAATTGAGAGAATGACAGAATTAGCACCCCAAATAATCCCGCTCACCGAATTAGCGGTGGCTAAAAGCAGCCCCTCACGATTAATATTCCGTAAGGACATACATAACTATTAAACTCCCTTGACTTAATAAGACATATCTCCTATTATTTGGAATAGAAACTAACTTCGCCCAATCTCCAAAAAATCCACTTTCTATTCTATTTCTCATTCTTATTAAATGAGTAGTGTTTCTCTAACACCTTGTATTATTAGGGATACTGCCCATGCCATTATTATTAAGCTCATGAATCTTCCGATGAATTTAAGCATGTTAGCACCTATGGCTTTTATTATTGTTAGGCTAAATCTAATGATTATGTATGTTATTAATGAGGCTATAATAATGCTAATAAGCACCTCGGGTAATCCGTAATAAGTCATGAATAGCATAACTGAGGTTATAGCACCTGGGCCTACAAGCATTGGCGTAACTATTGGTACGAAGACATAATCCTCTGGAGATAGTCCCATAGTTCTAGGCGCCCCCTCTCTAAGTGTGTCAATACCGAGGATCAGCAGTACTATTCCGCCGGCTATCCTGAAGTCTGCAATGCTTATGTTAAAGGCCCTCAATATATATGGTCCGGCTATCGCGAAGAATATGAGTAGTGTAGGTACTGCTACGGCTATTGTCTTAAGTGCTCTTCTAAATATTATGGGTTTTTCTATGCCTGGCATATTCATTACTATGGGTAGGGCTCCCATGGGGTCTATTATGGCTATTAATTGAGCGACCATTACCAATATGTCAATTGCAATATTCATTACTTAACACATGATACTGTGTCTTTTATAAAATTATTCGACAATCCTCGGACGCCTCGTGAAGCCTAAGCTTCCTTCTCTAGCTTTAGTTAGTTTAATTAGAAACCTTAATAAGTAAACGAAAAATATGGCGGTTGGAGAAATGTCTAGGGTTAGGAGAATCAGGAGAAACTTGGAAATCACCGAATTGCCGTACATAGCTAGAATATACATAAATTACCAAGTCTTGATACCGGCTAGTTTGGCGAAGGCCTTGGGTATTTTGAATACTTGGTATGCTGACATAACCATTGAGTATTCAGGGCAGGAAATAACGCTTAAGAGAGTTAGGTTATTGAGGACTAGGAATACAGCTAGTAGGCAATTCACAATACCTAAGGAGATTAGAGAGAGGTATGGAATTAAGCCTCTCGATGAGATTAAGATAAAGGCAGTAATACCAGTAGAGTGAGGGTGTTGTTGAGGGTAAAAACATAAAAAGGTTCTCATTTAGTACGTGCTTCGTATGCCCATTAGCGATGCAGAGAAACTTAGGATAGCCATTGAGCATAGGTTCAATTACTGGATATGCAGGGATTGTGGAGCAAGAAATCCACCAGGTGCTGAGAAGTGTAGGAGATGTAAAAGCAAGAATTTGAGGCCCAAGAGGTTCAAGAAATAATAGATTATTTAAGCATGGCATTTCATTTTGAGCAATGATTTCCAGCAGGTATTATTAAGTTTGCGGTCTTCCATACGTACATAGTTAAGTATATAAAGAAGTGACCTAAACCCTATGTAATGGAGGATGAAGATAGATACGAAGATGAATCGCATAACGAGGAGGCTGAGGGTGAGAATTATTCAACACTTATCGATAAGGCCCCTGAGTGGAGCGTTGGTGTAATACTATATAATGGTAATGCTTACCCACTGGCTAAGTCCAGGTATAAGAGTAGTGAGTATTACTTTTCACCGAGTTGGAGGCCTGTGGCTAAGGGCGTCAGGGGTGAAGTTGCTGTCTTAAGGGATGGAAAGATTAGTAGGTATAAGATCAGTAGACATGGCGATAAATACTTACAAGTGGTCCTCGTTTAATGGAGAGAGTAAAATTAATATTGTATAATCAATGGATTTTACTAATATGGTTTATGATTATTAATAACTTATTCACGACCTCTGTTGGTGTCCTCCCTAGAATAATTATTTCGGGTTCCTTGCCCCAATCACCCTGGTGATAAATAATGTCTGGAACTTTACCTACAGCCCTTATTGCTTGTTCCGCACCCCATGATATTGATATATCTTCCTTAGCCTTAACCTCAGGTGGTTCTTGTCTTCTATCATAACCGCTGGTTACAAATCCTAGTTCTCTAGCGGTCCTAATTATTTCTTCATCATATTTTATGTTCATTGCAGCTCTCATTTCAGAGTCGTACTTCATGGCGGTCAGTATGTAGTTAGCAATGCGAGAGCTTGCGCCAAAGGTTGGAGATCCGCTGGGTTTAGCCTTACCTATGTATTTTACTATCTTGCCAGGTACAGCGGCAACATCATTTACATTCCTTACATAGAGGGCAGGTAGTGCATAGCCTAAGTTTGATTGAACCTCAGGTATGTAACTGCCTACAAGCTCGGCATTCTTCTCGATAATTGTTAAGGCCTTGTTTAGTTCATCAAGCACCTCAACTTTATAGGCCTCTAATTCTAGCCACGCCATGGGATTGACAGGCCCATGACCATGGCCTAATGGTAATGAGTACATTATAGCCTTGGTAATTAATTCCTTAGCTACCTTAATAGCCTCCCAAGCATCCATTCCTCTCGCTAAGCCTGCGGCTATGGCCGCTGAGAATGAACAACCAGTGCCATGTGTATTCTTAGTATCTATTCTAGGAGCGCTCAGTTCTCTATACTCACCTGTGTCTCTGAAGTAAACAATATCAATGCTTTCGGGGCCCGTTAAATGGCCGCCCTTAACTATGACAATCTCAGGATGCAGTTCCTCAGCAATTACCTTAGCTGCTCTTTTGGCATCATCCAAGGTCTCCACGGGAAAGCCCGCCAAGTGCGATGCCTCGGGTGCATTCGGCGTAATAACCTTAGCTATGGGTATTATTACACGCTTGAGAGTTTCCATGGCCTCAGGCCTAATCAGTGGATCACCGCTCTTTGCATACATAACAGGATCCACAACAAGAGGAAATCTCCATCTCTTTATTGCCCTTGCTGCAGCCTCCATTATTGGTGAGCTACTGAGCATACCCGTCTTAGCTGCGTCAATACCAATATCCTCAGCCACAGTATCTATCTGAGCCTCGACTATTTGAGGATCAACCTCCTGAACAGCCCTGACGCCCATTGTATTTTGTGCAGTTACTGCGGTTAGGGCCACCATACCATAAACCCCTAAAGTATGAAAGGTCTTTAGGTCAGCTGTAATACCAGCGCCACCACCAGAGTCGAGACCCGCAATTGTTAACGCTCTCGGTATCTTCATACAAAATAATCACATTATAGCATCTTAATAAAGTTTTTATTGATAGAAAACCTCATTAATAATTATATAATTAGCCAAGACTGTTGATAAACTAACCAAAGAGTACAGAGATAGACTTTATCCTTATGCAGTACGATAGGATTCAATATTTGGGTTAATTGGTAGGCTAAGAGATGGCTTAACTACCACGTGTGTTAAGACTAATTGTACATTTACTCATTGCCTAAAGTGTAGTATGGAAATTGAAATGAAATTTATAGAGAAATCAGGATGTAGGTGTTTCAAAATGCTCCCAAGATGTAGCTATGAAAACGATAGAGATACTATTGCAATAATTAATCAATTTATAACAAAAGATGTATTAGTTTGATGGGCAAGGATTCTATTCTTCACGACAGTTCTCAAATGAGAAAATATAAACATGAATCGATTAGAAAAACCCTCTCGTTGGAAATCCATGCGCTTCAAGGCGGTGAGGGAAGTCGGTGAAAGTGATTAATAAATCATATTGATAATGAAATTGATGGTGAGAATGTGTGAAAGTAGTAATGGAAGTATTTCTTGTGATATTAATAACCATAGTTACACCAATTATTGCACATGCGCAGAGCAGTAATGTTAATGATGCAGCTAATAATATAACAAGTACAATTAATAATTTTATGAACTCAATAACTAATGGTGTTGAGAATGTAATAAATAATGCATTAATGAACTTAGTCTCATTTGCCAATTTCCTAAAGAACGTGATTTACAATGCCTCAGAGATTCTGGCCTTACTCTTTGGAGTAATAGGAGGCTTCCTCTGGCTCAGTGGGATTTCTCCATATCGTGGCAGGCGTCTTGTAATATCAGCATTCCTACTGGCCCTACTTGCTATAATAATAGCTCATTTATAAAGTGACCGACTGAGAATAGCCAATATATGTCATACAATCACTACAACGATAACGTTAGATCGTTTATTTCGATAACATAATAAAAGTACTGAAGGACATGAGATTCAAGAAATATTCGGAGTCCTGGGTTAAAGGATTATGGGAATAATGCAGTGTTGAGAATAACAAACACTAATGACTTAGAGATAGAATTGAACGTGGCAATACCAACATCGAGCTTACGGCAATTAGAATTCCAAAGACCCAATGGCAGCGTTATTAAACTCTTTAGGTGGGAATTATTAATACCTCTCCTTAATGCGATAATGATGTTATTCGTATAAGATTTGCCGTGAGTATGCTAAACTAACCGCCTCTAATCATTGACTGCCTAATCTTAACTAGCTCCTTAGCAATGCTTCTAATTAACTCTCTCTTCTTTAACCCATTTTTCTTCTTAACGGCAACATAACCATGTGGGCCATCAAACCAAGTAGACGGATATTTTTTGTCTCTATAAACCTCGAACTCCAAACCCAAGTTACTAACGGCCTTAACCAACTCATCAATCGTTGGAGATTTCACAGCAAAACTCCTCGGGACTTTCCTACCATAACCCCTACTTTTACTGGAATCAAAGTATACAGCCCATATAATCCAATAACCCTCCTTATCCACAGTATTGAAATGCCACTACTGGGTTATATTTACTTTCTCATTCCTCAAGAAGCACAGCATTTACTACTCCATCTTGCCCAGGCCTCGAGGTGACAATAGCCCTACCTCTTTCTGTCTCAATTATAGCACCCTTAACAATAATATCTCTCTTAGCCAACTCCCTATTCGCCGGTGTTTCAACAACTCTCAATACCTTAGCCTTAACTGCCTTACCCTCCTTAGGTATGTATAGGTTAGCATATTGAATACTCACGGCTTTAACCTTAACATTACCGCCAAAAACCCTAATGACTCTTCTAGCATCTTTACTTGATAGTGTAGTATTTGTTGGCGGTCCGCCACCCAATGCCATTCTCTTGACCTTATACGGCCTAGCCCTATAACCACCACTAGGCTTCTTATTATCCCTACCCTGGTAAAAGCTCAATAATTTAACCACGATAACCCAGCATAGATAATAACTTTAAAAGAATTTTGCCCCATAGCCTCTTGCGTCATAGAGGCACTATGCAAGTTACGCACTAAGAATACGTATTTTAAAGAACAAATGCATTACATTAAAGTTAATGAGAGAGCTTCATGAATATAGACATAATTACGCACCATTGGATTTAATTAAGGCGCTCCACGGTAGAGTGGGAATTAAATTAAGGAGAGCGGGCACTGATTATCTAAGGCATAGATTAATCGAAAGTTATCATGAGAATAGAAATCTAAGACTAGCTATAGAGCTATGCATGAGATGCGGTGCTTGCTTAGCCATATGTCCTGCATATATATCCATTGACAATATTAAGAACTCGCCACTAGGTAGATTAATGCTTGCCAAGGCAATAATTAATGGTAAGGTTAATAAGGACACAATTAATGATGCATATACTTATTACTGGCAATGCCTAACCTGCAGGAGATGTGCTTGGGCGTGTCCCTTTGGCATTGACGTTGGTGAAGTCTCCAGAAGCATTAGGCAAATACTTTATGAGATGGGCTTAGCGCCAACTTACGTTGTTGGTGTAATAAATAACTTAGAAAGTACCGGGAACTTCTTAGGGGCGCCACCTGAGGTCATAAAGGCCGTGATTAATAACGTAATTTACGAGATTAAAAGGAAAGGGAAAGGGAATTGATATTAAGGTTAAAATCGATGAGAAGGCCCAAGCCCTACTCCTACCCTCAGCCTGTGCTGACTATACAATAGCTATTGAGACCCTCAAAGGCTACATACTAGTACTAAGTAAGCTCGGGATAGACTTCACAATAAGTACAAAGGCGCCTGACATAACGAATTATGGATTATTCATGGATGAAAGACACATGAAACTAATAGCTGAGAGAATTGTGGATGAAGCAAAGAAGCTAGGCGTTAAGTTAGTAATAGCAGGTGAGTGCGGTCATGGATGGCGCGTATTCAAGAACTATATAATCCCAAGGCTCAGGGATTACGGAATAGAGGGAACACATATACTATACCTAACGGCTGACGCTATAAGAAGAGGATTAATACAAGTTAATAAGTCATTAAATGGAGATGCCCATTACGTATACATGGACCCATGCCATTATGCAAGAGGCGGCGATCTAGTAAATGAACCAAGATACATATTATCGATGGTTACGAAGAACTATACATACCTAAATGAGAAACCACAGCTAGCAATATGTTGCGGAGGAACAAGCGGCATGCTATCGAAAGATATGGAAGAGCTATCAATAACATACGCAAAACTATGGTATGAGAAGGCCCAAGCAAAGAAGGCAGACTATATAGTCGTACCATGTGCTGCATGCAAATTACAAATGGATAGGGCCTTACCAAAATTAAATAAAATATACAACTATAAAATAACCTATACGGGTCTCATGGACTTAGTGTACAAAGCATTAACGATTAATTACAACGAATAAAGTTAATTTGGTGGGGCCGCCGGGATTTGAACCCGGGGTCACGCGGGCACTCATGCTTCTTTACCAGGCAACCCGCTGCGGTACGGCACTTTAGAGTGCCGTAAAGCCGCGCATCATAACCGTGGCTGAAACCCACCCTAGCCAGGCTAGACTACGGCCCCATACTTGTATTGCCATCTTACCTTTTTATGCGTTTTCTTAGATATCCTAATCCCAACCTCGGTTAGGAGTATGGTATGCAAGTAATCTCTCAAAGACCTAAGCCAACCGAGGATATTTTGGCTGCTCATAGCTAAGATTCAGGTCATTACGTATTGAAAATTACGGCATCATAATACTACAAATAAGGCATAGCTAGCATATGCTTAAGTATGAGAAGATTATGTAAATATAAGTTAGTCATTAATTATAGTTTATAAGGTAGATTCCACGGCTTAACCTAGTCCCTAGTAAAGTTTTTATTTCTTTATTTCTTCTCGTTACTTGTATGGTAATGCTTGATGTGCTTTCAAATGCACTAATAGTACTTAGGAATGCGGAGGCCAGAGGACATAGGGAGGTAATTATTTGGCCGTCTTCTAAGCTTGTGGGTAATGTGCTTAGGGTTATGCAGAGGTATGGTTATGTAGGTGAGGTTGAGTTTATTGAGGATGGTAGAGGTGGTAAGTTTAAGGTTCAATTGCTTGGTAAGATAAATAATATCAGTGCAATTAAACCTAGATATAGTGTTAAGGTTTCAGAATTAATGAAATGGGAAGAGAAATACCTACCGGCTAGGAATATAGGTATATTAATACTAAGCACATCTAGAGGCGTACTATCTCACCTCGAAGCCAGGCAAATGAATGTTGGAGGCGTACTACTCGCATATGTCTATTAATGTGGTAAATTTAAAAAGCCCAAACCTAAGGGTGTTCTGCAATGTCCACGGGTGAGAGTGAGCAAGGTCAACAGGCTGGACAAAGCGAACAATCAACACAAACAACACAAGCCGTAGGTCAGCAGGAACAACAAGCCACGCCTCAGCAACAAGGTGAAACTCAGGTTCAAGGAGTCACGGTAAAGCCTGTTGAGGCCAAACCCATAGAAGTTAGGCTACCAAAACCCAAAGCAGCGCTCAGCAGTAAGCTAAGGCATTTATTAAGGGTTAGGACTTTGATGGAAGGAAGAGAGCCGCGTTGGATGAGGATGGATGAGTGGAAGTTCCTTAGAATTGCCCATAGAGAAAGCTGGCGTAGACCTAAAGGTGATGACAATAAGATTAGACTTGAGATTAAAGGTTACCCAAAGAAAGTTAAGGTTGGTTATGGGAAGCCAAGACAAGTCAGAAACCTACATCCAAGCGGCTTTAAGCTCATTATAGTTCATAGGCCTGAAGAGGTTGATAAGGTTGATCCAACTAAAGAAGCTGTGGTAATAGGCAGAACGGTGGGTCTTAGAAAAAGAGTTGAGATTGTTAAGAAAGCTATTGAGAGAGGGGTTAGAGTGATTAATGCGACTAAGGATGTGGTTGAGGAGCTAAGGAGAGTACAAGCACAGTAATCATGACTTCAGCTTCTCGTTGAACCAGTCTACAATACCTCTCAGCCTAATAATTCTGTGATTAGGCTTTCCGAATCTAGATAAATCATGATTTTCCCCAGGAAACACCACCATCTTAACCTCCTTGCCTAAATACTTTAATGCTGTGTAAAATTGAATTGCCTGCTCAAACCAACACCTATAATCCTCCAGCGAATGAATTATTAGCAATGGAGTCTTCACGTCCCTAACATACATAATTGGCGATTTAGCAATATAAACCTCAAATGAATTCCAGAAGTCCCTATCCTCTCCACCGCCTATCTGGTCATTCGCGAAATAAGGCCCTATATCACTAGCGCCAAAGAAGCTCACCCAATTGGAGATTGATCGATCCGTGACTGCAGCCCTAAATCTATTAGTGTGAGTAATCACCCAATTAACCATGAAACCCCCATAAGAACCACCAATAATACCCAACCTATTTGGATCTATGAAGTCGTAATTCCTAATCACATAATCAACACCCTCCATCAAGTCCCCATAATCCCTCTCACCATAATGCCCACGTATATCAGCAAACTCCTCAGCATAACCATCACTACCTCTCGGATTCATAAACACAACCACAAATCCCTCATTCGCCAATACCTGGAATTCATGCATAAACGAATAACCATAGGCAGTCTTCGGCCCTCCATGAACCTCAAGCACCATCGGATATCTATTACCTGGCTTAAAAACCGCGGGTCTCATTACCCACCCCTCAATCTCAACCCCATCACTAGCTCTAAACCTAAAGGGTTCAACTTCCGAGAGTCTCACTGCACTAATCCAATCATTAAAGTTAGTTAGTCTTTCCTCATTACCGTTAACCCACCTATAGACCTCAGTTGGTTTTGTTGGATCCATAGCTATGAAGTAAATAAGATCTTGATTTATGACTACAAAGTCCTCAATACTCCTCTTTCCACCAATTACCGCCTCAACCCCTCCATTAACGCCAGCTCTACTAAGCACAGCTGACCCTCCATCCATCATTACGAAATATACATAATCACCAAACCACTCTAGCCTAACTGGAGGTGGCGAACCTCTAACATCACTATTTAAGTTATTACCGACATTACGATTAATGCCCCTCATTAGGTCGACGATCTCATTATCCCTAATGAGCAAAACATGATCATGAGTAACCAAACCCCTATGCAAATCATTACCAACAATAGCCAAATACTTACCATCTGGCGACCACTTAATAGCCGAAACACTATAATTACTAAGTACCGTATACCGTTCACCACTTCTTAAATCCACAATCCAAATTTCGTTCCTATAAGGCCTAAGACTATCAAAACTTACAGCAACCGCAACCCTCCTACAACCACTATCAGCATCATACGCCACTACATCAAAATCACCACTCGTAATCTGCCTAATACTACCATCCAAATCCAGGCGAAATAGGTGTGTCCTAAATGTATGTACGAAACCTTTACCATTAAACCAGAGAGGCCATGTATTTACGAACTTCGCATCATTATGAACAGGACCTACATTACTTAGGAAAAATATAGAATTACCAACAACACGCATATTACTAACACCACCCCTGACATAGGCAAGCCTAAAGACTTCACTGCCATCAAACGGTAATAACCAAACACCAACACCAGGTTCATCCTTACCAAGACCCCTCCTCGAGAGAAACACAATACCCTTACCATCACTAAGAAACCTAGGTGAAAAATCACTATTACCTCTCGTCACTTGCTTAAGTCTGTCACCATCAAAAACCCAAATATTCCTCTCATAATCATCTAGGGAATCCGCAACCTTCGAAACCGTGAAGGCCAAAAGACCGCCTTTAACGTAGGCATCTAAGTCGTGAACCATTCTAATTAACTTTATATCTTCGATCGATAATCCCTTAACCATTAATGCTATTATGCAGTAAGGTAATATTAAGAATTACTTAGGAAGACGGCAATGAATATCAGAAAGAGCACCTCAACCAGTTCGTAATAACCATAGTACCTAAGGTAATCATGATTAATCGATAAATTACTAAGGCGTCTCTCTAAGTATAGGTAAGTACCTCCAACATGTATTACTAAAAAGACGAATATTATGATTAATAACAGCAAGGCATAATTATTAACAAGAGTCTCTAAAAACAACAACATATAATATGCACTCTCGTATGGCGCAATCACAATCCCCACACTCCTGGGTATAGTTAAGTACCTAAAGCTCATGAACGAGATTGCAACATGTATCACAATCATTGATACCGTTAACGTGAATAAAATCCCAATTATGTTCACACAATATCAATTAGGAAGCACCTTATTGTACATTACCTCCGTGACTATGACCACAAAATAACTTGTTAATGTATCAATAAGTATCCTTTTAAGGATTGAAATTACATGATTTGACCTTACTTGACTGTTAACTTCCTAGCCTCACGTTCAGTCTCCCTTAGCATTACAATATCGCCAACTCTCACAGGTCCTCTCACATTCCTCGTTATTACCCTACCTTTATCCCTACCCTCTAGTATCCTAGTTCTCACAATATTAACCTCACCAGCAACACCCGTCCTACCAAGTATTTGAACAATTAATGCCGCTACAGCATCTTCATAAGGACTAAATTTCTCCACCTTAGACTCTGCATCACTCACTTAGACTCACCCTTCCTAGCCGCTCTCTTAGCATGTGCTCTCTCTGCA
Source organism: Vulcanisaeta sp. AZ3 (assembly GCA_000960865.2). Classification (GTDB taxonomy): domain Archaea; phylum Thermoproteota; class Thermoprotei; order Thermoproteales; family Thermocladiaceae; genus Vulcanisaeta. The sequence goes on along the minus strand of JZWU02000006.1, from coordinate 45,956 downwards.
GGTGGTGCAGCCTGTGGTTGCTGCACTTGTATTGGGTTTAATCCTGCCTTAACCCTCACATCATTTAATTGCTTAACGAGGTTCTCTAACTCAGATACTGTCTGCCCAGCGTCAATAATCACTACCGAGGCGGCTGCCGTGTTTTGAAGACCAGCTGACTTACCAAGTCTCTCCTTACTTGGAACATATATGTATGGAACACCCTTCTCCTCACAGAGTATTGGTAAGTGGGCTACTATTTCAGGAGGATCAACATCCTCAGCAATAAGCACAAGCTTAGCTAATCCCCTCTCAATGGCCTTTGTAACTTCGTTGGTACCCCTCCTTATTTTACCTGTCTCTCTAGCCGCAGATAGCACCTCGTAGGCCTTCTCAGCGAGATCCTGTGGTACCGCGAATCTCACGTAGAATGGCTTTCCCTGCGGTGGATTGGCATAGAACGTCTTTGGATCTATACTCGCTACTGCCATATCCGTACTACCATGAATTCAGTATTTATAAGCATTTTTCAAGTAAAGATTAGGTTAAGGATTACTTTGAGGCAATATGTAATGTACTTCTCGTTGCCTTAAGACCCGGTTCTCCATGCTGCACTATCTTATTCGTAATCACGAATTCACCTAAATAATGACCTACATGCCACGGGCTAATGGTTATTGGTAGGTACGTTATACCGTTATAGACAGATATCGTTAAGCCCACCATCTCCGGTAAGATTATCATGTCCCTAGCATGTGTCTTAATAACCACATTCTTACTCTCAGCCATAAGCTTCCTAGCCCTTCTCACCCTCTCAAGCAGCTTCCTATGCTCAGGCTTTAACCCCCTCATTAAACTTCTTCTCTGCCTTGCAGGCAATAACTTAATGAATTCCTCCATAGACATCTTGGAAATCTCCTCAAATGTATAACCCCTATACCTAAAGTTCTTCCACTCCTCCTGCGGTATCACAGCCGCTGTTAACCAACCCTTCCTACCAGCCTCAGCACCCTCCTCCTCTTTAACTGCAGCAGGTGCGGCCGCTGCGGCCTCAGGCTTTTCGGCAGCCTTGGCCGTAGCTTTTGCCGCAGCCTTAGCTCCAGCCTTCTCCTCAGCCTTTGTCTCGGGCTTCTTCGACATCCGATTAAAGCCCTAGGCGAGCCATTTTATAACCTTTACTCAATACATACATAAGCGCTCTCTTCATAATTCATGGTTTGCAAAGGTAAAGTATTGAATAAACAATTAAGCATTTAAAGGAGTTAGTTATGCTAGTTAGCATATGGATAAAGAACCCAGGATACTATGGAACCCAAACCAGAACACAATTAAGGGCTCTAGCATCTTGAGATTCATTAATTGGTTACGAGAGATCTACGGACTTAACTTCGAGATCTCTATTGATAAGCCGCTAGAAAATGTGAAGAATTATGATGTATTGTGGAGGTGGTCCGTAGATAGTCTCGAAACATTCTGGGAGGGGATTTGGCGATACTTCGGCGTTATATCTCATACGCCATACACGAAGGTTTTAGAGCCAAGGAAAATGCCCGGCGCCCGCTGGTTCATAGGATCAAGACTGAACTACGCCGAGCATATCTTCAAGGCAGCCCGTTGGGGTGAGGAAGCCGTGGTTTACACTAGAGAGGATGGACTTAGGAGAAACTTAACCTGGGACCAACTAGCCAGGGAGGTTTCATCCCTAGCCAACTGGCTAAAGAATGCTGGCGTGAGTAAAGGCGATAGAGTCGCTGCATACATTAGTCAAACCCCAGAGGCTGTGGTTACCCTCCTAGCCACAGCAAGCATAGGCGCCATATGGGTTGGTGTTGGTGCAGAGCTCGCCCCAAGGGCTGCCATAGATAGGTTCAACGCCCTACAGCCCAAAGTCCTTGTGGCAGTTGACGGCTATCCATACAGGGGCAAAGTCTTTGATAAGTACAGCGATATTAAACAGATAGTGAATTCCATGCAGAGTATCGAGAGAATAATTATTGTACCCAACATGAAAGACTCAGTGGAGTTAAATCTCAATAAACCCATATATGATTGGAGAGAAGTAACAAGTACCAAGGGCCTAGGCCTCTACTTCGAACCAATGGAATTCAACGAACCACTATGGGTCCTATTCACCAGCGGCACCACAGGCATTCCAAAACCCGTGGTACACAGCCACGGCGGCGTATTACTAGAAGCCTATAAGGTTGGTCTTCACATGGACTATAAACCCAATGATAAATTCACATGGTACACAACCCCCTCCTGGATGATGTGGAACTTCACAGTCAACGCCCTACTCTTCGGAACTGCAATCCTATTCTACGACGGAGACCCAACCTACAGGAATTTCGAACCATACTGGGAAATCACAGAGAAAGAGGGACTTACAATACTCGGCCTCAGCGCTCCATATATTCACGCGGCCATGAAAACAGACATAGAGCCAGGAAAGCAATTCAACCTAAAAACACTTAGAGAAATTGGGTCCACAGCAGCCCCACTATCACCGCAAGGTTTTGAATGGGTTTACGAGAAGGTTAAGGAGGATGTTTGGTTAGCGCCAATAAGCGGAGGCACTGACGTAGTCTCAGCATTTGTCGGCGGCTGCCCAATACTACCCGTCTGGGAGGGAGAAATGCAATGCAGGTGGTTAGGTACAGCCGTCAATGTCTATAACGAGGAAGGAAAACCCGTGATTAACGAAGTCGGAGAATTAGTAATTGAAAAACCCATACCATCAATGCCAATATACTTTTGGAACGATCAAAACTACAAGTGGTACCTAGAAAGCTACTTCAACGAATTCCCAAACGTATGGAGACATGGAGATTGGGCCATGATCACCGACAGAGGGACAGTGATCATAACAGGACGCTCTGACTCAACAATTAAACGTAAAGGCATTAGAATCGGAACCCTAGACATATACAAAGTCGTAGAATCACTACCCGAGATTCAAGGAAGCCTAGCCATAGAGGTTAAGGGAAAACTAGTCCTACTAGTATCCCTCAAACCAAGCCTTCAATTGACCGATGACCTAAGGAGAAAAATAAATGATGCATTAAGAACACAATTAGGTCCCTACTTCATTGTCGACTACATAATACAAATACCTGACATACCAATGACAAGAAATTATAAGAAACTCGAAGTCCCAATTAGAAAAATACTAATGGGTTGGCCCATAGAAAAAGCAGTCAACATAAACGCAATACTAAATCCAGAGGCCCTCTACGCAGCCCTCGAAGCACTTAAACCATACATGGAAGAATTAATGAAAGAATAAAACAACCAAACCTTAATTACCATTCATAAAACAACTATTAAAATGGACCCCAAACTCAGAAAAACCTACACAAAATGCATCAGAGAAATCTCCAGAGGATTACTAGCCGACCTAGTTAATGATCAGTACGATTACTTAATGATCGACCTAGCAAGCATCACCTACGGCATTAAAAACCCAAGAGAATTTCTATACAACATCAGATTAGCAATCGACTACAACTACCTAAAACCAATTATAGTATTCATACTCGATAACTCAAAACCACAACACAAGAGAATTACCAAAACCAGAATCAAGTGGCTCACAGACCTAAGCCTAAATTACGAACTAGCCGAAGACGAACCAGCAGAAATAAAAGCAGCTAAACTATGCCTCGAGAAAGGAAAGTGCATAGTACTCAGTAGAGACTACGATCCACTAACAATAATCAATGAAATGCTACAACCAATAAAAACAAGCGAGAGGGCATGGATCGTGAGAAAAATAACAATCGACAGAACATGCCTAAATGACAAGAGATAAGGCATATTCATTAAGGATCATTATTAAGATGTCTTGCCTTAAGTGCAATCACTTTTACGATACTTTATTATTATTATTAAGCCTCAGGTTTTTAGGACCTAATCATGTATTCATTAATAGTATGAGTAATGCAGCTTTAATAGCTTAAGGACTTAATTATTTATCGGCCAGCGTTATCCGATTTTTGTTCACTATTATTAATGCTTAAATTATTAAATTGTAAGGAAGGGTTGTTAATTTATGATTATATAGTTGATAATTTATAGTACGAAGGTTTTAAAATTTGGCGTATTCCTGGTATAGCGATGCCCGTGGATATTACTATAAGGGATGTGAATGCTGTTAGGGTTAAGTTGTTTTATTTGGAGGCTGCTTCTATAATGGGTTTTGAAGGTGTTAATCTTGAGGCTTGTGGTGGTTCTTTGTGTGGTAGTGTTGATGTTAGGGATTTTGGTGATCCTTGGTTTTTCCTAGACATTATTGGTGAGGGTACTCTTAGGATTGGGGATTTGACTTATGCTGTGTTTAATTATGGTGGTGAGGGTGAGAGTCGTTGGGTTAGGGTTAGGCCTGGTAAGTATTCCATCTCCTTATCTCTATCGCCGGTTAGGATGTTTGGTGAACGTAGGGTTAGTTTTAATGGCGCTTATGTTGTTTATAGGGAGCCTAATTTATTTGAATTTATTTTAAGGGCTAAGTTACTTCTTGACGTTGCGGAGGCCTTTAATGAGCTTAGGCTTGATTACTTGGAGGTTCTTAATAGGGCTTTGGATGTTATTTCTTTAGATTCAGTGGCTAGTTGGCAGTTGGAGTTTGCGGTTAGGGCTCATGTAGTTGAGCCGCCTAGTTTTGTTAGGTCTATCTTTGATTATTATGATGCTAGGGAATTAGTGCATATGGGGCCTCCGAATTTTGATGATTTAGGTAGGGCGGCTAGGGATGCTCTTAAGGTTCTTAAGGATGGTATTGAGGAGTTGAGGGGTAGGAGGGGACGTAGGGGGATTGTTTATGTGGCTGGTCATGCTCATATAGACCTCGGTTGGTTGTGGGATGTTGATGTGACTAGGGAGAAGGTTAGGAGGACTGTGATTAATGTATTATCATTACTACAGTCATACCCGGAGCTGACCTTTTTAGTATCTAATATGGCGTACCTCAGTTGGTTGAGGGAGGGCGATTCAGGGCTGTGGCGGAGGGTTAAGGATGCTGTTAAGGCTGGTAAAATAATACCTGTTGGTGGTATGTGGGTTGAGAGTGATACAAACTTGCCTGGCGGCGAATCCTTGGTTAGACAGTTTCTCTATGGTCAGAGGTTCTTGCTTAAGGAGTTTGGTTTCACGACTGAGGTGGGTTGGTTACCAGATACCTTTGGCTTTCCAGCATCGCTACCGCAGTTGCTTAGGAAGGCGGGTATTAAGGTGTTCTTTGAGCATAAGATGTATTGGAATACCATTAATAAATTCCCATACTCTGTATTTCTGTGGGAGGGTATTGATGGTTCAGTAATACCGGTAATAAACTATGCAACCTATGGCGCAGATCTAACACCTAGGCAGATAGAGAAGGCTTGGTTAGACCACACAAGTCCCGAACTACCTGCCTTCTTACCTTTTGGTAAGGGTGATGGGGGCGGAGGGCCTACGTGGTTAATGCTGGAGAGGTATAGGTTGTATAAGGATTTGCCTGGCTTACCTAGACTTGTAATGAGTGATTTGAGGGATTTCGTGAGTGCTGTGAATGATGATGCATCGCTACCTAAGTGGAGGGGTGAGCTTTACTTGGAGATACATAGGGGTGTTTATACGAATGGTATTAAACTTAAGCAGTTAGTTAGGAGGTTTGAGACGAGGCTTAGGGAGTTGGAGACTTGGAGTGTAATTGCGAGGGTTCGTAAGAGTTATGAGGAGCTTTGGTATCCATTGCTTGAGGCTGAGTATCATGATCCCATGGGGGCTACCTCAACTAAGGCTGTGTATGAGGAGATGGTGAGGGGTCTAGAGGGTGGTCTTAGGAAGGTTGAGGAGGAGTTGAATAATGTTTTGAAGGGGTTGTTGGATGATGGTCGTTGGGTGAGTATTGTTAATTCGCTTCCGTGGCCTCGTAGAGAATTAATTGTGAGTAAGGAGTCTCTTAGTGGGTTGCCTACGCAGAGGGTTAATGATGGTTACTTGGTCCTTGTTGACGTGCCGGCCTTGGGTTGGAGGTCTTTTGAGGTGGGCGAGGGTGTTGCTTCGGGGGATGTGTCTGTTGGTGATGAATATGTTGAGAATTCAATGCTTAAGGTTCGCTTTAGTGAGGGATCGCTTAGGGTTTTTGATAAGCAGACTAATAGGTGGGCTGTTGAGGATGGTTACTTAGTGGCTTGTGAGGATATGCCGGGTCGTTGGGATGGTTGGGACATAGATGCTTATTACAAGAGGGTCTGTTGGAAGTTAGAGCCTGTTAATGTGAGGATTGTTGAGAGAGGCCCCTTGAGAGGTTGCCTTGAAGTTGAGTATATCTTTAGGAAATCACGCATTAGACAGAGGATATGTCTTAATGCCTTCAGTAGGCGTGTTGATGTTGAGAATGAGGTTGATTGGAGGGAGAGGTTGACGTTATTAAAGGCCGTGTATAGGTTGGGTATATTTGGCCGTAATGCCTCCTTTGAGATACCGTATGGAGTTATTGATAGGCCGACTAGGCCTAGTAATTCTTGGGAGGAGGCTAAGTTTGAGGTGCCTGCATTGCGTTGGGTTGATGTTTGGGATCCTGATTATGGCGTTGCTATAATTAATGATGGGAGGCAGGGTTATTCTGTGGAGGAGAATACAATATCAATAACATTGCTCAGGTCCCCAATATTTCCTAACCCACTCCTTGATTATGGTATTAATAATTTCAAATATGCGATATATCCGCATGTTGGTGATTGGAGGGAGGCACGTGTGCCTAGGGTTGCCTATGAGTTTAATCAACCATTAACTGTGGTTTATGGTACGAGTGGTGGTGAGGCTTCATTTATGGAGCTCGATAATCCGGCCGTAATGCTTGAGGCGTTGAAGTGGGGTGAGGATTCTGGTATTGTCCTTAGGCTTTATGAGACCTACGGTATAAACACATGTCTTAGCATTAAGGGTGAGTTTATTAGTGGTGAGGGTGTTGAGACGGATTTGCTGGAGCTTAGTGAGTATGGTAAGGTTGATCTTGGGCGCATTTGCTTTAGACCCTATGAGGTAAAGACGATATTGATTAGGTAGTCGAGGGACTTACGAATAGTATTGTGTCTCCCCTAATTATCATTGTGCCGACCTTAACACTGCCCTTAGGATTAACCTCCTCTGTATCTGTGAGGAGTAGGTTTAGGTGAGAGTCGTAGCCGACGAGGACTCCTCTGATTTCGTCACCATTTCTTAACTTCACAAGTATCACCCTACCAAGGTTTTTCTGTAGCTCCTCATTAATAATCTCCATACAGCGTGCAGGCATTGAGGCAATGAATGGGCCTTATTTTATAAGGTTAATCCTTAGCAGAGGTGGATGGTTTAAGGAGTTAAAATTTTTAAGCCTATAGTCACTCAGGTCCTTGAGGTTAGATGGTTAAGGGTACGCCGAGTTTCGGTAGGATGAATAAGGATTGGACGCATATTAGATGCCCTAGGTGTGGTAGACATGCATATAATCCCGTTAAGGGCTATTGCGCAGCTTGTGGTTGGGGTAGGTCGAAGAGGATTAGGCGTTATGCATGGCAGAATAAGAAGGTTAATAAGGTACGTGTACGCTAATTAATCCTCATCCCTCTCTTTAACCCTCTTGAACTGTTCCAAGTAATCCTTAGGGGGTGGTTCAACGCGGTAAAGTTCCTTACGCATGGCCTCTAGTAGCTCATCGTTTCTATTAAGTAAATTAGCATATGATAATACTGAAACTCCATACTTGTCAGCCTCGTTAAATAGGGTCTTCACATCATCCCTCCAATTCAAATCCCTTAGAGTATGATGTGCAATTACCAATTTCCTGAGAAACCCAGCCTTAATAATGTTAATGAGGTTATCCAATGCCTTATTAAAATAATCATCCTTATAGATCCTACCTTTTAAATAGAGCGGTGGCCCGCCAACAATGAGCGTTTGAGATTTCATGTTCATTATGTAATTAACGGCGAGCTCAGTCACGGGACCTTCAACATCAGGCATGAAGGTGAGTCTCTCACTATTTTCTTCAATTGTTATTGCAATTACCTTACCCGTTTTAGCATTTTCCTCACCATGGAATAGTGGAGGCGAAATTGTGAGCTTAGTTGAGCCTACCATCAACTCCTTACCGTCAGCAAAAATGAGTTCTTTTGCAATATTCTCAATTGCCTTCTTAAGTCCATAATACCTTCTTTTCTGGCTCCAATTAACGTCATTGGGTGATTTCATTAGTATTGTCTTACCCATGTATATTCTCCTATAACTATCTTCCTCAGTACCCATGTAGATGCTTGCATAAGGTACTGTGAAGTGGTCACGGTGATAATGACTTATGAATACATAATCAGCTCTCTCTGCATAACTCTCCAGAACACTTCTCAGCGTTCTTACCCTTTCTAATTCCTTGGGGTGTGGTGGGAGCCCGAAGCGATTTGGCGATAGGCTAATGCCTGGATCAAGGAGCATTGATAAGTCCCTTGTTTTGACGAACATAGCCATTGACCTAACCCCTAGACTTTCCTCGGCTATTGGTATTATATCCATTTATATTGTTTATGCATGTAAGATTTATAATATCTACAGTTTAATTCAAGCCTGGTGGGTGTTCTTAATCTGGGCTTTGCTGGTAAGTCATCCACCTGGAATTTACTTAGAGAATTGATTTTCTTAGATAATGTTGGATTAAGGTACATTGATCGTGAAGACGAATGCCAAGGCCTTGATTTAGTATTTGTTGAGAAGTACATGGCAGACCTAGTGCACTGTCCAAGAACCTACCTACTGAATGATGGGAGTATTGACGGTGTGGTGGAAGCATTTGTTAAGGGTTTAGGGCTTGGGGAATTAAATGTTGGTGTAGACATTGGTAAATCAAGATGTGGTATTGTAATACTCATGGGAGACACGCCAATAATGCACATAACGCTCAGCTTCACAAGGCTCATGAAGCTACTGAAGAAATTATCCAAGTACTCAACAATAAACCTAATCGTAGGTACAAGTCCGGGTATTTCGAATTTACTTAATGATCTACTTAAATCCTTGAATAATTCATCAAGTGTTAGGATTAAGATTATTGATGAGAGTGTTGTCAATGATAAGAAGACTTGGTTTAGGAGTAGGTATCCATACCTATCAGCAGATGAGTTAGATAGTTTGGTATATGTATATATGGGATTAGCCTCGGTATCTGTAGGAATCATGAAGGTATCATAATGGGTTTCGGAAAGTGATATTTACTTAGATATTTCATGAATCAATACAATAACGATTATCTGTTAAGCTAATGACAATACTTATAAATATGCCGAGCAAAGAGCTTGCTGTGCCAGTGATTATTAAGTGCCATAGTTGTGGCTTCGTACTTTATCACGACCAGCAATTAAAGAGTATTGATGAGGTACTTAGGCAATGGGGCTATAGATGCCCTGTATGCTTAAGTCCGTTGAGTAAATCACCAATCTCAATGCGTATTAAGGGCTAGTCCTTGCTTTAACATATTAGGTTAAATTTTATCATTTTTATTCAAAGTTTAGCCTGAATTTTCATTATCTATATTATGGTTATTGGTTTTACGGTAATGGTGCTGAGGCTATTAATGGGTTAAATATAATGATAATGAATTTAAGGGATTAAATTAATCTCCAAAGGTTTACTATGTCAATTAAGGCTTGGTTTGATGCATTAACTGCTAAGCAGGCAAGGATAGCGGCAATTCTTAGCATTGAGGGTAAGAAGGAGGGTATCAACTTCATAATCACTTGTAGGAAGTATGACTATATTGAGGAGGTTCTAGATATGTTTAACATGCATTACCAATGCGTTGGCCAGCATGGAGAGAGTGCGAGGGAAAAGTTAGTTAGGGGTATTGAGAGGCAGTTAGCATTGCTTGATGTGGTTAGGGATTTCGATATACATGTATCTCTAACGTCACCTGATGCAATTAGGGTTGCTTTTGGTCTTGGGAAACCTATAGTGGCGTTGACGGATACTGTGCATTCATACTTTGTAAATAAACTGGCACTTCCGCTGGCTGACTCAGTAATTGCGCCTTCGGCAATTCCAATGGATGAGTGGGGTCGTTATATACCTAGTGCTGAGATTGATAAGGTTAAGGTGTTTAATGGCGTCTTCGAGCTTATGTGGATAAGCAGGTTTAAGCCAACGGGTGAGACATTAAGTAAGCTTGGTCTTAGAAGTAGGAGTTTCGTTATTATTAGATTTGAGGAGGCTAGGGCTTCTTACTATGATTTCGGCGATAAATCAGGGTTGTTGATTAGAATGGCTAAGAACATACTCGAGAGAGGTTACTCGGTGGTGTTATTCCCGAGATATTCATATCAGGAGGAACTTGTTAAATCTGAACTAGGTTTCTATATGAGGCTTGGTAGATTAATAATACCCAGGGGTTTGAAGCTCGATGGCTTAGACTTATCGTGGCATGCAAGGCTCGTTATTACGGGAGGCTCAACAATGGCCCATGAAGCATCCTTATTAGGCACTCCAGCTATTAGTTATTTTCCGCAGCATTATTATCTTGATGATTACTTGATTAGTAATGGATTACCCCTCTATAGGTGTGCTAATGAGGATTGTATTAATGTATTAAATAAGGTGTTAGACTCGGATATTGAGCATGTGGATACAAATCCTATACTAAGTAAGATGGAGGATCCTACCAGCCTCATTATACGTGAAATAAAGAGACTAGTTAATAAGTCCCGAGAGCGATCTACAAGTAAACCGTGAGAGCCTTGAGAGTAAGGTAATTAATATAAGATGGCTTGATAACGGAGAATCGATGAGAATACTAATAAGTGGTTCCTCAGGGTTTCTTGGGAGGAACTTGGTTAATTGCATGAGGACTAGGGGTTATGACACTCATGGCCTAGATATAACTAAGGCGGAGACTACTGATTATATTATTGATGTGACGAGAAGAGAGGATGTTCTAGGGCTGTCCAGGGAGGGTTTCGATGCCATAATTCACTTAGCTGCTTTCCCAAACCCGAGGTCGTTTACTAATGCAGGTGCTCTTAGGGGTTTGGATGTTAATGTGGTTGGTACAATAAATATGCTAGAACTTGCAAGAATGTTAAATTCGAGGTTTATATTATACTCAACATCAAATGTTTATGGAAAGCCTACACAACTTCCGGTTACTGAGGATTATCCATTAAGGCCATTTGAGGGCTATGGTTGGAGTAAAGTAGCTGCTGAAGCAGCTGCTATGTCTTACTACGTAACGCATGGAGTTCCTGTATCAATATTCAGGCTTTGGAAGCCCTATGGTCCGTACGATAACGGTGTTGTTGGTATATTCGTAAATAAGGCACTTAAGGGCGAGGAGCTCGTGGTTAACAATGGTGGTGTTGATACGACTGACTTCCTCTATATAGAGGACCTCTGCGATGCCACGGAATTGGCATTAAGGAAAAACGAGGCTGTTGGTCAAGCCTTTAATATTGGGCTTGGCATTGAGACATCAATACTTGACTTGGCAAAGCTCATAGTAGATCTAGTAGGTTTTAAATCAAGTATTAAGGTCCAACCACAGACGACAGAGCCCTTTAGGAGTTATCCAGACATTAAGAAGGCAATGAATATGCTAGGCTTTAAACCAAGGTATGACTTAATCAGTGGCTTAAAGGCGACGATTGATTGGTATAGGCGGAACCTATGATAATTAATTACAATTACATAGTACTGGCGATAATATCCTTCATACTATCATTAATAACAGTATACATAATCTCACGTGTAAGAAACCCAAGGCTTGTAGCACCTGATGTGCATAAATCGTATAGAGTAATGATACCAAAAATTGGTGGTGTCTCGGTATTAGTATCTATGGTCTTCATCACAATATATGCATATATACTAAGCGATTGGAGATTACTTGCTCTGGGGCTTGTAACAATAACAGTAGGACTAATAGGTCTCATTGATGATTTAAGGGGTCTTCCCGTGAGTATTAGAGTATTTCTACCTTTAATACCAGCTCTCATAATACCTGTGGTAGTTCATGAATACATATATATACTCCTCATTGGCCATGTACATAATTTCTTCGTGGTTGCAGCCCTATCAATGCTAGCCGTGACTGTGATGGCGAATGCTGCAAACATGCTTGACGTAATGAATGGCATAGTACCAACATCAACCCTAATGATAATAACAGTGAGTGGTGTTATCTCCTACCTAGCTGGTTTTAGCTATGCCCTACCCGTCACAATAGTCCTCCTGCTCACGATCTTACCACTTGCCGCATACAATTGGTACCCAGCTAAGGTGTTTAATGGTAATGTGGGTAGTTATGCCTTGGGTGCTATGATGGGCGCATTCATGGTACTGTATAATGCAGGTACACAAGGTGTTATTGCAGCACTTCCATACATAATAAATGGTTTCCTAATAGTCATAACAGCTAGGGGCTTCAAGCCCAAGGAGGCACTTAAGAGACCCGTGATTGTGAATGACGGCGTAATACATGCTAATACTACACCGGGCTCTCCAATAACCCTCGTTAAGCTTATGGTCCTTAAAAGGCCTAAGACTGAGAGGGAGGTTGTGCGTGACATCATCATACTATTCCTGGTAACAAGCCTCGCAGCTCTCTCATTAGTACTTGTAGTTATTTAATCACAACAGCCCTTCTGAGGCTTATGTCTGATCCCTTAGCCACATATATATTCCTCAAGTTATCTAATTCTCTAAGAACACCTAGGTAAAATGTTGCCTCCATGAAATCTGTTTGTTCCTCAAGGCTTCTTGGCTTTCTTCTCCTTACCATGTTTATAAATTCCTCAATGTCCATACCATACTTACGCTCTAAATCTCTAATCATGACTCTAAATGTCTCCTTCTTATAATCACCATAATCCTTAATGCATGGTGGTTCACCGAGCCCTAGCTGCTTTGTAATACTTACTATGTATGGACATGTAGCTGGATCACGACCGGCTGGGCAATGTTCCTGGCATACTACGGTTGCGTAACGAATCAATCTCTCAAGTATCTCCAGGGGTATTATTGCATACTCTTCCTCGGGATTCAATTCAATATCCATAATGACTTGTTAACAGGACCGTGATCACTTAATAAAGCTTTGGCGATTATAAGGAAAACTATACGGTAGTGTTTTGTGTAGGTCGTAAAATTCTTCCCCTCTTTATTACCGTTAATACCTTATTCCTACCAAGTTCATAGCTCAACCACCTATAGTTAGGCACATCCCAGACAATAATATCAGCTAAATAACCAGGCTGTAGTATACCTCTATCCTTAAGCTCAAGACTGTGGGCTGCATTAACAGTAGATGCCATGAGAGCCTCGAGAGGTGTCATGCCAAGTAGGTACGTGGCTAACTCCATCACATACTGCATGCTTAAGGACCAAGTGTTTGGACTGAAGTCACTGCCTAGCGCTATTGGTACGCCGGTCTCCCTAAGTGCCTTGATTGGCGGTCTCTTGTTTGTCATGAGTGTTAGTATTGTTACAGGTAATAATGTAGCAGTAGAGCCGCTCTGAGCCAATAATTTGGCGTTTTTCTCTGGCATGTTTAGGAGATGATCGACAGACGATATCTTAAACTCTCCAACCAAGTCACTACAGCCTATATACATTATCTCATCTGCATGAAGCCTAAGTCTAAGGCCGAGATTAACTGCTACCCTCATAATCTCCCTAGTCTCATTAACCGTAAAGGCACCCTCATCGCAAAAAACATCCACAAACTGAGCCAGACTCCTAACTCTATCAAGCATGGACATTACGGACTTAATATAAACATTCCTATCCATGTCCCTAGGCGGTACATGTACTAAGTACGTAGGTACCACATCAATCGGTGAACCTACCATAGCCTGGTTTATTATCCTCAGGAGCCTAATCTCCTGCTCTGGGTCTATACCATACCCGTTCTTAACCTCTATCGTTGTTGTACCAAGCATAGCAGCCTTAATTAACCTACCAATTAATAGTCTCTTGAGTTCCTCATCGCTGGCTTTCGCCGTAGCATTGACGGTCCTATAAATACCACCACCCCTTCTCAATATCTTCTCATATGAAACACCTTGAAGTTTAAGTTCAAGTTCATCCTCCCTACTACCCATAAAGATTAAGTGCGTGTGCGGGTCAATAAGTCCCGGAGTGACAAGACTATTACTCGCATCAATTATTTGAGAACCCTCGTACTCCTTAGATATTTTACTCCAAGGACCTACATCAACTATGTTCTCTCCATTTACGGCTATACCTGCATTCTCAATTATTAATGCATCGTCACCATACTTCCAGGGCATGGATTTCGCAGTGACTAATTGGCCAATGGGCCCTATTAAGAGTGAGATTTTTCTCACGTATCTATCATTAGATATAATGTTTTATAAGGAATATAATTAATCAGTGGCGTGTCTATCGATAGGGAGAAGGTTAGGGAAATTGCACTAAGGCATGCGTTGATCAACGCGGTGAAGTTCAATGGGAAGGCCAATATTAATGCCGTGGTATCCAAGGTATTTGCTGAGGATCCATCATTAAAGTCCATCGCTAAAGATGTAATTCAAGTGGTTAGAGAAGTCATTGATTACGTGAACTCTCTAAGTATTGAGGAGCAGAGGAGTGTATTAATGAGTAAGTGGCCTGAGGCTCTTGGGGAGAAGAGGGTCGAGTCTTATAGGAAGGGTATTGAGGATTTACCGCCATTACCAAACGATAATAAGTACGAGGTCATAACACTTAGATTTGCGCCGAACCCAGATTTTGTGTTGCATTTAGGTAGTGCGAGGCCTGCCATAATTAATTATGCCTATAAACTTAAGTATGAGGGATTAGGGCGGAGGGCTAGGTTCATACTTAGGTTTGAGGATACTGATCCTAGGACTAAGAGACCCATGCCTGAGGCTTATGATGTAATTAAGGAGGATTTAAGGTGGTTGGGCATTAATTGGGATGAAGAGTATATACAATCAGATAGGATTGAGATTTATTACGACATTGCAAAGAAAATAATAGAGAGGGGAGGAGCCTACGTGGCTGCCAAGGGCACTGAGTGTACACCCGAGGATTGGAAGAAATCAAGAATAACAGGCATACCCTGTAAGAATAGAGATGCTGATCCAAGCCTGAACCTTGAGCTCTTTGATAAAATGCTTAGGGGTGGTTATGGTGAGGGTGAGGCGGTGATGGTGATTAAGACTGACCTAAGGCATCCGGATCCGAGTGTTAGGGATTGGGTTGCCATGAGAATAATAAATACAGAGAAATACCCGCATCCAAGGGTTGGTTCTAAGTACTTTGTTTGGCCAACCTATAACCTCTCCGTATCTGTGGATGACCACTTAATGGGGATAACTCACATCCTCAGGGCTCAAGAGCACTCTGTCAATACTGTGAAGCAATCGTTCATTTATAAGCACATGGGTTGGGAGCAACCTGAGGCAATACACTTCGGTAGACTTAGGATAGTAGGTATGACATTGAGTAAGACGAGACTTAAGACACTGGGCATTAGATGGGACGATATTAGACTACCAACACTAGCGGGACTTAGAAATAGAGGTATACAGCCAGAGGCTATCTGGAGCGTAATGCTTCAGGTAGGCATTAAGCCCACCGATGCTACGATAACCCCAGAGAACCTCTTTGCGGAGAATAGAAAGTTAATAGAACCAAGGGCTAATAGGTACATGGCAGTGATAAACCCCGTAAGGGTAACAGTGGAGGAGGTTAAGGAGAAGCTCATGGCTAAACTTCCTATGCACCCATCATACCCAGAGCGTGGCTTTAGGGAGATAATGCTCGAGCCTGTTAATGGTGAGATTGAATTATTCATAGGCGAAGACGACTTTAAGAAGGCAAGTCCTGGATCTATCATTAGGCTCATGGAACTCGTGAATATAGAGGTCGTGGATAAGAGTAATAATGGTTTAACGGCTAGAATTCATAGTAAAGACTTAGAGAGCGCTAAGAAGGTTAATGCACCAATAATTCAGTGGGTTCCCAAAGACTCCATACCAATAATCGTTAAGAGACCCGAGGGCATGAGAATAATTGAGGATAAGGGTCTTGCGGAACCGTCAATAAAGCAGGTTAATGTTAGTGAGATAATTCAATTTATGAGGTATGGATTCGTTAAGCTCATAGGCAGAGAAGCAGAAAGCGTCTTTGTTTATGTACATAATTAAGCAGGACATAACGCTTTAATATTACGAAAATTCAATAATCTCTCACATGGTTAAGGCCTATTACAAATGCCCTAGGTGTGGCTTCACGGCAGAGACAAGTTCTTGGTTCTGGAGATGCCCTAGGTGTGGCGGAGTTCTTGATGTAATTATTGAGGAGTTAAGGTTCACATTAAGTGAACATTCAGGTCTATGGAGATTCTCAAGCGTAATACCCGTTAAACCTCTCGTTAGTCTCGGTGAGGGTTCCACGCCACTAATTAGGGCTAAATTTCTCGGGGAGAGCACATACCTAAAGCTCGAGTATCTAAACCCCACGGGTTCATTTAAGGATAGAGGTTCTGCAGTAGCCGTTTCAAGGGCGCTCGAATTTGGTGCCAAAACCGTGATTGAGGACTCTAGTGGAAATGCTGGAATCTCAATAGCTGCCTACTCCTCGGCAGCTGGCATTAGGGCTAAGGTATACGTACCCAAGAATGCACCAGAGAGCAAGAAAATATTAATAAGGTCATTAGGTGCTGAGCTTATTGAGGCGCCCACCAGAGCTGAAGCTGCTAAGATGGCTATGGAATCCATAGGCGAGGGCGAGGTTTACATTGGGCATTCTTGGAATCCCTGGTTTCTCCATGGAACTAAGACTCTGGCGTATGAGTTATTTGATCAACTTGGCCGCATCCCTAGAGTGATAGTCCTACCGGCGTCAGCAGGAACATTATTACTCGGCCTATACATAGGTTTCAAGGAGTTGCTTAGTCTCGGCATGATAGATGAATTACCTAGGTTGTACGCCATTCAAGCCCAGGGATATGCACGATTATACGAGGAGCTTCACGGAAAATCAAGCAAAGAACCGACTAGGATAGCGGACGCGTTAAGAGTTTCTGATCCTCCTAGGATTAATCAAATGGTCGAAGCTGTGAGATCAAGTAATGGGGATTCCTTGGTGGTGAATGATAATGAGATAGTAAGTGCATGGAGGGATCTCTTAAGGAATGGCTTAATAGTTGAGCCAAGCAGTGCAGTTGCTCTCTCGGGTTATCAGAGATTGCTTAGGGATGGCCTTATTAATAAGAGCGAGGAAGTAGTTATAGTGCTTACAGGTAATGGCCTTAAATACATAGATTTAATGGGAAATTTCTCGTGAATTTCTCAAACTAAAATAATGCTTATAAACATGATAAACCTCAGGCACCGTGTGAGGATATCAGCAAGGAGTAATGTGTTTCCTGGATCAATGATTCGAGGTATAAATGAAGAGGTTGTTAAACTTGAGCATTCTGGTGCTAGGGTTTATGGATTTCACATAGGCCAACCAGGCTTACCCCCAAGTAGGGAATTGCTTGTTGAATTTACAGAGAGACTTCTTGAGAAACCCTTTGAGTATAGCATGTACACGCCAAGCAGTGGTATTGAGGAGTTGAGGAACGCCATAGCTGAGGATTACAGTAGGTATTCTGGGGTTAGTGTTAGTAGTGGTAATGTTTCCGTCGCGGCAGGTTCTGCAGAGGCCATATTGGCTGCTTTCATGAGTATAATTGATGAGAATGATGAGGTGATACTCATAGATCCAACCTACCTAATGTATGAGCCTGTCATTAATTATCTGGGTGGTAAGGTTAGGAAGGTTACCGCCAGAGAGGACTTGGGTTGGGAGTTAAGTGAGGAGGATGTAAAGGCTGTGATGAGTAATAGGGTGAAGGCATTAGTTGTGGTTAATCCAGACAACCCCACTGGTAGGGTTCTTAGTGAATCAACAATTAAATTATTAGTCGACTTAGCCCGCGATTATGACGCCTTCCTAATATATGATGAAGCCTACAAACACCTCTACTATGAGGGTACACATACATATGCTATTAAGTACGATATGGAGCATGTGATAGCCCTAAACACCTTCTCTAAAGACCCTGCAATGCCTGGTTGGAGACTTGGTTATGTAGTTGCTCATGAGGACTTCATTAAGGTATTCAATAGGGTTAAGCAATATACAAACCTTAACCCACCCACACCAGCCCAGTATGCCGGCCTGCTCTACCTTACGAAGTATAAGAAGACATACCTAAGCGAGGTTCTTCCCATCTATAAATCTAGGATGGAGACCATGTACAAAGCAATTAAGGAATATCTACCAGGGGCCAGTGTTGTTAAGCCCAAGGCAGGTCTATTCATGTTCCCAAACCTAAAACTTTACTTAGAAAAACTTAATGTCGATGATAGGGAGTTTTCGAATAAATTAGTCAAGGAGGCCCATGTGGCGGTTATACCAGGTTCTGCATTTGGTGATGCAGGTAAGTACCATGTTAGAATGACGTTTGCAAGGGAGGATGAAAGGTCGATAGAGGAGGGCATAAAGATTCTTGCTGACTATTTAAAGGCTAAATAATGGTATAGGAAAACTAAATTAAATGTTTATGGAATAAGTGCATACGTATGACTATAAGTATTGGGACTAAACTTTCTCTTGTTGATATAATTAAAGTAGCTAGAGATTATGAGAGAGTTAAGATTGATGAGTCAGCATTAAATTCCATACGGCAATCACAGAGGGTACTTGAGGAATTAATTCATAGCGGTACTAAAATATATGGTGTTAACACAGGCCTTGGCGATTTATACAATATAACTGTGAATCCCGAGGACGTGGCCAAGTACTCCTTAGAAATGCTTAATGACCATGCATTGGGTGTTGGTGATTACGCACCTGATGATTGGGTTAGAGCCACAATGCTCATTAGAGCTCACCAATTATCTCTTGGTCATAGTGGTGTTAGGGAAATTCTCATTGAGAGAATAATTCAATTTCTAAATGAAAGAATAACGCCAATAGTCCCAATGTACGGTTCTGTAGGAGCCTCAGGAGACCTAGCGCCACTATCGCACATAGCCCTCGCATTACTCGGTAAGGGTCTCGTCAAATATGAAGGTAAAGTAATGAGCAGCGCCGAGGCTCTTAAGCTAGCGGGTATTGGGGAGTTAAAGCTTAGCTATAAAGAAGCTCTTTCATTAATTAATGGCATTAGTTACAGCACAGCAATAGCATCACTAGGAATATGGGACTCATATAAGTTACTAAAGGCGGTTCTCGCAATTATTGCATTAACAATTGAGACAGCAAGAGCAAGTACGGCGCCGCTCAATGTTGATGTAAATTTCGTAAAACTCCATAGCGGGGAAAAACTCGTGGCCAAGGTACTCACTGACTTATTAAGTGATAGTAAGAACATTAATACAAGCGGCAGAGTTCAAGACCCCTATTCCCTCAGGTGCATACCTCAAGTTCTTGGTTCCATCATCGACTCCTTAACTTGGTCCCTAAACAATGTACTAAATGAAGTTAACTCCGTTAGTGATAATCCAATAATAATTAATAATAATGTATATTCTACCTGCCACTTCCACGGGCAGTACGTGGCAATCTCCATAGATACCATGAACATAGCACTCACAGTACTTGGAAACCTAATCGAGAGACAAATCTCACAACTGCTCAGGAAAGAAATTAATGATATTAGTAATTATCTGGCCAATGGCCCCTGGAGAGTTGGCTTAATGCTGACCCAATACACGGCCGCCGCTCTAACGGCTAAGCTCAGAGAATTAGCCATACCATCTAGTGTACAGAACATACCAACCAGTGGATTTCAAGAGGATGTAAACTCAATGGCCACAAACTCTGTAATAAAGCTCCACGAAATTAACTCAATAATAACACAACTTGTCTCCTTACTCGCCTACGTAAGTTACACAGTAATTAAAGAACGTGATGCTTGCTCAAGGTGCAGTAAAACAACAATGAGTATTTATGGAGTTATTGATAAATATATACGTAATTCACAATATCATCATGAGGCAATTAGCAAGCTTACAAATGCTATTAACGAGTTAGCTAATTTTGTAGATTTAGGTATCGTTAAAGCATGAATGTCGAGCCATCAAATCTACCAACAATTACCTTGGAAACATGAACTCCATTGAAGATCCCAACCTCAACAACTCCAGGTAAAGCCTTAATCTCAATCTCCATCCTAGCAGAATCTATTGGGAGTGAAGGTATATAATCAATTATGTAGTTACCATTATCAGTAACCACAGGCCCTCTCTTACCACTACCAAACCTAAGTTCAGCCTTACCCCCAGGTTCTCTCTCAAGCCTTTTCTTCACAATAGACCATGCGAAAGGCAAAACTTCAATCGGTATTGGGTGTTTTGTGGGTATGCGATTAACGAGCTTTGTCTCATCAACAATGACTACGAATTCCTTAGCCCAATAATCAATAATCTTCTCCCTAGCCAGAGCACCCCCACCACCCTTAATCAAATTCTTATTCTCATCAACCTCATCAGCTCCATCAATAGCCACATCTATATGATCCACCTGCCAAGGATAACGCAATAATTGCGATAGACCTAGATTGATGATCTCTATCTCAGTCTCTGTGGACGTAGGCACCAAAAGCACATCCTTAACATTACCATTAATAATAGCACTTCGTAACTCCTTAAGAAACGTAATAGCTGTTGCGCCAGTACCAACACCAATCACTTGGCTGTTTGCCACATACTTTAATGCCTCTCTAGCAGCCGCTAACCTAGCCCTATCAATACTATCCACGGGATTGATTATGGCATGAATTTTTAATTATTTACGCCAAAAACAAACCAGTGCATAAGGTTTATTTCTCTCTAAGTAAGCAAATTGACCACATGGACATAACACTTGGAGAACAGATATTAATACTAATTCGTGAGCAAGGCCCATTAACTATGGAGGAAATAGCAAATTACCTAAGGAGAGATATCAATGAAGTTAAAGAGGAGCTCAATTACTTAGAACTAGATAGACTCATCATAAAAGTGAAAAAAGGCTTTATATTTAAAAAAGAGGCTTACGACCTAACGCCCACTGGCCTTGAAGAGTCCGAGAAGGCTTATGAGAAGTTAAAGGCTAAGGTACAAGAGATAATGAATAAAATAGGTTCACTAAGTTCAGAGGAACTTGAGGAATTGATAAATCAATATATGTCGATAATACCGCTCCTACTCCTCTTGAATTTATTACCACTTGAATTACTTTTACTTATGGGCTTAAGCCCAATAATCATCGGCATACCAACTCACTACTAATAGGAACGGCGTTGTTCCCTTGATCTCGTAGGGATTAAATACTCTACATCGTTATTATTTAAGGTAATATACCGTATTACCAAGTAAGTAATCCTTTACAACACGTATAGTTATTGTTTTAAAGGATTAGCATTGTCCATGTTTGTGTATGGTTTCAATAAAGACTTTAAGTAACTATAAAGCCGTCTTAGGTGAAGGTCCCCTCTATGATCCGGGATTGAATAGGGTTTATTGGGTTGATATTAATGTTGGGAGGATTAATTATGTGGATCTTGATAGTGGTAGGGAGGGTTTCATAAAGACTCCTGATGTGGTTACATCAATACAGCTTAGGGAGGGTGGTGGCTTAATAGTTACCATGAGGCATGGTTTTTATGCGGTCAATATTGATACTGGTCAGGTAAGAGTACTTGCTGAGGTTGAGACTGACATGCCAATGAATAGGTTTAATGATGGTAAGTGTGATGCTGAGGGGCGTTATTGGGCAGGCACTATGGACATTAATGAGAATGCACCCACGGGTTCATTATACGTGCTAGACCTTGATGGCAAAGTTAGGAAGGTCTTAGATGGTTTGACAATATCGAACGGTATTGCGTGGAGTCTCGATAATAAGACTATGTACTTAATAGATACACCAACCTTAAACGTATATGCCTTCGATTTTGACCTAAAGAACGGCTTCATTAGTAATAGGAGGGTTATCATAAACTTTAGAAATGAGACTGGTAAGCCTGATGGTATGACTATAGATAGTGAAGGCATGATTTGGATAGCCCACGCGAGGGGAGGTAGGGTGTCTAGGTGGGATCCGGTGAGTGGTAGGAAACTCCTCGAGATAGGGATGCCAGCGAGTGGAACAACATCAGTAATCTTTGGCGGTAAGGATTTAGGAATACTCTTCGTAACCACAGCATCAATACTAAGTAAACAAGAAGAATTATTCAGCGGCTACCTATACGCAGTAGAAGGCTTAAACATAAAAGGCATAACGCCCTACACATGTAAATTATAGATTAATCATGAAATTATGTGAAAAAGTACGGCAATAACGAGTACAACAAGCATAATACCTGTAAGTGTTGCCAATCCATTACCTAATGGATTATCATACCTCATATGAGCTATGCCCCACCTCTTCCAGTGATTGCCTTGCCTCACGTAAATCCCATGCTCAGTGAAAGCATCCAGTAGTAGGTGGCTTAGTCCAGCTATTGGGCCCATTGAAGTCACAATTAAGGTATTTAACAAACCAGGGCTTGTTAGGTAGGCTATTACGGAAATCATTATTGACGTAAGCAAACCCCATAAGGATGCCTTGAGTGGCGTGTGAGTTCTAGGAGACCTAGCTACAATGGTACGGCGTCCATGGACTCTCTCCTCATGCCCTAACTTATCTATTAAGCTATTGGCCGTGCCTGATACGAGGATTGCCCATGCTATAGTTAATTCGTTGCCAGTTATAAGGGCAAATAGGGATAATAATCCCCAGGTAAAGGCTACATGAGTTCTAAGTAACACCTCTTAGTTCTACGTTTATTAATTATAAGGTTATTGTTAAATTAAGTCTTAAATCTTTCAAGGCATCTATTAGGTGCTTCATTTAGGCATTGCCTTAACTTCTCGGCTACCCTCACGGCATCTCTCGTTTCGGCAACATTATGCGTCCTAATGGCATCTGCACCCATAATTACACTGATGGCCTCAGCACTTATTGAGGCGTATAACCTATCCTCTGGTGGTGCTTGCCTACCCATTAGTTTAGTTAAGAAGGACTTCCTTGATACCCCAACGAGTATTGGCCTACCAAGCTCAAACCTTATCTTAGCTACATTAAGAATTAATAATGAATCCCACACATACCAAGGATAATCATTACCACCATGCCTATACTCACCGGTTACTGGCTCGCTACTTGTTAGCACGGGGTCTAAGTTTAGTGGCGGAAATCCAATGCCTGGGTCAATTATTATTAATTCCTCCTTAATACCATGATTAAGAGCTAAATCCACGCTCTCTCTGAGAGCCTTTATAATCCTAGTGACTGGGTCTAGGCCTACTGTTGGTTTTGTTTCTCTACCCATGATTATCACGGAAACCCCATAATCAGCAATCAACTTAACCATGTTCGGGTCACCCTTGAGTCCAGTCACATCATTCACAACATCAGCCCCAACCTTAATAGCCTCCTCCGCAACCCTTGATCTAAACGTATCCACCGAAATAGTCACATCAGGTAAGGCATCCCTCAATGCCTTCACCACGGGAACCACACGCCTCACTTCCTCATCAATAGGTATGAAGGTCCTATTATACGGTGCAGTGGACATTCCACCAATATCAATAATAACTGCACCGTCATCAACCATGCGCCTTGCGGTTTTTAAGGCATCATCGACAGTAACCCTAATAGACCCTTTAAAGAAAGATTCAGGACTTACATTTACGACCCCCATTATAGCCACATTATATCCATCACCAATCCATAATCTCCCCAATCTACCTCTGATCACGTTAAGACTAGATAATTAAAATATTTTTAATATTACTAAATTAGGTGGCTAATTAGTAAGTATGAGATATAACCCACGAAACCCAAAACCCCTACATCCCAAGTAATCCTACCCTTAAGCACATGATAAAGCACCACTAGAGACACAACCTCAGTCACAGTGACGCTTACCACCGCATCAATATTTAGGGACCACTGTGTTAGAATTAAACCAAGGGCTGGATACACAGTAGAGTATAGGACCTTTTCCCCAATAAGAGCTGCCACAGCCTCGGTATCTCTACCTCTGTAAGTCCATATTAATGCAGTTATAGATTCTGGAATGACAGTTGCTATTGGTATTAGTATTATTGATATTGTGAGAGCATCAATACCCAAATACCTTGCTGTACCTACCACGCCATCAACTAAATACTTAGAACCTATGAAAATAAGCACGGTAGATACCACTAACTGAATAGTCATGGAAATCACGTAATCCTTAAGAAACCTGCCCAAGTACAATTCTTCAACCTCCTCAATAACTATGCCCTGTGACCTATACATACTCCTAATATATAGTATATAGGCAATTACTAACATCACGGCAACCATAATTCTAGCCACATGACTTGATAAGACCATTGGCAACAAGACAATCGGGTATAATACTGTAAATATTACGTAAGGTATAATCAACTCCCTCCTAACCTCAAGCACAGCATCACCCCTAGATCCCAGCATTAATCCAATAGCGACGGCCACAAACAATATTGGATATATGACCGTGGCAATCATATAAGGTTCACCAAGTATAGTACCAACACCTACCTCCTCACCCTCAAAACCGCCATGTAAATAAACAGCAACAAGGAAAACAATGAGCTCAGGCATTGATGTAAATATCGGCGACACAACAGCGCCAACAAAGGAACCACCAAGCCCATATCTACGACTTATGTTTTCCATGGAATTCGTGAACAACCACCCACCAATAATCGTCACAATAAGTCCCCCTAGCATGCTTAGTATAATTAAAAACATGCCAAGTAGCTAAAGTTAAATTAATTTTAAGGCAACATTTAATAATTACCACATTCAATGGAACACGATGAGTCTTCCGGCAAATCTCTTTAAAAGATATGAACTACCACCACTACCCTACTCAATCAACGCTCTGGAGCCCCACATAAGTGGGCAAGTA
This sequence comes from Vulcanisaeta sp. AZ3, assembly GCA_000960865.2. Taxonomy (GTDB): domain Archaea; phylum Thermoproteota; class Thermoprotei; order Thermoproteales; family Thermocladiaceae; genus Vulcanisaeta. The sequence goes on along the minus strand of JZWU02000006.1, from coordinate 20,989 downwards.
ATAGACGTACATTACAATGGCCATCATAAGGGCTACGTTAACGGTGCTAATGCAACAATCGAAAGACTTGAGAAGATAATCAAGGGTGATGTAACTAGTTACGACATACAAGGATTACTCAGAAACCTATTTTTCAATGTAAATGGGCATAAATTACATACACTTTACTGGAATAGCATGGCCCCGGCAGGAAAGGGTGGAGGAGTACCAGGAGGTTACCTTGGTGACTTAATAACGAAGCAGTTCGGTAGCTTTGATAAGTTTAAGGCATTATTCACTGAAGTAATGAGGTCCTTACCAGGCTGTGGATGGACCGTACTTTATTACGACCCAGAGACTAGTAACCTAGAATTCACAACCTTTGAAAACCACTATAACCAACATATTGCAGAGCTCCCAGTATTATTAATAGTTGATGAGTTTGAACATGCCTATTATCTACAATATAAGAATAATAGGAATGGGTACCTAGACGCTATATGGAATGTACTAAATTGGGAGGAAGCCGAGAATAGACTTAGAAAGTATTTGAAATAAATGTTCTAGAAGGACGTTAATGATTAAAAATAATTTTTCATAAACACCAATCAGCACATTATTAGTTTTAGAAATTCATCAAGGAATTAAGGTTTAGAGAATTTCATCATCTATTAACCCACACGGCATTTATTAACAGAGTTGAGGCCAGCATACTCGTCAAATCATTCACATCAAATGGTGGCGTAACCTCGACAACATCAAAGATCCTAGGTCTAAACCTAACTGCAACCTCACGCACAAACCTAATAATCTCCCTAGAGGTGAATCCCCCAGGTGATGGACTATTAACTCCTGGCGCAAAGGCCGGGTCCACAACATCTAGATTCACGCTTATGTATACTACTCTATCCTTAATAAGTTCCGTAAGTTCCTTTACTACATCATCTATGCCGTGGGCATCTATATAATCCATTGTATAAAGCTTAATACCTAACTTCTCGGCTTCTCTAAATAAGTATGGAGCATTAGAATGCGGTCTCACGCCTATTATAGTTATGAATGAATTTGGATCCAACTCCCTAATCCACCTAATAACTTGGCCACTAGTCAATCCCTCGCTAATAACCCTAACGTCTGGATGAGCGTCAAAGAGTACATATGCTAACTCACCATTGATAGCCTTCCTTAGGCCACGGAAGGACGCATATGACGTAGTACTATCGCCACCAATAATAAATAACTCCTTAACAAGGCCCAAGGCCTCAGCAACTGTAACCTCCACCCTCCGCCAAGTCTCCTCATGATTACCAACCACCACATCAACATCACCGAGATCAACAATACCCAACCCACTGTATATTAAAGGTGATGAGTATAGCCAGGACCTGATTCTTGATGGAGCAAGTCTCGAACCAGGTCTAGTCCCCACGGCGCCATCCCAAGGGATCCCTAAAATACCCACATCACCACTAACCCAACTCCTCCTTACAACCTCACCAACTCTAACATCACCTGGGTCCTTAATGAACTTATACATGGACTCCCTAACAAAAGGCATACTTAAGCACCTAGAGTAAGATTGTATGAAAGTGCTTTAATATTTCATTTTCTAACTCCAGTTTAATTTTAACTTCATCAATACTTATGGATTTTTTATGTCTCTGCTTACTTCTAATGAGTTTAACTACGTAGATCCTAGCCCTATTGAGGCTCCAACTATGAAGCCTCCTTGCAGTCTCCAACCACTCCTTAGGGGATGAAAAACCACTAATGCTATAAAGTCTTTCAGCTTCCCTTAATTCATAAACTCCCTCAATAATACCCCTACCTACATAATGGCACTCATCACCGTGACAATAATAAATAGGTACTATATCCCCAACGCGGTACTTACGAACCCTGATCGTGACAGTTATACCTCTCTCAAATAAATTCCTTAACGCCCTCAAGCTCCTAAATCTCACAAAGACTATACTAGGTAGGTGTAATATAAAAAATTATTTTCATAATATCTGGAAATTTAAATTATTAATATTTTAAATAAGAACAAGTTATGGGTTCTAACCTAATTGTGTCTGATGGCTGTTCTAGCCAGGATGAAGCTTAACATTATCAGCGCAGCGCCAAGCACAGTATTTATGATAATTGCTGATAACCAAGGCTTTGGTGTTGTTGCGGCGCCAGCCATCATTGTCGTTATTATGGCGGCCCATGCTGCAAGCCAAGTACCGCCGTTATATGCAAGCCCGGCTGCCGTTGCCCTAACATTGGTTGAGAATAGATCGTAAATATAAACCTGCATAACTCCAACAGGCAGTACGGCTATGAAGTCCCAAAGTAGTACTAACCAACCGTTGCGGAGTATCAATATTCCATACATAGTCGGATATATGAGGGCCAGTAATATGATTGCAGTGATCAAGAGAGCTCTCCTAGACCCCCCGAATAAATCAACAAATACACCACCCATCACACTGCCTAGAGCATCTGATGCTGAGAGCACCGTAAGTATTAATCCAGCAAGGGCAGGTGAATATGCAAGTACAGTCTGTAATACGAAAGGTGATAACTCTAGCATTACGTAATACTCATATAGAAATCCCATGGTTGCTAATAGAACCACTACTAAGGAGAACCAGTATCTAGTGAATAATTGCTTGTATGGCGACCTAACCTTCTCTACTGATACCCACTCCATGGATTCGCTCAAGAACCTTCTCCTGAATAGGAATCCTATGGCTGTGGTTATAATGCCGCTCCAAAACACAATCCTCCAACCAATAGTGGAAAGTTCATTCGGCATGAATGTGGCGACCATGGTGTATGTAAATGTAGCACCAAAGATACCCAAATCAAAGCCTGCTTGCATTATACCACTTGCAAGTCCTTTCCATCTAGCCACGCTCTCCACGCTCATAATACCGCTTGACGAATATTCACCGCCCAGGAAGAGACCCACAGCAAATCTAATAATAAGCAAAAGCACTATTGATAGGATACCGGCTTGAGCGTAGGTTGGTAGGAAGCCCATTAGGAAGCTGGAGAGACCTGCACCAAGCATTGTTATGTATAGTACCAAACGCCTACCGATTTTATCGGCTAGATTACCGAAGAATATACCACCAATAGGTCTTACAATTAATGAGAGACTGAACGATGCCAATGTAGCAATTAAAGACGCTAGAGGACCGAGAAAGCTGAAGAATAGATCCCTCAGTATTGGCGCAACGAAGGCATAGGCGACATAGTCATAAGCATCAAGTCCCCAACCCAACATTGAACCAACTACATTACGCCAATTATTGGTTTTTAGTGTTCCAGTTTATCCACCATACATGAACCTCGTACACAGCCTATTTTTAAGCATTACCTATATTCTATAGAGTGATTGGTTTGTGCGTAAGTATGTACCGTGTATATCAATAAAGTATTAATTTAACTTAAATAATGGCTCAATAATATAAATACCTTAGGTGAACATCATTAAATACCTAAAGTAAATACTTAAAGGGTAATTAATTTATGACTAATTGATGAGCGTCCCCAGTAGGTATAGGGGTAGGCCCATTGAAGAATTAATATCCGCGGGTTATTATGACCCTGAGACGAGAACTGTTAGAGCCATTAAGGGGCTTGAACTCCATGTCCATAGTCGGGATTGGCAGTTAGAGGGGCCCTTGCGCATGCTTTTTCATGTTCTTGATCCTATGGTGGCTAAGGATCCTAAGAACTTGATTGTTTATGGTGGTACGGGTAAGGCTGCTCGTAATTGGGATGATTTTGAGGCTATAGTTGATTCCCTATTGACTATGGATAGTGAGGATACTTTAATAATTCAGAGTGGTGAGCCTGTAGCTATTTGGAGGCTAGGTAAGCATGCACCTAGGGTTTTGATGAGCAATGCCATGCTTGTGCCTAAGTGGGCCGATTGGAAGGTATTCTGGGATCTGGAGGCTAAGGGCTTAATAAGTTTTCATCAAATGACTGCAGGTTGCTGGGCTTATATAGGTACTCAGGGAATTTTACAAGGTACCTATGAGACCATAGGGGCTGCGGCTGATAGACATTACGGCGGTTCCTTAGAGGGTAGGTTGGTTGTTAGTGCTGGTCTTGGTAATATGGGTGGTGCTCAACCCCTAGCCATAAAGATGCTTGGTGGTGTTGGTCTTATTGCTGATGTTGATGTTAGGATGATAAAGAGAATGATTGAGACTGGTTATCTGGACACGTGGACGGATAGTATTGATAAGGCTATTGACATGGCGCTGGATGCGAAGGAAAGGAGGCAAGCCACGAGTATTGGTGTTTTAGCTAATGCCGTGGATCTCTTAGAGAGGTTAATTAGGGATAACATAGTCCCTGACATACTGACAGATCAAACGCCAGCTCACGATCCGCTCTCCTACGTCCCTCAAGGATTGACAATAGAGCAGGCAGAGCAATTGAGGAGAAGTGATCCAGAGAAATACATAACCATGGCCAAGGAGAGCATGAAGAGACATGTGCAGTTAATGCTTGAGTTACAGGGACGTGGTGCCGTAACCTTTGAGTATGGGAATAACCTGAGGAAGCAAGCATATGATGCGGGTGTTGAGGATGCGTTTAAGATACCTGGGCAAATGGAGTACATGAGGCCGCTCTTTGAGGAGGGACGTGGGCCGTTTAGATGGACAAGTCTTGTTGGTGATCCAAACGACATATATAAACTCGACGACGTCCTACTGACATTGTTTGAGAGAAATGCAAGGCTTGCTAGGTGGATTAGGGCTGCTCATCAATATGTTAAGTTCCAGGGACTGCCGGCTAGAGTTGTATACCTAGGTTATGGGGAGAGGGCTCTCTTCGGTAAGGTGGTTAGTGAGATGGTTAGGAAGGGAGAGTTGAGTGGTCCTATATGGTTTGGTAGGGATCATCTCGATAGTGGTTCTGTGGCTTCACCATTCAGGGAGACTGAGGGGATGTTGGATGGTAGTGATGCTATTGGTGATTGGCCCATACTTAATTATGCCTTAAACATAGCAGCGGGAGCTACTTGGACATGTTTCCACCACGGTGGTGGTGTGGGCATTGGTTATGCTATACATGCGGGTTTCGGCATGGTAGTTGACGGAACTGAGTTAGCCGAGGAGAGGGCTCTCAGGGTATTTACTGTTGATCCAGGTAGTGGTGTTGTTAGGCATGCCCATGCTGGTTATCCAAGGTCACTTATGGTTGCCAGGGAGAAGGGTGTCAGGATACCAATAATTGATAGGCTTGAGGAGAAGAGTGTAAAGGTAATCGAGGAAGCTTATAAGGAGGGTAGGATTAGTAAGTTCACATACGATAGGGTTAAGAAGGATTTCCAAGAATATGAGGAGAGAAAGAAGAATTATAGAACTCCATTCAATACCTAAAGCATAAATAAACAACTCCTCTTGCTTAAAATCAAAGCAGCTTGAGCTGTTAATTTTATGTTATTGCTACGTGAAGTAGCTCGTGTGCTATTGTTCCTATTGTGTATGTGGCTGCAGCGGCGCCTAGAGATAGGGCTATGTTAATGAGCATTGTCCTACTTATCTTACCACTGCCTGATATGGCTGTTAACAATCCACTGATTGCCTGGGCTGCGGCCACAATCGCTATCGATATATACAATGAACCTATATTACCAATAATACGCCCAACGATAGGGAATGGAGCAACTACGAGTAATGCTCCAATTAAATAAAATAACCCTGTGTACAAGGCTGACTTGCCAGGGCTTTCGAGAGCTTCCTTAGAGACTCCAACTTCATTAATTCCAACAATTCTCTTACTAATATCAACACTTTCGGCCAAGTTCGGTGCTGTGTTCGATGCCCTTTGTTCATCAATACCAAGCTCAACTAACGCATCTCTAACCCTCCTAACTCTATCTTCTAGATTCAAATTCTCTAGTTCTATATCGACTTTTGAGAGTCTCGTCTCTCTAATATCTCTCTGGGCCTTGGTGGACATGTAGGCGCCAACAGACATAGAGAGAGTCCCAGCAGCACCAACTATTAACCCAGCAAGTGTTATTAACAGTGGGTTAGCAACAACAGGAGCTAAACCCGCGACTGCCGCAAGCACCTCCACGAGACCATCACTCATACCGTACATAGCATCCCTAATATTATTTATGAATGCCTCAAACCTCGAAGCTTCCTCCTTAAAGACCTCCTCATGGGCTACCTCATCCAGAAGTATAGCCCTAAGCTTCTCAGTATATGGCCCAAGGGCTCTCCTACTAATTAATTCACCATACCTCCTAATGGCCTCAATCTCAGCACTCTCTCTAAGCTTAACGAGAAAACCAAGCCCAAATAGTCGCCTGATCAACATTGATGTTAATATTGTGAATCTCGAAGGTCTCACATTACTCACATCAACACCTACCTTTCTGGCTACATCTCTCCAGAATTCTGCATGTCCAGATTCATACTGCGACAACTTAGTTAATTCTTCTCTCAACTTCTCGTTTCTTTCAATTTTAGCTAGAGCTGCATATATCTCAGCATCTGTTAATTCATCTTTATAATTATTAATGATCTCCTCGCTACTAAGGCTTAGATCCATCACTTAATGATCTTTTCGAGTGTTTTCTTAAAGCTTTCTTAGAAATTATATTTAATTAGAATATATTTCTAACTAGATTAACAAGCATGCATTATGGCTTAAGGGCGACCTTGGTAGGTCTCTCATTAACGGCGAATTCAAAGGCATCCTTAGCTTTATCCAGTGGATATATGGCGTCAAGCTTAGGTTTAACAATACCGTTTGTGAGGAGTCTAATGGCCTCGTCGAACTCATTAAACGTTCCGCATCTAGTACCTACTATCCTGGTCTCCTTAACCACCGCTAATGTAGCGTTAAAGATTGACGATGAGCCAGGCGTGGACTTTAAATGAACGAAACCCCTAGGCTTAACAATCCTAACTGCTAAATCTAATGCATTCGGATCACCTGACGCTTCTACAACTATGTCGTAATACTGATCCTTAGGCTCCTCAACTAAGGAATCTACGTACTTACTCATAAGCTCAGCCTTCTTACTACCCCTTCTTATAATGGCATCGACTCTAGATACACCAAGGTGCCTAACCACCTGAGCCGTTAATTGAGCTAGATTACCCGTACCTATTACGGCAACCTTATTATTTGGTTTTATTGGGAATTGACTAAAGGAGTTTAGTACAGCAGCGAGGGGCTCCACGAATATGCCTAGTTCAAACAGTCCATTGAATATGTGCAGAGCTATGGATGGTGCCACGAAGTACTCAGCCATGCCGCCATCAAAATCTATGCCTAGAGTCTTCCTATTTGGACAATGAGTATAGAGTCCAGCCCTGCAGTATTCGCAAGTTCCATCGGGGAAATTAATCTCACTAACCACCCTCCTACCCACTAATTCCTTAGGTCCCTTAACAACAATACCCACAACCTCATGTCCAGGGATTAACGGCTTCTTGAGCAGTGGATATGTACCAACGTAGAATGCCTTATCCGTGCCGCAAATGCCAACAAGCTCTACCTTCACTAATGCCCAGCCCTGCATGTTAGGTATGGGTACATCCTCAACGGACAAGTCTTTAGGTCCTTTAAGAACGACAGCCTTCACGTACTTCATTGATTACTGGCGCTTTTTTATTATTAACAGAATCAAGCCTCAACAATACTCACCTGAACTTTGCTTAAGTAATCATTGATTAAATCCTCTATATATCCTCTCCTAGCCCTTGCGTACTCTATCTCTTCATGATTAAGATTAACTGTGTACAGACCCTCCGCACCTAATTCCACAGTAAGTACGTATTCACCATTAGGCGACGCTATAAAACTACCTCCAAGGACATCACGGCCATCCGGATACTTATACCCAGTGCCCATGGCCGATGCAAAGTATGCAGAGTTCTCGAAGGCTCTAATTAGCCCTAAGCTCCTCCATAATTGAGCCCTATCAACACTTATGGAGCTCGGATTCACAATAATATCAACTCCATGCCTTGCTAACGCCCTAGTTATCTCTGGATACATAGCATCAATACATACTACACAACCAACCCTCCAATCACCAAGATCAATAACACCTAACCTACTACCACCACTGACGCTTAATCTCTCGCCTGTAGCTCTCGAAGGCCTAATCTTCTCTGAGTAATTAATCAAGCCCTTACTACTCACAATAGGGCATATACTGATGGTTCTACCGCCTAAGTCCACATATGCAGAGCCACCAATAATAATACTGCCAACCTCACTACTTAATTCTCTTAATAAATCGACATACTCATCAAACTCGCTCTTACTAAGTACTTTAACTCCAATCCAATTCTCAGGTAATACGATAACGTCAGCAATCAACCCTTTAATTAAATCCCTCAACCAATCAACCCCCTCCCTAAAATGACTGAACCTCCTAACTTGGCCAACCCCAACTCTCAATCCTCCCATAATTAGGTGAGGATAACAATAAGGCCAAATAAAGGCTATGTAATTAACCCCAAATAGTTATGTATCAACCAGTTATTAACTCCTCCTTACTAAGGCTTCGGGGCATTTCTATGCTTATTTCCATTTCGCTAAGTATTGACTTCTTCAAGTTTTTAAACATGTAAAAGCTACTTGGATACTTCCTATAACCAAGCGCCCTGTAGTACTCCCTAACACCCACTCCAGATATTACGAGCATCCTATATGCATTGAATTCGTGTAAGGCTATGTTCTCTGCCTTAGCCATCAAAGCCTTACCAATACCCCTATGCTGCCACCAGAGGGGTTCCATCATCCTGCTACCCACGGGTAGTTCAGGCCCATAGACATGCAACTCCCTAATCAAAGCTGATCTACCAATCCTCACCTCAGGCCTATGGGCATTATCGCTGGGTATCCTAAGTCTGAGTATTCCATAGAGTGTATCCTCATCATCAATAGCTTCGAGAAATACTTCATGCCCACCAGATGCATCATAATCAATCCTATTAATCCTCAAGGTCCTTGGCTTCGGTATTAATCCCCTCTTTATATACCTATGACCAACCTCACGGCACCTAATTTCCACACAATTCAAGCCTAATCTATCCATCTCACTTAACACAACCTCTCTCATATTCCCAATCCTAGGCCCATCAACAACCCAATGGAGTGGTATATCCCTACCAAACCTCATAACCCTGACCCACCTGGGTATTAAGGCCATTATCCTAGCCAATAGCCAACGCCAAGTCTCCTCATCATAACTTCTATAGAGGCCCCTTAACCATTCCTCATATAGCTCCGTGTCTCTTACTACGAATGTTGGATAAACCTTAATACAGTCTGGCATAAATCTTGGGTCGTTAAATATTGTCTTAATCATCTCTAAGTCTCTATCTGGGTCAGAGCCAGGTAATCCAGGCATTATGTGGTAGCAAACTTTGTAGGCAGCGTCCTTTAAGTACTGAGTTGCATTTACGGTCTCTTTCACTCCATGACCTCTCTTAACCCTTCTGAGGACATCGTCGTATATTGATTGAACACCAACCTCAATCCTAGTAAAACCAAGCTTAAGCATGAGGTCTATGTGCTTTGGCCTAGCAAAGTCTGGTCTTGTCTCTAACTCTAACGCCACAACTCTAACTCTAGCCTTCTCATTCCGCCTATGCTCAGCCTCAACATCCACATCGCCAACAGAGCCTTGCCCAATTAGGAGGTAATCATTCACAGCTTTAATGGCATTACCAACAAACCACTCAAGATACTTCTCAGGCAGCGAGGTTATTGTACCACCCATAACTATTAACTCAACTTTAGAGACCGGATGATACAGTGCCTCGTACTGCTTTATCCTAGCGACCACTTGCCTATAAGGATCATAATTCAGTGGTGAAGCCCTTAACACTACTGGTGAGTCTGGGAGGTAAGACTTTGGAGTATTAGTCTTAATTCCTCCAGGGCAGTATGTACAGTTGAATGGGCATGCTACAGGAGCAACCATAATGGCCACTGGGACCACGCCGGATATGGTCCTTGTGGGCTTTAACCTGCCTAAGTTAATCCTAGTGGTACTCATTATTCAGCATTTATTAACTGAGGCGCTTATAAATGCGTAACATCCATTCATATGCTTTATAAGCTAATTACCAGAAATTAATCACTGACTTAATGTCAGGCACCGCCTCACTAATTAGGAAGTACTTCCCATACACAGCGTTTAGACGATATCAATGGGAGATTGCTAAGTCAATCTACGATGCTCTAACCAGCAATAAGATTGCCTTAATCGAGGCTCCTACGGGTGTCGGCAAGACAGCTAGCGCCCTTGCTGCGTCTCTGGCCTACTCCGAGGAGAGTGGCGTTAAAGTCTTATTTTTAGTTAGGACTAAGAATGAGGCTCAAGCTCCAATTAGGGAGTTACGTAGGTTGAGGAATAAAGGTGTTGGTGTTGATTATGCCATAATTAGGAATAGACCTGACATGTGCTGCATGGCTAGTACTCGCAAATTGCCCTATGATGAGTTTCTCGGAGAATGTAGGTTTCTCAGGTCTAGCGGTGGGTGTCCATATTACGTAAGAGTTGGGAAGGTAGACATTAATGATGTAATGTTTAAGGTCACGGAGAATGCCGACAACGTTAATAGTTATATATCTTCGCTATGCTCACTGGGTGTATGCCCTTACGAGGCATCCAGAGAATACCTCCTTAGGGCTGGGGTTGGTGTTATGACGTATTACTACGTATTTAGCATATATAAACCAGAAACAATAAACATAGACCTTAGAAACACTATCTTAATAATTGATGAAGCCCATAACCTGCCCGAGGCTATCACTAACCTCAATACAGTGAGCCTATCACTTACGTCCATTATTGCCTCCATGATGGAGGTTAAGAGATTTGTCGATGATGAGGAATTGAGGAATAGAGCATTAAGGGTACTCAAGGGGTTGCAAACATACATGGTTAGGCTTAGTAAGGTCCTTGAGGAAGAAACTATGGCTTCGCTGGAGCTTGGTGATGTATTACAGTTTTTTGAGGACCTTCCAGCAATAACTGAAGCATATTACGAAGTTATTAGGAAGAAGAGGAGCGCTGGTGTGCCAATACCATATACTCCCTTATCTCGGGTACTTGAATTTCACAGGGCCGTATTAAGTAAGGTGAGTGGTTTTGGTATTTTCCTGGCCAGAGAGGAGCAAGGCGTCTCTCTGATTAATAAGTGCATCGATCCATCAATAATAAGTGGGCCTATAATCAATGAGGCTGGAGGTGTCGTATTAATGAGTGGTACATTACCACCCAGGGATTACATAACAAGTATGCTTGGGATAAAGAAAGAAATTGCGGAATATAGGGTTGGATTTAGGGATTATGTGAGGCCTGAGAATTATGATGTTCTTGTATATGATGGTGTAACTACGAGATATACAGAGAGGGATGAGGAAGAGTACATGAAAATAGCAAGAGTCTTGAGTAGGATTTACAAGGCCTACTCATTGGACAAGGCGATACTCTCAATATTTCCATCATATGCAGTCCTGAAGGCTGTTAGAAAGTACTTAGATCCGAGTGTCAGGTATATAATGGAGCTGGGTAATACATCGGTTGATAATTTAATTACGGAATTGAGGAGAGATCGTAAGAGATTAATCATGGCTGTGGCAGGAGGTAAGTTAGTTGAGGGTGTTGAGTATAGGCTTGGCACTGAGAATCTACTTGGTATGATAATCATCGTTGGCGTACCCTACCCAGAGCCTAATGAGTATTTAGATGAGGTTATGGATATACTTGCGGCAAGGCTCGGTGATAAGAGATTAGCATGGGAGTCGACTTATCAATGGCCAGCCATTGTGAAGATTAAGCAGGCCGTAGGTAGAGCCTTCAGGTCTGAGGGTGATAGAGCCTTGGTAATACTCATGGATAGGAGATTTCGTGAGGGTGAGCTTATGAGGATCCTCGAGAATTACTTCAGTAAGTATTCAATAATAAACGAGGATGAATTAATCAATAGACTAATGATTACTCCTCACTAAACTCCTCATCCTCACCTTGCTTCTTACCTTCCTCATTTACACCAGGAGGCGTTGTTGTCTGTTCCTGCTGTTGCGGTGGTTGTGATTTTTGTAGTTGTTGCGGTCTAGGCGCAGGTGCAAATAATCTCTCTGGTGTTGGTGGAGGTTGCGGTGCCGCGTACTGTGGCTGAGCGGGCGGAGCTACTTGTACGGATTGAGTTACGGATTGCTGTCTCATAGTTCTTAATATATATTCGAACTTCTTATCAAGTCCCATGGCTATTTGGTACATAGCCACGAAGCTCACTATTAAGGCTGCAGCTATGGCTATTAAGGATGCCATAAATGCTATTGAGGAGTAGGGTGCATATGCATCATTTGCAGTTGGGAATAGTACCATGAACGTGATGGTAAAGACCATAGCTATTAATGCCAAGGGTATTCCTACGTAAAGTACTATCTTACTAACGTTTGGTGTCAATTCCTCAATTCTTGGTTGTTGAATAGGTCTGCTTGGTGGTGTAGGTCTTGGTGGTAATTGATAAGGCTGTGTATATGGTTGTGGTGGAACTTGTGGTTGTGTTCTATACTGTGGTGGGGGTGGGTATGGAGGCGGTACGGTAGGGTATGGTGGAGGCGGAGGTGGTGGGGGTGGATAGGCTGGGTATTGTTGCTGGTATGGTGGTCTCCTACCCTGCTTCTCCTCTGGTTTCTTTTCGCTCATGTTATTACACCGTTGGTTATCAACTTAGTTATTTAATAAGTTAATAAATGTTTCGAGAAAATAATTGGGTTAGAATAATGGCAATTGGTTCCCTAGTTGTTGCAGAAAAGGATTCAGTGGCTAGAGCAATAGCCAAGTACCTAGCCCAAGGTAATGTTGATGTTAGGAAGATAAATAATATTAAGACTTACTGGTTCGTGAGGAATAACCAACAGTGGGTGAGCATTGGACTTAGGGGTCATATAATGAATGTCGATTTCCCTGAGAATATGAATAGGTGGTACTCAGTAGAACCCTCGAAATTATTCGACGTGGATCCCATACTAATGATTAGAGAGGAAAATGTGAACTACGTGAGAGCCTTAATTAACCAAGGCTCCAATGCTAAGATCGTTTACTTAGCCCTTGATGCAGACCCTGAGGGTGAGGCCATAGCATACGAGGCCATGTTAGTAATTAGGAATTCCAACCCAGGAGCCATATTTAAGAGGGTTCTATTCTCGGCAGTGACTAAGGATGATATCGTCGAGGCTTTCAATTCACCATCAACTTTAAACCCAGGACTTGCAAAGAGAGTATTCACGAGGATGATTCTAGACCTAACACTAGGTGCCGTATTTACGAGAACATTAACCATAAGCGTCGAGAAAGTAGACAGAAAAGCATTACCCAGGGGTAGTTTCCTGAGTTATGGGCCATGCCAAACACCAGTACTTAACCTAGTAGTTCAGAGAGCACTAGAAAGAGAGAATTTCAAGCCTGAGAAGTATTATGAGATACGCATAACTGTTAATGCAAACGGCAAAGAATTAACTCTAAATCACGATGGTTCATTTAAAGACAGACATGAAGCAGAGAAAGTTTTGGATCTTGTGAAGAGTAGTGGCATGGCTAAGGTGACCATGGCTAACTATAAAGAAGAACCCCTAAATCCACCAATACCCCTCGACACGATAGAACTTGAGAGAAGGGCTAGTAGGTTCCTCAACATTAGGCCTAAGGCGGCCTTAGACATTGCCGAGGAGTTGTATAGGCATGGTTATATATCGTACCCAAGGACCGAGACAAATATTTACCCACAATCCTTAAACCTCAAGCATATATTGCTCGAATTAACCCGTAGCGAGTATGGAGACTATGCTAAATCGTTATTGGGAGCACTAATAAGGCCAACTCATGGTGATAGTAATGACGGAGCGCACCCACCAATATACCCAACGAGGGGCACCACGAGGCAGGAATTACTTAAGTACTTTAAGAATGAGAGGTATTGGAGGATTTACGACCTAGTAGTGAGACATTTTCTAGCGACTCTTAGTCCGCCAGCCATTGTGGAGAGGCAGAGAATAGTTCTTGAGGTTGCTGGACACAGATTTGGGACAAATGGTTTAAGGATAATCAGTAGGGGTTACTTAGAGATTTATCCATTCGAGGAACCCAATGAGAGAGTTTTGCCGAGGCTTAAGCAAGGCGAGGAACTGAAGATAATAAAGGCGTGGATTGAGGAGAGGGAGACGGAACCGCCACCATACCTCTCTGAGTCTGAGTTATTAAGATTAATGAAAAGGTATGGCATTGGGACTGATGCCACAATGCAGGATCACATACACACAAACGTAATCCGTGGATACTTCAGGATTAGAAATAAGCAATGTGTACCAACGCCTCTCGGTAAGGCGGTAATAAGCATATTGAGTAGGACTGGTCAGGAATTAATTGATCCTTGGTTTAGATCACGTATGGAGAAGGCCCTGATGGAAATAACGAAGGGTTCTCTAAAGCCCAACGACGTACTGTTCACCTTTAAGGATGAGGCCAGAAAGATTTATGCAAAATTCATGGACAGACAGAACGAGGTCTCTGCAGAGCTCATAAAGGCATTAAGGGAATCATTAAGTGAAAAGAGGAGTAATAGTAAGAGGTAATGAATTTTATATAGGGGGATAAACGATTATAATTATTGTGGGTTCAGGGATTACAGAATTATTGAGATCCTCCTCCAACGATATTTGGAGTAGGATACTTAATCACTCATTTGTCATAGAATTATTTAACGGTTCGCTGCCCATGAATAAGTTTAATTTTTACGTGATTCAAGACTATAATTACCTAATAACATTAACCAAGTGTCAAGCAATAATTGTGTCTAAACTTGAAGATCCACAGGTAATGAGAACAGTACTCGAGCTAGCCCTGGCTGATGTTACAACAGAACTTGAGAACTATAATAAATTACTCAATAGACTTGACTTAAGGCTTGAAGATATTATTAAGATCAAACCAAGCCCCACTAATACAGCGTATATGAACTTCCTACTAAATACATGTACTCTAGGGACACCATATGAGGGTTTAGTGGCAATATTACCATGCTATTGGACTTACCTTGAGATTGCAAGGTATCATGCAGAGAGGCTTAAGGCCAATCCTATTGATGTTTATAGGGACTGGGCAAGGGTTTACCTAAGCCTTGATTACGAGAGAATAGTCAATGATTTAAGAGGCATAATTGATAGAGCTAGTGACTATTTAATGAGAGAATTCAATAAATTACTATCGATCTTCAGGCAGGCAAGTATCTATGAATATATGTTTTTGGGATATGGCGTATAGAGAGGAGCAGTGGCCTTTTGAGTCTTGAATGCGTTTTGTCACTGCCCTAGCGCATTAGCTAGGTGCCTTGAGGCAGGTAATATTGATATTCCGGAATCTACCACAAGGACTTGCCCCGTTATATTCTTAGCCAAATCATTCACTAGGAAGGCCACGGTCTCAGCAATCTCCTCAGGCTCTATAAGCCTACCAGTCAACGTACTACTCCTAATCCACTCCTCCTCCTTAATATTTAGCACCTGGAGTAGGCTCATGCCCATTTTAGTTCTAACGAGACCAGGCGCTATGGCATTCACTGTAATGCCATATGGGGCTAATTCAGCTGCGAGGGCTTTCGTGAAGCCTATTAAGGCTGCCTTGGCTGTTGCATAGGGCACATTGTAGGCAGCGCCTATTATGCCCTCTATTGAGCTTATGTTTATTATCCTACCCCAACCCCTCTTTACCATATGGGGTATAGCAAATCTACTAAGTAGGTATGCCGACTTTAGGTTTGTATTTATTATCTTATCCCATAACTCTTCATCCACATCTACGAAGGGCATCATTATACCAAGACCTGCATTATTAACGAGAATGTCCACAGAACCCCACTGCTTAATCGCCTCATTAATGACAGTCTTTGCCCCATCAGCGGTGGCCACATCTGCCTTAACCATCATTGCCTCGCCATTCACGTTCTTAATTAGCCTCATCGTTTCCTCACCCTCCTCATCATGCCTCTTATAGTTCACAACAACGCCAAAACCCTCTTTGGCTAATCTAATGGCTATAGCCCTGCCAATACCGCGCCCGCTCCCTGAAATAATAGCAACTCTACTAACCATCACTAACACTAGTGACTGTATTAATTAAGTGTTTCTTAAATAATTTATAAATAATCAATATAGTAGTAAATAACTAAATAACTAAACCAACCTACCAATGTATATATTATTCCCATTCTCGATAATCCTAACCCTAACCTGGCTATTCATTATAACTCTCTCAAGATGTGGCTCTGCTATTACGGTTATTGCCCTATCATAAATCGCAGAGCCTCTTAATGGCTGAACTATGCCCAGGAACTCACCCTTAATTAACCCCCTGCCTATAATCCTAACCTTAACATCCTCATTAACCCTAAAGGGCTTGGGTAACTGCGGTGCCTTATGAATGTTTAACTCTTCATTAGTTACAGTCAACCTTATACCTAGCTCCTTCTCAAGGTCTTTTAACATACTCCAAAAATCATGCCAAGTCATGACTCTAACCCTGACCTTCCTACCCCTCTTATGAGGTATATACTTCTGAATTAGGACCGGTGGTAATTTACCACCAAATCCTGTATTGCTTGCCCACTTAATAATATCAATCATGTCAATATCATTAATACCAGGTAACCAGACCGGTGAAGCAATAACGTTTATACCAAGCTCAACGGCCTTAGCTGCTAGTTCCATTACACGGTTAACATTATACCAAGGCGCTCCACTTATTTTTCTCGCAAGTTCGGGATTTAGAGAATCAATGCTTAGATTTATCCTATCTAGGCCAGCCTCGGCTAACTCCTTAAGGGAATCTTCACTTAGCATATAAAGCCTTGTCTGCATTGAGACCCTAGCTACACCACTTATTGACTTAATCTCACGAATCAACTTGACCAAGTGAGGATAGACTCCAGGCTCTCCCATACCATCTATATGAGCCTCGGCATCATTAACCCCCTTAAACCTAACAACCTCCTCTAACGCACTTACTAGGGCGTCGGGCTCCACGATAAACTCAGCCCATCTATTAGTTGAGTTTGGGCCTGCATTGACTGAGCAGTATATGCAAGAGAGCGGGCATAGGGTTGTTGGTCTAACCTCTATTATGTTTGTACCTCTATCTACGATTCCAAAGGCTAGCGTTCCAACCTGAGGTGTATCGCCATTTATCTTAATTATTTCCCTACTTCTTTCAATTCTATTAATACTAACTCTCCACATTAAAACACCGAGCCCCTTATTCCTTCTTAAAATCTGCCGAAATAGAGTTTTAAACTTACTCTTCATGTTAAATCCTAAGGAATAGGATGATTAAGATAAGCACGCTAGAGGGCTTGGATCTCTTTAGAATGAATGTTAAGTCAGTGGTTATTTTACCTATTGAGTCCTTTGAGGCATTGATGAGTAATGACATGAGGATTAAAATAATGAATATGTTGAGTAGGGGTCCAATGACTGTAACATCGATTGCTCAGGAATTAGGAGTTCTTAAGGGCATTGTTCATAGGCACGTTAAGATGCTTGAGGATTTCGGATGGGTTAGACAGTTAAATAATGAGGAGGTCAGGGCTATCGGGCTAAGTAGGGAGGCTAATAGGATATACTACGTGCCATCAGCCATAGTATACCTCGGCTTTAAGCTTGATGTTAATGGGAATAGTATGAGGATATTAATACCTGCGAATTACGGAGCTTTCATCGACATGAAGGCCCATAGATTCATAATGTTAACACCAACATCAAATACGCATGAGTGCAGAAATGTGTGCCCAAGCCATGACATATGCCTCGACTGGGTTAAGAAGACTGGAAAACAGTACCATGTTAATGTAGATGAGGATGATGCAGCAAGAGCGCTCATTAGTCTATACACTCAATTAATACTTAAGGAGTTCAGAATGTACATGATTAGTAATATGATGATGCTCGACAGCCCACGCTTAAACTCCATATTCCTAAAGCATGCAGGTCTAACCTTTTAAGGCAATGAAGTACCTATCGAAACCCCTCACTCTACCTAACTCATACCAGTAACCCAATGAAGGATAATACCGACTAACGATTATACCCCCTATGTTAGTGATTATTAGAAATTGAACATTATTAACACAATCCTTGAGAACAAAACCGCAGCCAATAAACGAAAGCCTCCAATTACCAATAACCACCTCAATCACACAATCACCCTGAGATGAATAACTAGGCCCCTTCACAATACCAAAGACCTGTATTTCTCGGCCCAGATCAGAGTATAATAATTTACCCCAAATGCCCAGAATCCTCATGATTCTTAGCACGTCACTACTAGGCCTAGCCCTACGTCTGCTCAGTCCCATCAATCTCACAATAATCAACAATGCTTCATAATCCCTTAAGTCAATCCCCGTACTTATGCCTTGTTCGTTCCAATCAATACTAATCTTGCAATCCCTAACTGTAGTTACTACGTAAACACCCCACAATGCATAATCCAACTGAATTAGGTGTCTGCCGTAAATAGTACCATCACAGGGTATGTGGAGGATTATTCTCGTTCCATAGAGTATCATATCTTCATTACTTGTTGGTAAACCCTTAGCCATTAATGGTTTAGCATCTTCTCTGGGTATTACGTACATTACTACTCCGTCCTTACTATAGCTCAACCTAAAGTTCTTAGTGATCTCCTTAATATCTACGTCATCTATATTATTCATTTAATTTTAATAATTAAATTAGTTTCATATTTAAATGAACTCGAATTATTAATTTAGGATGATTATTAAAGCCACATTCTTAGGCACGGGAGCGGGGATCCCAGGTAAGGATAGATTTCTACCAGCCATATTCATTGAAGATGGTAATAGGAGGATACTACTCGATGCTGGTGAGGGTGTTCAATATAGGTTGCTTGAGGTTGGTGTTAGTCCACTGAAAATAACGCATATATTCATTACACACTTACATGGGGATCATGTGTTTGGATTACCAGGTCTGCTGGCAACCATGGCAATGCTAGGCAGGAAGGAGGACCTCGTAATTAGTGGACCTCGAGGCGTTTTAAATTTCGTAAAGAGTTCCATGGAGATCGTTGGTGATCCATCCTTTACTGTTAGGGTATATGAGGTTGAACCCACTGATGAAATTAAGGATGTGATTAATGAGGAGGGCTTTAATCTACAGTGCATCTCAGCCAAACACACAGTACCTGACTGCGCCTACGCCCTGACCTGGAGGACTTACGCAGGTAAGTTCAATCCTGAGAGAGCCAGGGAACTTGGAATACCCGTGACTTATTGGAAGAAGTTACACATGGGTTACGTAGTAGTACTAGATGACGGTAGGATTGTGAAACCTGAGGATGTAGTTAATGTTACATCCAGCGGAATCATGAAACTCGTGTACACTGGTGATACTGCTCCAACCAAGAATGTGGTTAGCATAGCTAAGGACGCCCAGCTCTTAATACATGATTCTACATTCTCAGCCGATGAGGATGGAAACTTAGTCTGGAATCAAGGTCACTCAAGGTCAATTGACGCTGCGTCTATAGCTAAAGAGACTGGTGTTGATAAATTAATATTAACACATATAAGTAATAGGTACCCTGACCCAGAAGTTCTTTCCTACGAGGCATCCGAAATCTTCCCTAATGTAATTGCTGCTAGAGACCTTCTTAGCATTGTTATGAACGCCTAATCTCCTGAACTATTAACTAAGGCCCTTATCTTATCCATATATGGTCTCAAGGATTCTATAATTGCTACAACATCATTAACACCCAACTGCCTCACCCTAGCATTCACATCAACACCACCCTTAACTGCCTCACTTACGGCCTCAGGACCCAGGTACTTATTAAGAACCCACCTAACGACCCTATTCCTATGCCTAAAGAGCATGTTAGTGACCAACTCAAGAACCTCCAAATCCCAATAACAAGGATTTCTCCTAGTCATCATTATTAGTGATGAATAAACCTCAGGGCTTGGATAAAACGAGTCAGGTGAATAAATGCCCAATAACTCTACCATGTAGTGACATTGAGTTACTATACTTAATCTACCATAATCATCACCACCAGGACCACTGAGGAGTCTATTAGCAACCTCCCTCTGTATCGTTAACAAGGCCCTAGGCACTCCCTCCCTAATTATCCTTATTATTAATGCCGAGGTTATGGAGTAAGGGACGTTTGAAACAATAGCATCTACCGAAGGCCAAGGCACACTTAAGGCATCTCCCTGAATAATAGATACGTTATTAACGCCTCTCAAGATCCTCTCAGCAATTTTAACAAGGTTTCCATCAATCTCGATACTCACAACATTAGACGATACCTTAGCCAAGTAGTAAGTGAGTACACCAATGCCAGTACCTATTTCGAGGACCCTTAAGTTTGGTTCTACATGATTAATAACGTCCTTTATGAGAGTTGGTTCAATAACGAAATGCTGACTAAGTCTCCTTTTGGGCTTTAATTTGAATTTATTAATTAATCTCACTAAATAATCTCTCGTTAATTCATTAAGCTCAGGTAACATCTCTCGTCGGATCCGCGAATTTTACTAATAAGTTTTTAAGTTAGCCTATTCCACATATTGGTGTCATCGTTACTAATTAAGATCCTAAATATCCTAGACACAGCCTTAAACATACCCAGAGTAGGTTGGGTACAACGGGGCGTTCCTAAGGATATTGCTGAGAGTGTTGGAGAACATGAATTACTCACAAGTTACCTAACCCTAATAATATGTAGTGAGGCTAGGAGGTTAGGTACGAGCATTGACTTAGGTAAATGTTTATCAATGGCTCTCATACATGACGCCCACGAGACATTAAACTTTAGAGTAACCTAAAATAAATAAAGACCTTTTTTATTATAGAAAAGATTTTATATCATCGAACACATGTTCGGAAAAATGGTCCTGGTTATAGGGACTGGAATAGCCGGTCT
>JZWU02000005.1:0-68194 GCA_000960865.2 Vulcanisaeta sp. AZ3 | reverse complement strand
AAGTCAGATAAGCCTAATGTGATAAAGGCAAAGTTAAACAGTTATTATGCTTATCTCGTATATAAGGGATACGTATCAGCATACAGGTTGATGAAGGATAAGTACGTGGCTGGTGGTGAATCAATATACACATGGTTAAGGATGTATAGAAGAATTATTGGTTAATACTAAATACCGATTGTATTTGCTAAATGCGGTTCTTATTACGTAAAACATTGTATACATAATGATATGTTAAGTCCACTACTTGTTCAGCATTTATGTACGTAGTATCGATTATCAGGTCAAATATTGACAAGTCGTTAATATCAATACCATAAATCATCAAGTACCTCCTTCTATTTGACTCCTCACGAGTTCTGATTTCATTTAGAGCTTCGCCAAGTGTCTTATAATCTCTCTTAGAAAGTCTCTGCGCCCTTATATTCATGTCAGCCTTTAGGTAAATCCTGACATCAGCAATATCCCTTAAAATCCAAGCTGCTAAATGCCCCTCAATAACAACATTGTCTCTCTCTGCCTCTCTAATCGCCTCCTCATCAATAGACCTATCAATAGTGAAGTCCTTTTCAGCAATTCTATGGAGTTCGACTAGGGACACCCCCCTTTCCACGGCGGTTCTCCTAAAGAGTTCACCTACGGATATGAATCTATAACCTAGCATCTTTGATAATTCCTTGGCAATGGTAGTCTTTCCACTCGCGGCTTGTCCGCTTATAGCTACAATACCCATCTTAATCTGCACCTCTATGATAATCGCACAGCCAACCTTAACGCCAGTGCCAAGCACCTGTGGCAAACGTAGCCTCCGTAAGGTCTTGATACTGTTAAACCAGCAATATGTTTTGTTTTAGTCCTAGCCATATCTATACCACTCAATGGCCTACCACAAATTGCGCATCTAGGCCTTGCTACAGTTCTCTTCTCATGATGAGTAACATTCCGTCCACCTGGCGTCCTAGTGGATACTCTCCTTAATTTCCTAGACCTTAAGGCCGGTCTCGGCATAATCAACTCGCAACCTAACCCCTTATTTTAATTTTTACTTTGTCTCTGCTTAGTACAGAGATGGAGCATATAATGATAAATTACGAGTGCGTTTGCCTGGGGGTGCGTTCTATTAGTATACAGATTGGTTAGTGTAGTTACAAGTCCAGGGGCCGGGTCTAGCACGACCGGCAGATAAGTAATTGGTTAGTTCCTCGTCGCTTAATACAATTATATGAGACTTCTTAATGGCTAGACTCAACTCTCTCTCACTGGCCCTAACCCAGTTGATTCTCTGGAGCATTTGCTTAGTAATTGCTAGTATTACATTATTCTCGATCTTAACCCTATAGGATGCTCTTTGAAGTTCATAAAACAGTCTATTTTCTCTATCCCTCCTTGACATTGAGGTTATTATAGATTCCTCGAGATCCTCACCATTAATTAATACCTTAAGTATTATTTCAATTACTTTATTAATTCTATCAGGAACTCCTATGATAGAGCCTCTGAGCTCAATCCTACACCTCGGTATGTCTAGACCAAGTATTTTGTAAAGTCTCGAAGTCTCGCCCCTAATCTTCCTTTCCTTATCAACAATACCTCCAATCACAAATGTAGAAAACGCCCTGATGTTAGAGTTATTCAACAAGCAATCACCTTGAGGGTCAAGCATCACGGCATCACCATTAACATAAGGCCCTGTCCTCCTAATAACAACCTTGTTAATGAAACCTTTAGCGAACTTACCTAGGTAATCCATGAACTCTCTTGGTACGTTTGTTAATTCAAGGTTTCTATCCCACAAGAATTTTCTCATTGTATGTATTGACATTAGTATTTGTTCCGTTAGTTCATTCTTTTCATGTTCTGTATGTTCATTCCATAGAGTGAGGTCTATTATGAAGCGTGGCTTACTGAGTGCTAGAAGGTCTAAGTTAATTGATTTCTCGCAGGTCTCCTTAGTTAATTGCGCATCGCAGGGTAGCCCATCGCTTGCCGTACGTAGTATCTCAATTCCCTCATCATTAAATAGCATGCCTTTACCAAACCCACCACTACATAGCGTGTATTTACCCAGAAGTAGTGATACGGCTATGCATTGAGGTAAGTAACCCTTACACTTCAGTCTATTAGGTATGCAGAGTTTCCGAATCCCTAATTGTCTCAATGCGTTTAATAATTGTTCACCAAGCAGCACAGTGGTACTCCAGAAACTACTTAATAGTTCGAAATTAAAAATATACATTAATGAGAAGGAGCATGGAAGAGTTACCCCTTTGCGATAATCATGCCCATACAAACCCAGTAATGGGTATGGGACCCCAAGCACTAGCTAGGAGGTTCAGAAAGGAGGGTGGTAAATTTATAGTCATTGTAGCCCTCCTAACCTGGAGTCTCGGTCTAGTGCCTGGCGATATTAATAGTGTTAGGAAGATGTATGATATCACAGTTGAATCAGCAAGGATAATCAATGAGGAGGGTGTAAGGGCAGTCGCTGTAGTTGGGGTGCACCCGGCCGAGGGTTATGAGTTACTTAATCGTGGTTGGTCTATTAATGATGTTAGGAATTTTATGATGAAAAGCATTGACTTGGCTAGTGAGTATGTTAAGGATGGTAGGGCCGTGGGTATAGGTGAGATAGGTAGGCCTCATTGGAATGTGTCGAGTGAAATTTTGAGTTTCTTCGATGAATTAATAATGTATGGGCTTGCGGTTGCTAAGGATGTAAATGCCGTGGTCCATCTACATTTAGAGAGGAGTGGTGTTAATACGGCGTCCTCAATAGTAAGTATGGTTAGGAGGATTGGTATTAGGCCTTACGGTGTTGTTATGCATCATGCACAACCTGAATCAATAGATGTGGCATTTACGGGTAATGTTATGCCATCAATACCCATAGGCAGGAAAGGGGAGTTTGAGGAGGCAGTTAAGCATGGCGCGAGATTTGTTGTTGAGAGTGATTTCATCGATGACCCAAGGAGGCCAGGTGCTGTAATACCTCCATGGACATTGGCCAAGAAATTAAGAAGTTATGTAAATAATGGCCTCATATCTAGAGAGTTTCTTCGTAATATTTGTGTTGAGAATATAAGTAGGGTCTATGGAATTGATATTACGGTCTAATAAACGCGAATAGGCACTAAGCCTTAAAATAACATTAACGGATAAGGAGGGTTTTGATGCCACAAATTAAAGAATCAACAACCATTAATAGGCAAGCATGTCCCGACAGTGTTATGTTATTAAGTAATACGAATTTTCAATTGTTCATTAAGGCATGCATGGCATCAGTAATAGACTTCTATGCAGATTGGTGCATACCCTGTAGAATAATGGAGCCCATACTGAGTAAGTTAGCACAAGTGTTCGCAGGTAAGGTGTTCTTTGGCCGTATTGATGTTGATGAGTATCCAGAGATTGCTGCTGAGTATGATGTCATGTCTATACCAACATCAATATTGTTTAAGAATGGTGAGGAAGCCTATAGGATTATTGGTGCTGTAGACTTTAATACTATGAGGAGATATGTGGAGATTTACTTAGATGTTAAGCCCTAGGTGTTTGCCTCATTTATTATCAGCCTCCTACCATCCTGAGCAGGCAGTATGAATGTTAATTTATAACTATCACCAAAGAAAATAACACTAACATCTTCTCCCAAGTGTATTTCTCCATCAATTCCAGCCAATACACAGTTTTCGCAATTCTTAGCATCATCAATTATACTCCTAAATATATTAATAGCATCTTTTCCCGGGATCTTAACCGAAGCCACTATACCTGCATGGTCCTCATGCACATGATGATCAACAGTGGCATTATACTTCGTCTTTAACATATCTATGAATCCACCTAACTCTTCAAATGTTTCCTTAGGAATCTCTGTAATGTGATGATGCTCATGTTCCTCCTCTTCCTCAGTGTCACCAAACCCGAGGGTCATGCTTATTATGAGTTCAAGTTCCTCATTCTGTGCAATTCTCTCAATCTCCTTACTTAATTTACGCCACTCCTCGAAGCCTAACTTAATCAAGGTGCTTTTCATTCCTAAATCAGAGGTCAATCTAATCCCCAAAGCCAACAGGATTTAGAGGGTTTAATTTACTTTTGGTTTTTGAATAAGTTCTTAATCTAATTCTCTTGTACGTACTCATGGCTTACTGGTGTAGAATATTAATAATCATTGACACGAGGTATTACATAACTAATACATATTAACCTCAATTATTAAGAAAATATTCATACATTCAAGGTCAATCGTATAAATTATTTTATATATAGCTTCATGAAAGAACTAATTATAATAAGAATAAGGCTTAAAAAGCAGTTTTAGCACATTATTCGTGCCCACTAAAGGTTTAGAGATCGAGCCTGAAGATTTATGGAGAATACTTAAGGCGTCCGGTATAAAGTATGTGAAGTTCTTAATAGTAGATATGAATGGTTCGCCAAGGTCAGAGATTGTGCCCATAGATATGGCTAAAGACTTATTTATTGATGGTATGCCCTTCGATGCTTCATCAATACCATCCTACTCTACCGTTAATAAGAGTGATTTCGTTGCCTATGCGGATCCAAGGGCTGTATACATTGAGTATTGGCAGGATGGTAAGGTGGCTGATGTATTCACAATGGTCTCGGATATAGCTGTTAAACCATCATCTCTTGATCCCAGGAGACTTCTCGATGAAACGCTTCAAGTAGTTAAATCAAGGGGTTATGAATTCCTCATGGGTATTGAGGTTGAGTTCTTTGTTGTTAAGGAGGATAGAGGTAGACCCATACTTGTAGACTCAGGTGTTTATTTTGATGGTTGGAACGTAACAATCCAATCACAGTTTATGAAGGAGGTAATAACGGCAATTGCAGAGGCGGGTATTAACTACACGAAGATGCATCATGAGGTTGCGCCAAGCCAGTACGAGATAAACATTGGCGCAGCCGATCCATTGAGACTTGCTGATCAATTACTATACTTCAAGATAATGGCTAAGGATTTAGCTCAAAAGTATGGTTTGAGGGCTACGTTCATGCCTAAACCCTTCTGGGGTGTTAATGGTAGCGGTGCACATACGCACATAAGTGTTTGGAAGGATGAGAGGAACTTATTCCTGAGCAATAATGGTAAGATAACCGAGGAGTGCAGTTACGCAATAAGCTCAATGCTAAGTAATACAAGAGCATTAAGCGCGTTCGTAGCCCCCCTCATCAACTCCTACAAGAGGCTAGTTCCCCATCACGAAGCGCCAACAAGGATTGTCTGGGGCTATGCCAATAGATCAGCAATGATTAGAATACCGCAGTATAAGATGAGGATTAACAGGCTTGAGTTCAGGTTACCAGACCCGTCAATGAATCCATATTTAGCCTTTACGGGCATAATCCTTACAATACTTAAGGGATTAGACGAGAAGAAAGAAGCCCCAGAGCCAACGGAAGAGGTTGCATATGAACTACCAAATGCCCAAGAAACACCACCCACAATAGAATCTGCAGTTAAGGAACTTGAGAAGAGCTTCCTCGCCACAGAACTACCAGGCGATATGCTCAATGCCTATATCAAGTATAAATTGAATGAATGGGAAGACTACCTCACGAAGGTAGGTCCGTGGGAGAAAACCTGGAGCACAATAACTGATTGGGAATATAATAAGTATTTTATAACAGCTTAAAATACAAGATTTATAAAATACTTATACTTTGTTATTTCTGTAACTCATGTTGATGATTAAATATTCAATTGACAGGAATGTACTAAAATATCAGGCGTAAGTAGGGCCATTAAAGTGAGAGTTATTGAGATATCCTAAAATTAGGAAGTTAAGTTAATTATTAACTTTGTTAACTGGTCTCCACATAAATGGCTGGTCTGCCTGGTAAGGCGTTTTTAGCCCTATTGCTTGGGTCGTAAGTTGGGTTTAGGGCATCCTGTATTACGATGTCAACACCTACCCTATATTTGATGTATGCTGTAAGCTCCTTAAATGTCATGAGCTCCATATCTCTGCGAACAACCTTCCTGGGTATTGTTCCATCTATGTACCGTGAGATGAGGTTAGCAACCTTATCGGCTATGCGTCTATACTCAGGCTTAGCTATTATAGCCCTTATAATTTCACCCATAGTCTTACCCTCACTTACCATCTTAGCTGCCTCATTGATTATTTCGTAGTAATCATTGGGTGGACCGACATATATATGTATGGTCTTTGGCGTTATCTTCGTGACCTTTAATATTTCCTGTATATCGTCTATTGTCCTTTCTATTATATCCAGGGCTATATCTAGCTCATCATTTATTAGCCCCTCATCATACTCAGGCCAAGGCTCTAGGGACACGAATGATGCATTACCTACTCTATGCCAAGCCTCCTCAGTAATGTGTGGGATCATCGGTTGAAGCAGCTTAATCCAACGTTCAAGCACATACCACAGAGCCCACCTAACCTCATCCTTATTCACACCAACTGCATTTGTGAGTTCTAGATACTTCTCCACAGATGCAAGTAAGTCGAAGAAGGCCTTTAGGGCGTAACCCCTTATGTTCTCGTTCTCTATATCCACGGTTGCATCACGTATTGCCCTATTCACTCTGGACACTATCCAGCGAGTCGCCAGGGAGAGGAAGTTAATATCTGGGCTTGTCTGCGTTTTCTCAACCCTAATTATGTCATTAACAATGTTCCAGAACTTTACAAGTCTACTGGTCGTGCTCACAACATCATCTTCCCTCCAGTCAAGAGTTGTGTCTAAGTCAGCTGCGGATGCTATGTATAGTCTAGTTAAGTCGGCACTATAGTGTGTCGGTACGTAGGGCATGGGTAGTACGTTACCCAAGGATCTGCTCATCTTCATACCCTCCCTAATTACGTATTCATTCAATGTTATCGCTCTAGGCCAATACCTCTCTGGGAAAATGGCTGCATGGTGGAATACGAAGAAACTCAGGTGGCTACCTATTAGGTCAGGGCCACTATGTCTCTCATCTACAGGATACCAGTAATTAAATTCATTCCTTAACTCCTCAATAAATCTCCTATCAACACCAAACACATTAGCCACCTTACCCGGATCTCCCTCGCCTAGGAATACGTAATTAAAGAAAGCCATTATGGCACTTAGAGCACCCTCATCAGATCCCCTACTATTTATTACACGTCTTGCAAGATCACCAAGTTTCTTATGCAAATCACTTCCCTTTATCTTATGGGCTATTGTGTAGTAGGCCATGTATATCGTTGAGTCGCTTAACGATTCAATTATCCAGTCGGGATCCCAGGGAAGCCTAGTACCTAAACCTCTCTTCCTAGCGCAGGGCCTCATGGATAACCAATTAAATACATCCTCGAAATTCTTTCTATACTTCTCCGGCACTATCTTCATTGAATTTAGACATTTGAATGCTTTCTCTTTCCACTCGGGATTTCCATAGTTGAGAAACCACTGATCCTTAATTACCGCTGCTATGACTGGATTACCGCTCCTTGTGAATACATCTCTAGGCTCTAGTTCATACATTCTACCCCAAGCGCCCTGATCTTTAAGCGCCTCAATTGTTTTCTTTCTGGCATCATCAACACTAACTCCCGGGAATAACGTGTTCTCTCTCATAACGCCATTATAGAATTCCTCTCTGTAAATTACCCTAGTCGCCTCATCGAGCGCCTCCCTATTACTTTGATCCTTAACACCAAGCCTCTCCACAACATCTTTGGCTGGGTACTTACCGTAATTGGGTAATTTAATTATTGATATTGGTTCTATGGTATTCACGACATCCTTAATACCATACTTAACAAGCAGAGCTTCATTCTTCTTTAGGTCCATGAGCGCCACGTAGTCGTAAGGTGCGTGGGCAGGTACACTATAAACAATGCCGGTTCCTGTGCTCTCGTCGATGAATGAGGCAGGTAGTATAGGGATTCTCCTATTAATTAAAGGCGTCATTGCGTATTTACCAATTAATTCCTCCCCACGTATACTACCGACAGCTTTAATCTCATAACCTTGGTAGCTAAGCTTCCACATTGCTGGTTTTGATATAATCCACTTCTCGCTGTCTACTTCCGCAATTACATACTCTAAATCAGGTCTTACCCATATGTTAGTTATGCCGTAAATAGTCTCCGGTCTCAATGTGGCTGCCACTAAATATTCATTTGAACCCTCGAGCCTAAACTTAATTAGGTTGAATTCTAATACATCAATGTTTAGTTCATCTCCACCCTTAATGTCATGTTCACCAACTGCTTGTCCTTCATTTGGTGAGTAGAGGACTACATGGCTACCTTGAGTTATATAACCCGCATCCTTCAATCTATAGTACTGCCAGATAATGAAGGCATTATAGTCTGGATCGCCTGTTGTAAATTGTCTCCTGAAATCCATGGAATATCCCATGGACATGAAGTCTCTAATGTAGACTGAGGCGAAGAATTGGGCTATGTTCCAGGGGTTAGTGAATGTGTTCAATGTGTTCCTAACTCCTTCTGGGTCATTTACATAGAGGCTCACATACCAGGAATATAATTTAATATCATCTGGGTCACCCTTCATGATTCTATCGGCCACGGATTGTATTGGTGTCCCAGTTATGTGCCACGCTATGGGGAATAAAACATTGAACCCTCTAGCTCTTTTATACCTGGCTATGATATCGCCAATAGTGAATGTCCTTGCATGACCTATGTGAGGAGCTCCTGAGACGTATGGATAGGGCACGGTTATGAAGTACTTAGGCTTATCGGGCCTTGGTTCTGCATTGAATATTCCGTTCTTATGCCATTCGTTTTGCCATTTATGTTCAATTTCCCTAATCTCCTTAAGGAAATCGCCATATAGTTCCTCGACTCTTGACTTAAAATTCCTCATTTCATCTCCTGAGAAAAACCATCGTTTTTAATTATTACTAGAGATAATTTTAAGCTTTAATCACCACCAGGTATTTCGGTTTCAGGCTTGGCCCCTGCTGCCTCTGCAAGTCTGGATACAACTCTCTCTTCGTTTATTATATCCCTTATTGAGATAACGCCACGTAACTTATCACCATCCATAACCACTAAATGCCTAACATTGTTGTTGTTCATTAAAATTGCAGCCTTGTATATACTATCATGGGGGCTAACTGATATTATTTTACCCATCGTACCAATTTCGGAAACCTTAGCATTTAGGTCTATACCTCTAGCTAAGGCCTTTACCACGTCTCTCTCAGATATCACGCCAACTGGTTTACCTGCATTATCTACTATAACGAGTAGACCCACATTTTCCCTAGCCATTACTCCTATGGCCTCTCTTGCTTTGGCGTTTTCGTTAATTGTAAGGGGGGATTCTCTCTTTATTATTTTATCCACTGTAATATCCATCGACAATTGTACCAATTGCTGCTTATAAATTTTACGAATTATCAATAATTATTGTTAATTATAAATATAAATTAAGACTTTGTAAATTTAATAAAGGAATTATGCATTTTAAATAACAATGTGCATTATGATTAATTAATTTGTGATTAAAGTATTAATCTTCACAGTATTAATTACTACATTATTAAATGATTGAGTTTAGGGATAGGACTATGGTAACTGCTGAGGTAATGAGGCATTTACGTATAGTAGGTAGTAATAGTCTCTATCCTTATGGTATACGATGTACTTTATTAGAGATAAATTAGCACATGTTGATGCTCAAGTTAATGGCGAAGTTCGTGTTGTCAATAATTCTAATTAGTGTGGATCTAAGGGGAGGAATTCATTGTCGTTTTCTATTTGAATAGAGCTCTTGCTTCAATAAGTAATTTAAGGCCACATAGGCTCGGGCAGCAATTGCCGAGGTGTTGTATTATTCACGTGACTGTAATCCCTTTATTATTAATCAGAACTACCTAACCATGCTATATGGGCAGGATATCCTATGTTCGCAGAATGAGCATAATCCACGGCTTGGATTCGGCCTTGGGTTTCTATTTCCTAACCAATAATCAAGTGCATAATCTACATCCCTGAGAAATTCGTTAAGGTCCCTTATCCTTACTTTATGGAGAATCACGCCCTTAGTTATGGTAGTAAGGTTATTATTACTCTCCATGTATTTGATTATTAAGTCTATATTTTTAATCACACGGAAGTTGGTACCTCTCACCATCTTAATTACGGCTGCCCTCATTGGGTTAAATCCTAAGTAATTAAGCATATGGAAATAAGACTCCGTCTGAAGCAAATCTCGGTCGCTAATAACCATTGTATTCCTAAGGTTGTTGGTCGTTTTTAGTTCGATTATGTATGTTGGTTTTTCATTAACATTTATTATTAAGTCTGGGAGGCCAAGTATTGGTACATCTCTCCTAATCATGATTAAGGCTGCTTCTTGAACATAGGGCTTGCTAAAGTCTGCATAGCCGATCCAGCTCTTCATTTTCTCATTAAAAAGTAAATACCTTCCTCACCTCTATTCACGAGGATTGAATTCCAACCGAGTTCAAGCCCGATGCCTTCCTCATTAACACCTAGCTGCTTTGCATGTTCTTCAAGACCATGAATTATATTCTTATTAATGATCCTACCCTTCATGTAATCAAGGTGTAGCCTATATTCGCAGCCGTGAATCTGAGAACCTATATAACCGCTCATCAGAAATAAGGCACCATGTTTAAGCCTCGGTATCCTAATGACAGTATCACCCCAACGAAGTACAAAATCTCCATTCATCAATTCCATGCGTGGCGCGACATCAAGCCTCGGCAAGTATCATCACCAGTACTAATACAATTATTGTTAGAGCTGGGTAAAAATATTATCACCTTGTGAACCCATATTCCTTAAAGGTTTAATATCTCTCTCCATGGAATAACAATGATGGGTAAGATTAAGATAATAGCGACAATAGGGCCTTCATCCGAAGGACCTGAAGTTCTTAGAGAACTTGTTAAGTACGTCGATGGGATTAGGATAAATTTCTCCCACGGTAATACTGAGGAGTGGATGAGTAGAATTTCAAAAGCTAGAGAGTTTAGAAATGATATAGCGGTGCTCGGTGACATAAGAGGACCTGGTGTTAGGACTGGAGCCATGAAATCTATATCAGTAAATCCTGGCGACTCTGTGGAATTTAGGTTGACCAACCAATCTAGTGGTGATTATGTACCTATACCAATTCCATCATTCTTCAGGGTGATAACAATAAACGATATTGTGGTAATGAATGATGGAAGGCTAAGGTTACGTGTTGATAAGGTACTTGGGGATAGAGCAGTTCTAACAGCACTAACCACTGGTACGATATCTCAGGAGAAGGCAGTTGTGATTAAGGGTAAGGATTACTCAATGCCAATACTTGATGATCATGATAGAGAGGCCTTGAAGTTTGCCGTTGAGGCTGGCATGGATTATGTGGGTATAAGCCATGTGAGGAGTTCTGAGGATGTTGAAGAGGTTAGAACTGAGTTGAGAAGGCTTGGTGGTGATTGGGTAAAGGTTGTAGCTAAGATTGAAGGTCCAGATGCTGTTAGGAACATGAAGGATATAATTTGTGCCAGTGATTATGTAATGGTGGCTAGGGGTGACTTGGGTATGCACTTTGACTTAGAGGAAATACCTAGGATACAGAGTTCAATAATTAGGGAGGCTCATAGATGCGGTAGACCGGTTATGGTAGCGACACAACTTCTCGAGTCTATGATCGAGCAGCCTGTACCTACTAGGGCTGAGGTTGTGGATATAACAAATGCAGTAATGGAGGGTGTAGATTCATTACTCCTCACGGGAGAGACTGCGGTTGGTAAGTACCCAATAGAGGCTGTGCAATGGTTGAAGAGAGTTGCGAGTGAGTATGAAAATGATGTTAGGGTTGAGAGAGACGTATTGAATAATATAACGGATAGATTAGCATTAGGTATTGTCCAGCTTGCTGAGGATATTGGGGCTAAGGTGGTTATTTACTCAAGAGGTGGTAGGTTTGTGGAGGCCATATCTAGGTATAGGCCTAGGGTGCCCACGTATGTAGGGATTAGCGATGAGAAGTTATTAAGGAGGTTGAAGCTTTATTGGGGTGTTGAACCTGTACTTGTGACAAACGTTAGGGATTATGATGAGGGAGAGAGGGAGACATTGAATACATTGATTAAGGAGGGTTTGATTGTTAAGGGGGATCTTGTTCTCATAACTCATGGAGTAATTGATACATACAATGACTATAGCATAAGAATTCTAAGGGTCTAATCCTTAAAGCGTTCCGAGCAGGTCCTCCTCAATATTGGATATGCTATGTACATTAATAACTATACTAAGTGATTAGGAAAAGATACAAATAGATGTATAATTGATAATAAAGGGCCTAGATATACCTAATCCTATTCTTATTGATAATGTTTAGCTACACTATAACATTTAAGGCATTACTAATTCTTGCTATTATTTAATTTCGGGTAAAGCTTAGCATAACTAAATACTGCATTATTTAAGGAACTGTAAATAACCTTACCCCCATTAATAATCTTCCTCGTAATTCCTCGGTCTTCTCGCTCAGCTTGCCCATCTAAATATCACCTCATTAAGTATTTCTGACGATGATAGTTGCCTAAACACAATATTCCTAGACCTAAGCATTTCAATGATAGTATTAACCTTTATGAATACCTCATTTACATCATTATCATAAACCACCAAGTAATGATTAGCCCCATCTATCACAATAGCTGCAAGCTCAGAGATTTCATGCAGTAAGGAGGAATCCAGGGCAGATAATGATAGTGCAGAGACCCATCTATCCCCAATACTAACAATAGCATCGCCGAGACCAACATTAAAACAACCTTACTGGACCTTAAGTTATTAGCATTAAAGGTATTATAATTTCTAACAATTTTAACTTTGACCTCAGCAGCACCATTATTACCCTTATTCTTATGCTTGTGAATGATGAAGTAAACAAGCAATATAATAACTATCACTATCGCAAATAATATTGGGCTTATTATGAATAATAGAATTGAGGCTAAAATACTCAAAACCCAATACCATCTTCTCCTTAAAAAATTGCTAATCATATATTGAAATTAAATAAATTAATCGTATTAAACTTATTAACTAATTGGTTAAAAAGAGTGAGAATTCTCGCAGATTTAGCCATATAAAGCACGGATTAATGTAATTAGGCTCATTAAAATTCACGTAAAATTTCATGATAAGATTTAGATTTTACTTTATTAAGCACATGATGAATCTACGTGAATAAAGTACTTGTCTTATCTGATTTAAATAATAAATAGTAATTAGCAATACTTATAGAGAGGTATGCGATAAGCATGGCGATATGCCTAAGAAGAAGACCACGGAGAAGAAGACAGAGGAGAAGACTGAAGAGAAGGGTAAGAAGAAGTGATGATAAACACAATAATGGCTCTTCCCTTATTTTAAAATACCATCTTCTTTCTTCCTTTTCCCTTTTATCTTTCATGCAAAACACTGTTCATGATACATGTAAGAATTGACTGGACAGCTGTACGCCTAACCACGGCATAACCCCCCTTCTGTACTATTCCTCTAAGGCCCCACCCGGATCTCACCCGTGGAGATCACAGATCCTTATTTGGGCCGCAGTCCCTGACGACCTCTCGGTCGGCGGGTTACCCCGCAGGGACCCACGGAGTTTGGGGGAGTTTCCTCAAGTGGGTCGTTGCCGAACCCACCCGGTTGTGGGCCGTGGTTAGGCGTACAGCTGCGTGTATTAATTTATTGCATCTCTGTATAAACCTTAACTCAATCATGTTTAATACGGCTCGGTCTTGTGTCCAGTGTTTAGTCTCACTAAATCTTATAAACCCTTAAGGGACAATTACGGTTTGAATGGATAAGTACGTTTACCCCGATGCCATTATTACTACGGCTGGTCATGTGGATCATGGAAAGACCACATTAGTGCATGCACTAAGCGGTGTTTGGGTTGCTAGGTACAGTGAGGAGATTAAGAGGGCTATGACTGTTAAGTTGGGCTACATAACCATAGGTCTTTATGAATGCCCATCAATGGAGGGTGAGTTTAGAGTTGTTAGTGATGGCCTTCTTAAGGACGGTAAGTGTCCCAATGGTGATGAACCGGCTATGAGGAGGAGGATTTCTATACTGGATGTACCTGGTCACGAGGTTTTAATAAGTACCATGATATCGGGGATCTCATACGTGGATGCTGCATTGCTTGTAATAGACGCATCAATGTCTGTACCGCAGCCACAGACGGAGGAGCATTTCACGGCATTGTCCATAATGGGCCTTAATAAGTTAATTGTGGTTCAAAATAAACTTGACTTAGTAACCAAGGAGCAGGCCCTTGAGAATTTTAAGCAGATTAAGCACTTCTTAAAGGGAACTTGGGCTGAGGATTCGCCAATAATACCTGTATCATCACTGCATAAGGTAAATATTGAGGTAATATCATCATTAATAGATCAGTTAGTGCCACCCAGAGAAATCTCCAGCGGTGATTTCGGAATGCTAGTCCTTA
The DNA here is from genome assembly GCA_000960865.2 of Vulcanisaeta sp. AZ3. Classification (GTDB taxonomy): domain Archaea; phylum Thermoproteota; class Thermoprotei; order Thermoproteales; family Thermocladiaceae; genus Vulcanisaeta. Next base: position 53,704 of record JZWU02000005.1, on the reverse strand, counting down.
GGAGCTTTAATGTGAACAAGCCAGGAACACCACCAGATAAATTGGTCGGTGGTGTTCTTGGCGGTAGTGTAGTTAGGGGTTTTGCAAAGGTTGGTGATGACATAGAGATTAGGCCAGGGCTTAAGTTGGGTAATAAGTATGAACCAATAGTTACAAAAATAGTGAGTATAGCTATTGGTGATGAGAAGGTCGAGGAAGCAAGGCCAGGTGGTTTGGTGGGTATTGGTACAGAACTTGATCCGGCCTTAGCAAAGGCAGACTCACTGATTGGTAGTGTTGTGGGTAAGCCCGGAACATTACCGCCTGTATGGACGGAACTATCTCTTGAATTCCATAGGATCGAGAAACCAAGCGATACCGCATTAAGGGAGGTTTCATTTAAACCTATGGATATTATCATGATCCATGTGGGTTCAGCGGCAGTGATGGGTTTTGTGAAGGGATTTCATAGTGATAAATTAGATGTTACGCTTAGAAAGGCGGTTTCTGCCGAGGAGGGTTCTAAGGTTGTCATTACTAAGCAAATAAATAATAGGTGGAGGATAGTGGGCTATGGTGTTCTTAAGGATGGTACTGTAGTACTTGAGTGAAGATGGGTTTGAAAATTGAGTGCGTAGTATTTGATAGTAGCGCATTGCTATTAATATTTAAGGAAGGATTAAGAGTTATTGATCAGGTAATTAATATCGTAGAGTCACCAATAATACCTATGATCCCATACCCAATAATCAATGAATTAAAGAAATTGAGCACTATTGGAAGACCTGGAATCACAAGGGCCGCTGAGCATGCCCTTAATTATGCGCTTAATAATTTCTCAATAGTTAATGTTGAAGGTTCTCCTGATGATTCAGTAATCGAGGTTGCGAGGAAGTACGGCTGTATTGCCATATCCTCAGACATGAAGTTGTTAAGGAGATTGAAGAATGCAAATATTAGGGTCATTTATCTAAGGGTTAGTTCTGGTCGGTTAGAGGCTGATTTTCGATGAAGATTTGTTTTTTAAGGGGGTCCTTTGTTTATTATTAAGGGGCGGATGAGGGCGAGACACCAAGCGGCTTTCATGCCGCAGGCGGCACTTTGCCTGACACCCCCTGGTCTCGTCGTTCATGGTTAAAATGATGGTAAGCATGAGTAATTATTAGTAATCTTGGTTAAATACTTTAAAATTGCCGGTTCACAGCAAAACTTTGTGCGTCCACCCAAATTCGGTTATATTAGAGTTTTTTCATTGGAGGATGCTGTAAAGGTGCTTGAGACTGATGAGAATGCTAAGATAATCGCCGGTGGTCAGAGCTTAATGCCAATGCTTAAGCTAAGGCTCGTTAAGCCCTCTTATCTTGTAGACATTAATCGAGTACCTAATCTATCATACATAGACGTTGATAATAATGCGATTAGGATAGGGGCCTTAGCTAGGCATCATGACGTTGAGGTTAATAAAGATCTTTGGAAGATCTATCCAATACTACCCGAGACAGCCATGCAAATAGCCGATCCACAAGTAAGGAATTTAGGAACGATGGCAGGTTCCCTAGCCCATGCAGACCCAGCAGCAGATTGGCCAGCAACCCTCATAGCCCTTAGGGCCAGGGTTAAGGTGCTTGGACCCAATGGCGAGAGAGAGTTGTCTGTAGAGGACTTTATTAAGGGCCCATTCACAACAGACCTCAGTCAAGGTGAGGCGATTAGAGAGATTATAATTCCTAGGGTTAACAATGCGAAGTCTGCCTATGTGAAGCTTGAGCGTAAGGCTGGGGATTTTGCAATCGTTGGTGTTGGTGTTGTTATAAAGTTAAATAATGATGGTTCTGTGGAGGATGCATCAATTGGGATTACTGCAGCAAGTTCTAAGCCGTTCAGGGCTGTAGATGCTGAAAAGGTACTTATCGGCAAGAGGCTAACTGATGATGTAATTGAAGATGCCGCAGAGAAGGCGATGAACATGGCAAACCCGATAAGTGACATTAGAGGTTCAGCTGAGTATAAGAAGGCTATGGTTAAGGTAATAACTAAGAGGGCAATTAGGAATACATTGTTAAGGTGATAATCATGGAGGATACGATAAACGTAGGGCCAGAGGAACTTGTTAAAATTAGGGTTAAGGTTAATGGGACTTTATACGAACGTTATGTGGAGCCCAGGAAGTTATTAGTTGACTTCCTCAGGGAGGACTTGGGATTCACTAGTGTGCATATTGGTTGTGATACAGGACATTGCGGTGCCTGTACTGTTATAATGAATGGTAAGTCTGTCAAATCCTGCATGGTGCTTGCCGTTCAAGCCGATGGGGCTGAGATACTCACTCTGGAGGGTTTGGTTAAGGATGGGAAGTTACACCCAATACAGGAAGCCTTTTGGGAGAAGCATGCCTTGCAATGTGGTTATTGTACGCCGGGCTTTGTGATGCAGACATACTTCCTCTTAAGTGAGAATCCAAACCCAACAGAGGATGAGATTAAGCATGGGTTGACAGGTAATCTCTGTAGATGCACTGGTTATCAGAATATAATAGAGGCTGTTAAGCTGGCTGCTCAGAGACTAAGAGAGTTTAAGCCAAGTACTTAAAAAATAGTTCTTAAATAACAGTACTTGGTTTCCAAGAACAACTCTGCTCTGTTATTTTTCCTTCAAGCGCATCATTAAGTAATTTGTATGGATCTTTAACTTCCATCATCCTCTTACCACTACCGTGCCTAATCTCCATAACCACCTCTGCCATAATGCTCAAAGCGACCTCCTCAGCAGTCTTACCACCGATATCAATACCCATAGGCGTATGTAACCTAGCCTTAATAGTATCCAAAGAAACACCTCTCCTGATCATCTCAGCAATCATAACAGCACCTCTCTTCTGGCTTGCGAGTAAACCTACGAAGGAAGCACCCCTTGTTATAGCTATATGCAAAGCATCAGCATCGTATGGCTTACCACCCTCATTAGCGATAAGTACTATGGAACCCTCGGTCACTAACCTACCTAAATCCTCCAGGTTATTAGTAATTAGGGTAGCCATGGAGAAGTCATTGTTATTTACGTCGCCATTGCCCACGACAGCCACATAATAACCGAGGTAGTTAGCTAGCCTAGCTAAGGCCTTAGCCACTAAGCCACTACCAACAATAATCACTGTTGGTCTAGCCTCAAATGGTTCAACCCTAACCTTAAATTCATTCATTGTTTCTTCAATAGCCATATTACTCCTAAGTGCCTCTTCGGCTAACCTAAGTATTTCAGGATCCTTAACCAGTCCTAGCATGGGTCTCCCATTAAGTATGATGTCAGTAACCACATTACTACCTTTCTCAATCTTAATAATCACTAGCTTACTGCCACTATTCACTGCCTTGGTAATGGCTTGGAAAAATTCGCAAGACATAACTTTAGGTACTTCTATAACTTAAAAATAAATCTTCTTCCTTAATTCATTAATTATAGTGCATTTTGTCGAGCATAATCAAGTAATTCTTAATAATGTAACAAATACCATATGGTGATGAGTGCACCGCCTAGGCAAATGCATAAGGAGCTAGGTCCCAGGACAGCCAGTTTCTTCATAATAACAGTGTCCACGTCTAGGTACAACGCTAAGATAAATGGCCAATCATATACTGATGAGTCTGGAGATACTGCTGAGGCTATGATTAAAGAGAAGGGCCATAAGGTTGTTGGTAGGGAGTTAATTAAGGATGACTTAGTAATGATTAGATCTCTAGTCGATTCTCTCCTCCTCAGGGATGATGTGGACATCATAATATTGACTGGGGGTACGGGGCTTGCTAAGAGCGATGTAACGATAGAGGCAATAAAACCATTATTTGAAAAAGAAATGGAGGGGTTTGGTGAATTATTTAGATACCTTAGCTATCCAAGGGTTGGGACAGGTGTTATAATGACCAGGGCCACGGCAGGTATAACCAGGGGGAAGCTAATAGTTGCGTTGCCTGGTTCACCTGATGGTGTAAGAGTAGGCCTTGAGATAGTGCTTCAGGAATTATCGCACATACTATACATAATCAGGAGCTAACTGCAGAATAATATTCATTAAAGGAAGGGATCTTATTTAGCTACAATGCTCCAGGGATTAGTGGGCTCATTACCTCCAATGGTGTCTCTTATTGAATTGATGCTCATGTCATATTGCGTGTATAGAAATTAATAAGTTATGCTAATATGCGTATGTTAAGAATATACCATTGTGACGTGATTAATGTAATAATTCCACAGAGGATTGGTTATCCCTAGTCATGAGTGTCTTAGCTCCTAGGCCTTGCCATTGGTATTTATGGTATCTACCTACAGATTAACTTTAATGTCTCTATTGTATGTATTGTTTACTGTCAATACCGTATTCCTCGTAATAATTATCTTAATAACATTCAATCTTTAGACATTTTTCTCCACATAGTGGTGAAGCATTTAAATGCATATGCTGCACCTATTTCTTGTATGGTTAAGGTCCATTATGATGGTTTCTTTGATGTTAATAAGCCTAGAGACTTCGTATATAACTTCCTAATAGACCCAAGAAATGTAGCGTCTATAATTCCAGGTGTGGAATCTGTAGATTTAATTGACCCCGATAATTTCAAGGTTAAGGCCTCATTAGGTGTTGGCGCCATTAAAGGAACAGTAAATATAACAGCAAGGTTCACAGAGAAGAAACCCCCTGAGAGTGCTAAGGTTGTTGGTAGAGGGAATGGTATGCAGAGCACCATGGACTTCGAGATGAGCTTTAAGCTTGAAGAGATTGGTCAGGGAGTTACTAAGGTTAGTTGGGAGTTTAATGGGAACGTAGGTGGATTAGTAGGTTCAATGGGGGCTAGGGTGTTAGACCCGGTGGCTCATAGGATTATTCAGGATACTGTAGAGAGGCTAAGACAGAGGATATCCCAATGATTTAATAAATCCCTACCTTAGTAATTAAAACCTAAAAATTTATTAAGTCAGTCATAACTCGATCTTGATAGGTATGAGCCTAATATTGAAGCCTAAGGAATCAGCCCTACAGAAGCCACACCTAAACCTAGCGGTTATAGGGCATGTAGATCACGGTAAATCAACCCTCACAGGCCATCTACTAGTAGCCACAGGTTACGTTGATGAGAAGGGGTTCAAGGAGCTTGAGGATCAAGCCAAGAAAATGGGTAAAGAGGACTTCTTGTATGCTTGGGTAACAGATAGGCTTAAGGAGGAGAGGGAGAGGGGTGTCACCATTGAGGCAATGCACATAGGCTTTGAAACATCTAAGTACTTCATTACAATAATTGATTTACCAGGTCATAGGGACTTCGTCAAGAACATGATAGTTGGTGCAAGCCAGGCAGATGCAGCTCTCCTAGTGGTTTCAGCAAGACCAGGTGAATTTGAGGCAGGCATCGGTCCCCAGGGACAGGCCAGAGAACATCTCTTCCTTGCTGCAACATTGGGTGTTAGGCAAGTTATAGTGGTTATTAATAAGATGGATGTTGTTAATTATGATCAGAAGAGGTATGAGCAAATAAAAGCCGAGGTTAGTAAGTTCATGAAGCTGCTTGGTTATGATCCATCTAAGGTACCATTCATACCAGTCAGTGCTCTAAAGGGTGATAACATTAAGGAGAAGAGCAGCAATATGCCATGGTACCAAGGGCCAACATTACTTGAGGCTTTCGATGCATTACAACCACCACCAAGACCGGTGGACAAACCCTTCAGGCTACCAATACAGGATGCATACTCAATAACAGGTGCTGGTACTGTAATTGTTGGTAGGGTAGAGACCGGCGTCCTTAAGGTTGGTGATAGAGTTGTCGTAATGCCACCCGCCAAGGTGGGTGATGTTAGGAGTATTGAGACGCATCACATGAAGCTTGAGGATGCTAAACCAGGCGATAACATCGGTATTAACGTCAGAGGTATTGAGAAGGAGGATGTAAAGAGGGGCGATGTAATGGGCCATCTGGCTAATCCACCAACTGTCGCAGAGGAAATCGTGGCCAGACTAGCCGTACTCTGGCACCCAACAGCCATAGGTCCAGGCTATACACCAGTGCTCCATATACACACAGCCACGGTACCAGCACAGATAACTGAACTAATTGCAAGGCTAGACCCAAGGACAGGCCAGACAGTGGAGCAGAAGCCCCAGTTTGTAAAGCAGGGCGATGTGGCCGTAGTAAGGTTAAAGCCTTTAAAGGATGTGGTTGTTGAGAAGTACAGTGATTTCCCAGGACTTGGTAGGTTTGCCCTTAGGGATATGGGAAGAACGATAGCAGCAGGGCAAATCATAGAGGTACGCCCCAAGAAGATTGAGATTAAGGCGTGATGATTAATGCCAAGAAAGGCGCGAATACGCATTTGGGGCACGGACAACAAACAAGTAGACAATCTAGCCGGCGAAATAGTAGATATTGCAAGGAAACTCGGTATTAAGGTCTCAGGGCCAATACGCTTGCCCCGAAGGAGATTATTGGTAACAGTTAGGAGAGCTCCTAGTGGTCAGGGTTATCACACATATGACCATTGGGAGATGAGGGTGTACAAGCGTCTAATAGATATGGATGCTGATGAGAGAGCATTAAGGCAGTTAATGAGAATTAGGATACCAGAGAATGTAAAAATAGAGATAGAACTAATATAATTGAGCTAAATCTTCATAAAAATAATTACTGTTGGCAATATTTAATGTAAAATCAGCATCTCAGCCCTCTTCATTTTAAAAATCTGTGGGCTCTAAATTCATCATTACGCATAGCTCTATTTATAAACTAATAAAGTCTTTTCACAGAGGGTAGACTTTTTATTAATATCGATACATAATGCTTAATTACTGTGCCTGTATTATCTTCTGATGATTAGAACTTCGTTGGATAACGGTCTTATGGTTATTGTTCATTCTATGCCTGTGGAGGTTGAGGCCGTGTACATGTTTTATAATGTGGGTGCTAAGAATGAGTATCCTGGTATTTTCGGTGGTTCTCACTTAGTGGAGCATATGTTGTTTCGGCGTATTGAGGGTTTAAGAAGTAGTGTAGATGAGTTAGTTGAGGGTGTTGGTGGTTATTTCAATGGTTTCACTAATTATGATTACACGGCATATGTCGAGGTTCTGCCCCTTGAGTTTGCAGAGTTGGGTTTTGAGATTGAGAGTAAGAGGATGGTGGGTGCCGTATTTGATCCTAGTGAATTTGAGTTAGAGAGGAGGATTGTACTTAGTGAGTTTGATATGGGCGAGAATGATCCTGAGTTTAGGTTGATGTATAGAGCATCGATGATTGCTTGGGATACCCACCCATATAGGTACATGGTCATTGGGCTTAGGGATGATTTAAACAAGGTCTCTAGGGATGAGTTGTTTAAGTATTATAGGCGTTACTACAACCCAAGCAATGCTATACTAGTGGCTGTAGGAGGTTTATCTGAGGATAAGGTTATGGAACTTGCTAGGAAGTATTTTGGTGGCGTTATGTCTAGTGGTGAGGGTGGCGCTATCAAGCCCTGGGATGAGGGCTTAAAGGGTAAAGCTAGGGTGGAGATTAAAGCATCACAAAACGAGATATCTAGACTGCTCTATACCTTCAAGGTGCCTGGTCTTTATGATATTAACGGGTTTAAGAGAATTGTGCTGATGGACTTCGTGCTATCTGGCGATAGGGCTTTCACCTATGGCTTAACAGCAAGGGAACCTATGGCGATTCCTAGGTCAGCTAGGCTCTACAGGCTTGTTGAGGAGGGGCTCGGTAGTGCGGTGTATAGTTATTATGAACCAACCTTTATGAATAACTTATATTCAATAATTATTTATGATATTAAGGATCCAGATAGGGTTATTAGGAGACTTGAGGAGTTAATAATGGAAAGGCCTAGCGAGGATGAGCTTAGTTTTGCTAAGGAGAGGATATTGGCAAGGCTTTCCTTCTCGATGGACTCGCCAAGTAAATTAGCCCAACTATACGGGCTGTCTCAGGTGTTGACTGGTGATTCAAACACGTTAATTAAGGCAATAGAGGAATCCATAAGATTAGGCGCTGAGGACTACGTGGGTTTTGTGAATGAGGCGTTGAATACATCAATAAGTGTTGTGTATGGGTGATAGTTATGAGGAGATTATTCATCAAGTCAAGCGTAAAGGACGTTATGGCAATAGAGATTAAGTTAAACCTAGGTTCATTACAAGAACACAAACCGGGCACTGCTAATGTATTAATACCTCTATGGAGGATGAGTGAACAGGCCAAGGAATTGGAAAGACTTGGTGTATCCTTCTCTCTGGAGAAGGGATTTGATTTCCTTTCAGTGAGGGTTAAGGCAAGGTATGTAACAATAGATAAGGTCACCGAGTTACTCACGGGCATGCTTCTAAATCCACCCGTGGAAAAATTTGAGGATGCTATTAGAGAAGCTAAAGCATTAATTGCTACCTCTCGGGAGGACACAGCAACTAGAGCCATAGCCGAAGTGTTGAGGCTATTATTTAGGAATCATCCATACTCGATACACCCCACAGCCTTTGATTATAAACTAAATGAGATAACCAAGGAGGACATTAAAAGAGCTCTTGATAATTTAGGTGTTATTTCAGTTACGGTAGTTGCACCGGAGGACGTGGTGACCATAAATCTACCAAGCGTGGATTACACAGAATTACCTATTAGGGAATTTGGTAACGGCAGCATTGATATTAAACTTGAGAATAAGGTTCAAGCGACCATAGCCATTGCATACCCAACCTATGAAATAACAAACCTAGAGGGTTCTTTCAGAATGATGGTTGTAAACACGATACTTGGTGGTATGGGCCTAATATCGAGACTTTACAAGGAAGTTAGGGTGAAGCGAGGGCTGGCCTACTATGCATACTCCATGTACTGGCCGCTAGGGAGTTCAGGGGTATTCTTAGCCATGGCCGGCGTACGTAGGGAGGTACTTAAGGAGGCAATAGATATAATGCTAAATGTAATTAATAATGCCACAGTAACGATTGAGGATTTAAACATGGCAGTTAGGAATAGAGTGGGTAGGTTAAAGATATCTAAGGAGTCACCTGAGGGTATTGCATCTTTATTCTCAGTAATACCAACCTATGGATTATCAAATGATTACTACGATAGGTACATAAGCTACATAAGTAAGTTAAGACCTGAGGACATAGCCAATGAAATTAAGAACCTAACAAGGCATGTCATTGCTACGGTTGGTTAAACACATAGCCCAAGAAAAACTTATTAATGCATTAAATTTTCTAAATTCCGTGAATAATTTAAACCGGAGCACAAAAAGCCAGGTAAAATTGTCTTAGCATTCTCAGGAGGTTTAGACACCACAGTTGCAATTCATTGGTTAAGGAGTAAGTTTAATGCAGAGGTTATAACAGTCACGGTCAATGTTGGTCAGGATGATGATTTTGAGGACATTGAGAGAAGAGCTTACAAAGCTGGTGCTACGAAGCACATTACTATAGATGCGAGGCAAGACTTTGCCAACGGCCCAGTAGCCACGGCGATAATGGCAAATGCTCTCTACGAGGATAAGTATCCATTAGGTACAGCATTAGCTAGACCATTAATCGCTGAGAGAATTGTTGAAGTTGCTAAAAGGGAGGGTTGCGATGCAGTGGCCCACGGCTCCACGTCTAAGGGTAATGACCAGGTTAGATTTAATGAAGCCCTCATGGCATTAGCACCTGATCTCATGATCATAGAACCAGCCAAGATCTGGAATATGGATAGGGCCAGTGAGATTGAGTATGCCAGAAGGAACAACATACCAATACCCAACATACACAGCAGGTTCAGTATAGATGATAATCTATGGTCGAGGAGCATTGAGGGCCATGAGATAGACGATCCATCTGTGGAAGTACCTGAAGATGCATTCAAATGGACGATCCCCCTAGAGAAGGTACATGAACCACTAAATCTAGAGATTGAGTTCAAGGAGGGCTTACCCATAGCTGTTAACGGCGAGAGGATGGATCTTGTGAGCATAATAACCACGTTAAATAGAATCGTTGGTATGCACGGTTTTGGTAGGATTGACCATGTGGAGAATAGAGTTGTGGGCTTTAAGTCCAGGGAGGTCTATGAAGCGCCTGCTGCCTTAACGCTAATAGAGGTTCACAAGGATCTTGAAAAGTTAATCTATACACCATTGGAGTATAGGTTTAAGAAGATTGTGGATCAGACCTGGACAGATCTTGTTTATCAAGGGCTTTGGCATGAGCCATTGCGTGAAGAGTTAGAGCAGCTTATTAGGTCAATGAATAAGTGGATTAGCGGTAAAGTGAGGATTAGGGTGCTTGGTGGATTAACAATAGTAGGTAGGGAAAGCCCATATGCAAGCTACAGTAAGGAGTTAGTAGATTACATAGGTGGTTGGTACCCAAGCGAGGAGGAAGCTAGAGGCTTCATTAAAATGCACACAATGCACTCATTAACAGCATTTAGGGCTAGGCATAAGAACTAAATGCAGAGCTCTCCAAAATCAAATAAAACCACATAACTAATACTTAAAGCATAAAAATTAAGTATAGAGATTTTCCTGTGGAGGTAATTAGAACAACGCATGTTGGTAGCTTACCCAGACCACCAGGCTTAATGCCTCAAAACCTGGACAGAGCTATTGAAGATGTCGTTAGAATGCAGGTTGAGATAGGGATTGATGAAGTGAATGATGGGGAATTTCGTAGGCAGTCTTTCATAAGCGACCTAACGGAATTACCAGGCTTCGAGATATCTGAGCTTTATTGGGAGAACTCAGCAGGCGATAAGAGGTTCATACCCATAATAATGAGGACTATAGAGTACGATCCGAAGAGATCCATTTTGGCAAAAGAGGTTGAGGGTATAAAGAAGGCCCTTGAGAAATTAGGCGTTAAAAGGCGTATTAAAGTCACAATATTGGCACCAAGCTTTATGGCTAGAGTTTACCCAGACCCTGAGTGGATGCCTGCAAGACCCAGGGAGGCCATCGAGAGATATAAACAGAGGGTTAAGCAATATTATCCGACAATTGATCATTACCTCGATGATATAATGAAAATAATACTCAATGAAGTGAGGGCAGCCTTTGATGCAGGTGCTGATGTTATACAATTTGATGCACCAGACATACTTCAGTTCGACGTTTATGGACCATATAATACTGATAAATCTAAGGCAAAGGATCGTGTTCGTAGGGCTGTGGAGCTCAATAATGAATTATTATCAAAACTACCCACTGATAAACTGGAAATTCATTCATGCTGGGGTAATTTCAATAATACGCAATTCAATAATTTAGGACATTATGACGACGCTTTGCCCGAACTATATAACTTAAAAGTAGGTGTTTTAGGTCCCTTCGAGGTCTTCGATGGCATTAGAGACTTTGAGGAGCTTAAGTATTTTAGAGACTACGACGTGCCTAAGGACAAGAAATTGGCCTTGGGCTTAGTCAGCGTCAAGACGAGGAATGTTGAGCCTGTGGAGGTCATAAGGAGGAGGTATGAGGCTGCGCTTGAGGTTGTTAAGGGTGACCCAGATAAGTTAATCGTGGCACCCGGCTGTGGGTTTGCATCAAGTGCTACAAATCCCGTGCAAACCCCGGAATCTGCTCGCCGTAAGTTGAGGAACATGGTATTGGCGGTCAAGGGTGCTCAACAATAAGTAGTTTACTCATTTAGATACTATTAAAAATTGGGGGTTTATTATGTGGCCTGTGTATCGTAGGGAGTTACTTGGTTTCGGAGATGAGACTAAGGTTAGGTACATATCGTCGATTAATAATGATGTCGAGATCTTTAAGTACGTAATTATTGCCTTAATAATCCACGTTAATGAGCTCGAGAGACAAGGTATCATAAATAATGAGGATGCCAGTAGACTTAGGAATGCCCTAAGGGAGATTTACCGTGATGGTTATAGACCTAGTGAGGAATTTGAGGATGTCCATGAGTTCGTGGAAGCCGAGTTAATTAAAAGAGTTGGTCCTATCGGCGGTTGGATTGGGCTTGGTAGGTCTAGGAATGACCATGTAGCTACAGCTATTAGGCTTAGGCTTAAGGAGTACGCTCTTGAATTAATAGACACGCTCATTAACCTAAGGAAGACGCTTCTCAATAAGGCTTGGGAAACTGCCGACAGGCTATTAATAGGTTCCACACATAGACAGCCTGCCCAAGTCACCACCTTAGGTCATTATTTACTAGCCCTAGATGAATTAACAAATGATTTCCTAGACTTGCTCATAAGTTCCTATACAGTGATTAATAAATCACCGTTAGGCACGGGGCCTCTAGCGGGCGTTATGACTAAGATCGATAGAGTTAGGGAGGCTAATGAGTTGGGCTTTGGAGAAATTGTCAATAATAGTATTTACGCTACCGGGTCTAGGTTCTTCATGACACAAGTAATCGCTTTAGTAGTCTCATACCTCGTTGAGATTGGTAGGTTCATAAATAATATTGAGATGTGGCTAATGCCACAATTAGGCTACGTAACAGCCAATCCAAGCCATCTGGCCACTAGCAGTATCATGCCTCATAAGCGTAACCCAGCTACACTGGAGGTTTTTAGGGCTAGGATTGGTGAGGCTGTTGGGCATTTAATGGCTATATTTTCCATAGAGAGGCCAGTGGAGTTAGGATATCAGCTCGACCTTCAAGAAGCCACTAGGCATGCCTGGGCTGTAATGAGGATAGCAATTAATGGCTTGAAAATATTGAGAGACTTCATAGAGAACCTAGATACAAATGAGGATAGAATCAAGGAGGACTTGTCTAAGTATCCCGTAACCACCGCGGAATACGCAGAAACCATATCAATAAGTGAGCATAGGCCCTTTAGAGATGTTTATAATGAGGTTGCGAGAGCTGTCAAGAATAATGAGATTACCAAAGTCTCATTGCCGCCGGCCGAAATAATAGCTCAAAAAATCAATGAGGGTTCACCGAATTCGGATCAAGTCAGGAAAGAGGCCAAGAAGAGATTGTTGAAACTTAATGAATTAAGTAATTGGTTAATGAATAATAAGTCAAATGTAGATAATTTACTTAAACTATTATGATAAATAAATTTAAAGAACTGCTCATTTGTGAAAATTGCTATTTATGGCAACAGTTGCTTGGGGTCTTGAGGGAATAATAGTTAAAGAGAGTAAAGTATGTTTCATAGACCTTGATAATGCGAAAATTTACTATAGGGGTTATGATTTATCAGAACTTGCCGTAAAGGCTAACTTTGAGGAGGTAGCCTATTTATTATTAAATGGGAAGTTGCCCAATAAGGAGGGGCTAGCAAGTTTTAAGGATTTGTTGGCCATGAATAGAGAACTACCGAATGAGGTATTGAGTTTACTTAGAGAGTTACCGAGAGGTCTACGTCCGATTGATGTACTCAGACTTTCAATCAATCATTTAGGCACCTTGGATAAAGGAGGCTTTTAGTAAGGGTAAGAATGATTATGAGAAGGCCATATCTATCATAGCAAAGGCACCCACCATAGTGGCTACGTACTATAGATTAAGTAGTGATGGAATTATACCAAGGCCACGGGATGATTTAGGTCACGTGGCCGATTATTTCTACATGTTCTTTAATAAGGAGCCTAGCACCACTGAGTTAAGGGCTCTTGAGGCAATGTTCATAACATACATGGAACATGGAATGAATAACTCCTCCTTTACAGCAGTCACTGTGGCCTCGACATGGAGTGATATCTATTCGGTTATGGTAGCTGCTTTATCGGGTCTTAAGGGTCCGTTACATGGAGGAGCGAGTTTCGAAGCCCTGAGGACAATAATGGAAGCCACCGATCCATCTAAAGCTGAGAACTATGTGGTGGAGAAGTTGAGGCGTGGGGAGAAGATCATAGGCTTTGGTCATAGATTGTATAAGAAGTATGCCGATCCAAGGCTTACTTACCTCAGGGCTATTGCCAGTGATCTGGCTAAGGAGGGAGGTAGTGATTATGTTAAACTTTACGAAACTACTCTTGCTCTTGAAAGAGCTGTGGAAAAGCACCTAAGTAGTAAGGGGATTTATGCAAATACTGACCTATATACATCACTAATATTTTACTTCCTAGGATTCCCACCCGAGTATAATCCCGCCAACTTCGCAATGGCAAGAATGGTTGGTTGGACAGCACATACCCTTGAGTATTGGCAGATGAATGGTAAGCTGATAAGACCTACAGAGAGGTATACAGGACCCATTGGACTTAAGTATATACCAATTGAGGAGAGATCGTAAGCATTAATCGCCTAAATTAACTCCATTAATACCATTAGCTTCCCAAAGCTCAATCACGCTAGCTTCATTACCTAGCCATAGCCATTTAAAAGCGTGGGCTAGCTCAAGGCCTAGTGCTGGGTGGAGGATTATGGGTGTTGCCGTATCTACAGCTAATCTACGTATTTCATAATCATAATCCCTAGTATCACCACCAGTAATTACGATATCTACATGCCCAGTCTTTAAATCATCCTTAATCCCATTTGGCTCCGTAATCACCTTAACCCAACCATTTAATTCATTAATAACTGCATCAATACTCCTTTCTAAGTATTTATCATATGTATACACCAGGGCACTGTTGCGAGGTACTCTAGATGGCGTTGTAGATAACCAAGCCTTAAGTAAGGCCTCCTCGAAACTACGCCCCATAGAGGCTACCTCGCCTGTAGAATACATAACTGGGCCGAGCCTTGGATAAGCACCCCTAACCCTACTCCAGGAAAATTGACTTGTCTTAACCCACCAAAGTCTCGGTCTCAGTATTAGGTAGTCCTTATCCATGCCTAGACCTCTTAGAGCTGCCTTAACAGATATGTCCATTAGGTTAATGCCCACGGCCTTACTCGTAAATGGCATTGACCTGCTAGCTCTAACATTAGCCTCTATGATGTAAAGCTTATCTTTCACAATGAACTGCACATTGAAGGGACCCTTAACGCTTAGAGCATTAGCTATTCTATGAGCTGCATCACCCACCTTACCCCACCAATAATCATTTAGCTTATAGTCTAAACCCCTGGGTGATATTACCATAGTACTATCCCCAGAATGGACACCTGGTGGTTCAATATGCTCAATCGGGATTACAATAGTTGATTTACCATCACTAACCCCATCAACCTCAGCCTCAGTTCCATCACCAATAAACTTAGACACCACAACAGGATGCTCAGGGCTTATTTTAGTCGCCCTGCTCACATACTTAATAAGTTCATCCCTATCTCTTGCAAGCCCCATATACGTGCCACCCAATACATAACTAGGCCTTACTATGACTGGATAATCCAACCACCTCTCAACTAAGCCTATTAACTCATCGAGACTGCTTGCAAACGCCCATGGCGGCTGATCAAGCCCTAACTCCTCAAGTAACCTTGAGAACTTTACCCTATCTTCAGCTAGATCTACGCCCTCGGGTTGTGTGCCTAAGATCTCCACACCATCGATTAACCAGGACTTTACCTTACCATAAAGTCTCTGCCCAATCTGACCCCCAGCCCAAAGCGCAATCAACCTCGGCCCTTCCTTAATTAAGATATTTCTAATGGTCCTCGGTGTTAATTCATCGAAGAATAGCTTATTCGCAAAGTCCCAATCTGTACTCACAGTCTCGGGATTATAATTAACAATGCCAATTCTAAGTCCTAATCTTCTAAGTGCCAGCACGGTATTAACGACCGCCCAATCAAACTCGACGGAAACCCCAATCCTAAACACACCAGCACCCGTAACTATCGCATCTACATTAGGTCCTGTATAATCATCAAACTCACCACCATGGGTTAAGTATAAATAATTAGTATTGGCGGGCCACTCTCCAGCTAAAGTATCGATTTGCTTGACGACAGGTAACCTCTCAGGTACATCTTTACCTAAAGCCTTACGTAATTGCTCCTCATTAAAGCCAAGCACATATAGCTCCTCAATGACATCCTCACTAAGGTTAATCAAGCCTCTCTTAAGTCTCTCATAAACATCCACAACCCTCTTAATGGCATTCAAGAAGAACCTATCCACCCCAGTCCACCTATTAATCTCATCAACACTAACCCCCTCCCTAAGAAGCACAGCTGCGTATAAGAACCAATACGGCTTCCTCCCAATAACCCCCTCCCTAGCCTCCTCAATACTCGCCTCCTCATACACACGGCCACCAACTAAGCCTGGCTCCCCAATGTCTAACATCCTAACGGCCTTCTGCCAAGCTTCCTCAAGAGTCCTGCCAATTCCCATCACCTCGCCAATACTCATCATTTCAGGTCCCAGCGGCTCATTAACCTCAAACCTATCGTTCTCCCACCTCGGTATCTTAACTACTATGTAGTCGAGGGCCGGTTCGAAGGCGGCTACAGTCTTATTAGTAACCTTATTTATTAGCTCATCAAGCCTATAACCAAGCGTTAATTTAGCCGCCATGTATGCCAGAGGATAACCCGAAGCCTTACTTGCCAGTGCACTTGATCTGCTCATCCTTGGGTTTGTTTCTATGACATACATATCCGGCCCGTTTGGATTTATTGCTACTTGCACATTACACTCGCCAATAAGACTTATTGCATTAGCAACTTCTATCGAAAGTAGCCTAGCCCTCTGATATTCCTCGTTAGTTAGTGTTAAGCATGGTGCTACGACAACAGAATCACCAGTATGAATCCCCATGGGATCTACATTCTCCATGCATACGACGGCCACAGAGTTTCCATAAGAATCCCTCATGACTTCAAACTCTATCTCCTTCCAGCCGCCGATATACTTCTCAACGAGCACCTCTTTAATCTCACTCTGTGCTAAGGCCTTATGGTATTTGTTAATTAACTCCTCATCATTATTGGCCATAAAGGCTCCAGCACCACCTAGGTTGAAGGATACCCTGGCTAGGATTGGGTAACCCAATTTATTTGCGGCTTCAATAGCCTCGCTCAATGTGTGGGTGGTTATTGAGGGTAACGCTGGTATCTCATACTTACCTATTAATTCTTTAAACAACTCCCTACTAAGGGCAGACCTGATACCCTCAATAGGTGTTCCCAGGACCTTAATACCATACTCCCTAAAAACGCCCATGTCATTTAAGTTAACGCATGCGGACAAGGCCGTCTGGCCACCAAAGCCACAGGCTATTACATCAGGTCTTTCCTTCTCAATAATCTTAATAAGAAACTCAGGCTTTATTGGTGCCAGGTATACCCTATCGGCAAAAACTCTCGTGGTTTGGACAGTGGCCACATTAGGATTAACGAGAATTGTAGTCAGCCCCTCCTCCCTATAGGCCTTCAAAGCTTGTATACCTGAATAATCGAACTCCGCAGCCTCTGCAATCTTTATTGGTCCACTGCCTATAACGAGGACTCTCCTAATGTCCATACCTCATCACTAACTTTATGAACTCATCAAAGATCCAAGTAGTATCATTGGGCCCAGGCCTAGCCTCTGGATGGAATTGCGTAGTTATTATTGGTAACTTCTCATGTATCAAACCCTCTACAGTCTTATCATCGGGTTGTACTGCCCATATCTTAAAGCCCGTACCCTTTATTGATTGCGGATCTACAGCATAACCATGGTTGTGAGTTGTCACGTAGACTCTTCCCCTAATTAAGTCTAGCACAGGCTTGTTTATCGCTCTGTGTCCATACTTCATCTTATAAAGTCTCGCCCCCACACCAAGGGCTATTACTTGGTGACCTAGGCATATACCTAGGGTTGGCTTTCTATCCATAATTATGTCTGTCACGGCATCTATGAGAAAGTTCAAGAGATTTGGGTTGCCTGGACCGTTGCTTAAGACGACACCGTCGCATTCGTTAATAACCCTGGACCACATATGACAAGGATATCTAACAACCCTAACGCCTCTTGCTAGTAAGTTTCTCACAATACCCATTTTTACGCCACAATCCACAATACCTATACATGGTCCATCATTATTATCATAATTAATTATGTCACTTGGTGACACGAGCTTTACGAAATCAAAATCATCATAACGAGGAGCACTTCTAATCAACCTAAACCCCTCAGCCGGATTATCAGCTATAGCGCCCATCATAACACCCAGCTCCCTTAACTTGATAGTTATAGCCCTCGTATCAACCCTAAAGACACCAGGTATACCATCCCTCCTTAACCACTCATCAAGACTCATTATTGACGTATAATGGCTTGGTGATGTTACATCAAATACAACTATACCACTAACTTGAATTGAGCTGCTCTCCCATTGGTCTGGCGATACGCCGTAATTGCCGATTAGCGGCATTGTGAATATGAGTATTTGCCCCTTATACGACGGATCTGTGAGTGATTCAGGATAGCCAACGTTAGCTGTTGTGAAGACGACCTCCCCAACGGCATTACCATCAGCACCAAAGGCATAACCACGATATATACTTCCATCCTGAAGTACTAAGTAGCGTCTTCTTAATCCGAATCATTCACACTCCGTAATTCTAAATATTTTATAAGCTTTGCCCCTAAGATTCTAATACCCATGTCATGTATACATAATGTATATATACCCTAAAGAACTAGATTATGCAATGCGCGGCTTTTCCCAAGCTATATCATTTTTAAGGGAGTCACCAACCCGTAGAATAGACGCCATTAGAGAAAGGCTAAGGCGTGAAAATAAGGACATAATAAACCTCTCAGCAGGTCAACCTGGAATACAACCACCCATCGAAATTAGATCAATACTTGCCAAGCAGCTTCTCGAGGAAAGAGGTATGGAGCTCTACGGCTATACACCAAGCCAGGGAATAATTGATTTAAGGGAGGCTATTTCTGAGGATTTAAAGAGACTTGGTGGTATTGATGTTAGCCCTGATGACATAGTCATAGTCACGGGCGGTCAGGAGGGTATGTTTGCGACATTTATGACAATACTAAACCCAGGCGATGAGGTAATTTTACTTGATCCTACATACTTTGGCTATAAATCAATAATAGAATACTTCGGCGGTAAAGTGAGGAGGCTGCACTTAAATATTGAGGATGGATTTAAGATTGATATTGAAAAACTAAAGGAATTAATAACTAATAAAACAAAGGCCCTAGTCATAGTATCCCCAGATAATCCAACGGGGAACATAATCGATAAGGATACAGCTAAAGCCATGGCTGATTTAGCGAAAGACAAGGATTTCTGGATAGTATCCGACGAGGCCTATAGAACCCTCATATATGAGGGGGAGCATACCTATATGTATAAGTACGCACTAGATCACGTAATATCAATAAATACATTCTCCAAGGATCCAGGGATACCAGGTTGGAGACTCGGGTTCTTATACGGACCTGGTGAGGCAGTACCAAAATTGAAATTAGCTGCCGAGGAAATGACCTACTGTCCTCCTGTCGTTGCTCAGAGGTTCGTAATGACTTACTTAAGGTCAGAAGTTAGGATGAGGCACCTCAAGTACGTGATTGAGGAGTACAGGGCTAGGAGAGATGCTGCCGTCAATGCACTTAAGGAGTATCTGCCTGAGGCTCGTTTTAGAATTCCAAAGGGTTCCATGTTCATATTCGTAGATCTATCTAGGTATATAGATGATTCTGAGAAATTTGCAGAGATGCTCTTAGAGAGGTTTGGCGTTACGGTAATACCTGGAACTTATTTCTCAGAAATCTACAGAGGTGCAATTAGGGTATCCTTTGTTGTTGAGAGTATTGATAGAATTAGAGAGGGTATTAGGAGAATACGTGAAGCTGTTAATGAATATGGTAAGCTCACTTAATCATACAACCCCCTACATAGTTTAGAGTAGAATTGTGTGGCAATATTTATAATATCAATATCTAGGTCTCTTCTAATGCTTATTGTCGTTAAGGTCGGTGGTTCAGTAATCAAAAGGGGTGTGGATAATTTAGTTAGGGAGATGCCAACCCTAATTAATAATGGCCATAAGATTGTACTTATTCATGGTGGTGGTTATTTCATAAATGAACTTATGGAAAGAATGGGCCTTAAGCCTAGGATTATGACAAGCCCCAGTGGTGTGACATTTAGGTATACTGACCTGGAAACACTTAGGATCTACGTAATGGGTATGATGTACATAAATAAAGAACTGGTCTCCAGATTACAAGGCGCTGGTGTTAAGGCCATTGGTCTTTCTGGTATTGATGCTGGCCTATTAAGGGCTAGGAAAAGGGAGTCTGTTATAATAATTGATGAGAGGGGTAGAGAGAGGGTCATTGATGGTGGCTATACAGGCAAAATAGAGAGTATTAATGCTGATTTCATGCATAGGTTATTAGATGAGAATCTCATACCAGTTATAGCTCCCATAGCCATGGATATTAAGAGTGGGAGTCCATTAAATGTTGATGGGGATCAAGTGCTCGAGACTCTGGCATATTCATTGAATCCTGACTTTGTAATCATATTAACAGATGTTAATGGTGTCCTAATCAACGGTAATATCATTGCTAAAGTAACTAGTGAGGAGGCTAGAGAGCTCTTTAAGAATCCAGAGGTCAGGGGTGGCATGAAGAGGAAGGTCTATACAGCAGCCCAATTAGCGAATAAGGGTATGCATGTGATTATATCCAATGGAACTGTTGAGAATCCAATAGCATCGGCTATGAGCGGTCTTGGTACCCACGTTGTTCCTAGGCCTTGAATAATATTTATTCTTTCACCATATAATACATACTATCTTGATATAACCGCAATGCTTAAATAGGTTATATTCATCATTATTTCGATGCCAGTAAAGGTTGCTTGCCAGGTGTGTGGTGCAGACGTAAATATTCCAGATGATGTACTTGACGGCGAGTTAGTAAGCTGTCCAAGTTGTGGTCAGAAGTACCAAGTCAGTATTCAGAATGGCCTAATACAGCTAAAGTTAATCGAGGTTGAGGAGGAGGATTGGGGCGAGTAATTGGGGTGGTTCTGATTGAAGTCGTTAATTTCTTCTATGATGCTATAAGACTTGACGAGAAGCTCCTCATTAGGGAGTTCAATAATTTAGGCATTAACTATAGGCTTGTCAATGCTGAGGAGCTAGTCTTCACAATACCCAATGGCAATACAGGACTTGCTTTCATAAGAACTGTTAGTCAGAATAGAACACAAATAATTGCTCAAATGTATGAGGCGCTTGGTGGTAGATCCATAAATCCCTCAATATCAATACTCGTCGGTAATAACAAGGCAGTATCAATAGCCCTATTAGATAGGTTTGGCATTCCGGTACCGAGAACAGTAATTACTATGTCGAGAGGAGCTGCCGTAAAGGCTCTGGATAATGTTGGTATTCCGGCTATTGTTAAGCCTGTCCATGGATCTTGGGGCAGATTAGTAAGCCTCGTGGGTAGCGTGGAGGATATGAATTTACTCGCTAGACATAGAGATCTCATGGAGAATCCTCAATATGGTATTTATCTAGTTCAGGAGTTCATTAGGAAACCTGGTAGAGATATTAGGGTTACTGTGGTTGGTGATGAGGCTGTTGCTGCAATATATAGGTATGTGGTGGGTGATGATTGGAGGACAAATACGGCTAGGGGTGGAAAGGCGGAGCCTGCGAGGATAGACCCTGAACTCGAGGATATAAGTGTAAGGGCTGTTAAGGCGATAGGGGCTTATTATGCAGGTATTGATGTTGTTGAAGTTGACGGTGGTTATAAGGTGCTTGAGGTAAATACTGTGCCTGAATTTAAGAATGTACAGAGGGTCACTGGTGTTAATATTGCCAGATTAATTGCGGAAATGGTGCTAGATATAATGAGGAGAGGTTAGTATGTTCGCTGATGAGGCTAAGTTAAAATTACTCATGGAATCCCTAAGCATATACTCACCTACTGGTGAGGAACATGAGTTCGCGGAGTTTTTAAGAGAGTTATTCATTATTAATGGGTTTGATGCAAGGACCGATGACGTAGGTAATGTCATAGTTATTAAGGGCGAGGGTAAGCCTGTGCTTTGGCTACATGCGCACATGGATACGGTACCTGGTTTTATAGAGATTAAACGTGAAGGTGATAGAATAATAGGTAGGGGTGCTAGTGATGATAAAGGGCCTCTAATGGCTATGGCGATAGCCTTCATAGAAAGCGAGCTAGATAAGGGTACGCTCGTATTCACAGCCGTCGTTCATGAGGAAGGCGATAGCCTAGGTACTGCAAACCTAATCAGGGGTACCCACGTGCCTAAGCCTGGTGGTATTATTGTCGGCGAGCCCACAGGCATAAACAAGGTAGTTACCAAGTATAGAGGTGGGACTAGGATTGAGGTAATTGTTAGAACAAGGGGTGGTCACGCCTCTAACCCAGACCTTAATTCAAACTCCATATTAATTGCTATGGGGATCTATGAGAAATTACGTGAGTATCTCAAGGCTGGTATTAATTATGAGGATTTCCTCGTAACACCAACAATAATGAACTGCGGTGAGGCTGAGAACATGATACCTAGTAATTGTAGACTAATACTTGATGTCAGAATACCACCAGGTAAATCCTGCGATGAAGTTAGAAAAGTCATTGAAAGACTTAACAGTGAACTTAGTAACAATATTAATGTGAATATGAGGTGGTGTACAGATCCCGTAGAGGTGCCCATTAATAACCCAAGCATAAGGGCAATCTCAAGGGCAATAATTAAGGTGCTAGGAGAAAAACCTATACTGGCCAGGAAATGGGGTACTAGTGACATGAACGACTTAGCTAAACTAACCAGCAATCTAGTTGCGTACGGCCCCGGTGATGGGTCATTATCACACTCACTCGAGGAATACGTATTGGTTAATGATTATTTAAGGGCTATCAATATATATAGGCAAGCGATAAATGAATTTATGAATATTTATATATAGATTGTCTACTAAGCATTAATTATATCAAGGGGTAAGATTTATAAATTATTTATTTCCTTAAACCTTGGGGGTCTCTATTGAAGCACCTGGTAATAGAAGTGAACCCGAGGAATTAATTAAACTGCTTAGAAAGGAGGGCATTGACTATGTGAATGATGATTCTGTATTTAAGGAGATAATAAATCAATGGCCTTTACCGCCTAGGTTGTTATTTGATGGTATCTACGTAGAGCCTGAGGTTCCTGAGAATCTCTATATAACGGATACTACCTTTAGGGACGGTCAGCAAGCCTTCTATACGTACTACTCAGTGGAGGATGCCATTAAACTCTTTAGGTTACTTTCCGAGCTGGATAATGGTAGTGGTAAAATAATTAAGAGTGAGTTCTTCCTATATACAGAGAGAGATAGAAGGCTTGTTAGGGCTGTTAGGGAGTTAGACCTTGAATGGCCTCAGGTTATTGGTTGGGGTAGAGCTAGGGTTGAGGATGTTAAGTTAGTTAAGGAGGCTGGACTTGATGAGATGGTAATGCTCATGTCGATATCGGATATACACATTAAGTATAAGTTCAATTCCACGAGAGATAGAGTGATAGCTAAATACTTAGAGGCCGCGGAGTACGCTTTAAGGAGTGGGATAAGGCTTAGATGTAGTCTTGAGGACATCACCAGGTCAGATGTGGTTGGTTTCGTAATACCATTCTTAGAGAAGCTGCTAAGGTTGAGTGAGAGGTATGGCGTTGATTTAGTTATTAAGTTGCCCGATACTACGGGTGTAGGTGTTCCATATCCATTTGTGTCACTGCCGTATGGTATACCAAAATTAATCTACGTATTGAGGAGAGTACTTAACATACGGAGTACGAATATAGAGTTTCATGGGCATGGCGATTATTACATGGCAATAGCTAATGCAGTGGCTGCGTGGTTATATGGGGCCTCCATAAATAATGGTACTATGTTGGGCATTGGTGAGAGGAGTGGGAATGTGCCTATTGAGGCACTTGTCCTTTGGTATTCGCGAATTAAGGGTTCGTTTGATGGTATGAATCCCAGGGTTATTAGGAGTATTGCAGAGACCTTTAAGTCAATGGGATATGAGGTACCCACATATCAGCCCATCGTTGGTGAAAATGCCTTTACCACAGCGGCAGGCATACATATTGATGCCCAACTTAGGAATCCAATAACGTATTTATCAATGGACCCAAGTCTCGTGGATCGCGAACCTAAGATGGTTATTGGGCCATACTCTGGAAAGTCATCAATTAAGCATTGGCTTAAGATTCATGGTTTCAATGTAAATGAGGAATTAGTGGAGGTAG
The DNA here is from genome assembly GCA_000960865.2 of Vulcanisaeta sp. AZ3. Taxonomy (GTDB): domain Archaea; phylum Thermoproteota; class Thermoprotei; order Thermoproteales; family Thermocladiaceae; genus Vulcanisaeta. The sequence continues at coordinate 29,581 of JZWU02000005.1, read as the reverse complement.
TGTATGATAAGGTTAAGTCGCTTTATGACCACGAATTAAGAAAGAACCCATTGGGTGACGAGGAATTAATGGGTATAGTTCATGATATAATTAGTTCACTCACTTAACACAGCTTTCAACGCATTTACCGCTAGGTTTAAATCATCATCATTAATGCAATACGGTGGTAGTAACCTAATCGTGGTACCACCAGCCACACTAGCAAGAAGACCCATGCTTATTAACCTATCAATATACGGATCAGCTCTCTTCCTCAACTCAATACCTAGCATTAAACCAAGACCCTTAACCCTCAGCACAGGCTTCGCGTTTCCCACCTCATCCTCAAGAATCTTCATAAATCTCTCGCCAATGAACCTAGCTCTTTCAGGAACATTTTCGTTAAGTAGTACTTCCACACCTGCTTTGGCGGCTGTCATAACCAATGGATTACCAGCAAAGGTACTTCCATGTTCACCAGGTTCAAACACATCACCAAGGTCTCTTTTTACTATGGTAATGCCTATTGGTAATCCTCCGGCTATTGATTTACCTGCCGTAAATATATCTGGCTCAATGCCATAACCCTGAAATGCCCATACATTACCTGTCCTACCAAAGCCTGTTTGAACCTCATCAAGTATGAGGAGTACATTCCTCTCCTTAGTAATCTGTCTAAGAGCCTTAAGGAATTCAGGCTTGGCAGGGTTCACACCACCTTCACCTTGTACTGGTTCTACAATAACTGCCGCCAAGTCTTCAGTAACTAACTTGTCCACCTGATCAGTGGCATTAAATGGTGCAAACCTAACCTTGTAAGGTAAGGGTTCAAAGGCTCTCCTATACTTCTCATTCCCCGTTACTGAGAGTGATCCAAGGGTCCTCCCGTGAAATGAGTTTAGGAATGCAAGGAACTCCGTCTTCTTACTGATTTTCCTTGCAATCTTAAGGGCTACTTCTACGGCCTCGGTACCACTGTTCTGTAAAAATATTTTGCCAAAACCATTAGGTAATATTTTAGAGAACTCCCTCACAAACTCAGCCCTTGTATCGTTATAGAAGGTTAATGGTACTGTGAGAATCCTATCCAGTTGACTTTTAATTGCTTCCACGATTCTTGGGTTTGCATGGCCGAGGAAGGCAACGCCAAAACCTGTGTGAGTATCTAAGTACTTATTACCGTTCAAGTCCCACACGTATTGCATTTTACCCTTGATAATGCTTATTGGTTTCTTATTATAGTACCTTGCTAAATACTCATCCTCATACCTAAGTAAATCATTACTCATAAAACATCACCTTCTGACTAGGTTTATTACGTACTTAGCTATTTTACGTGCTATGTTAACGCCAGATGCTATCATTAAGCCCTTAAATTCAGGTATTGCATTAACCTCATTAATCAAATAACCATTTGGACCTTGAAGCATATCAACGCCAGCGTAATCGAGCCCAAGAACCTTAACCGCCTTAACTGCATATTCGTAAGCATCATCGCTAAGTTTAACGGCACGTGGAATACCACCTCTAGCTACATTACTGCGCCAATCGCCATCGCTAGGTAACCTAGTCATTGAAGCCACTACCTCATCACCAATAACAAAGACCCTATAATCTTTACCATTACCAATGAATGGTTGTAGCATGTAAATTCTAGGATTAGCATTATCAAGAGCATTGTGTTTAAGCACGAGCCTTAGCTCATCCATATCACCCACGAGGCTTACTAATCTGCCCCAGGATCCATGGACAGGCTTAACAATAACTGGATACTGAATTCCATCATCGTTAAACTCCACAGAGAATAGAAGCTTTGTTGGCACAATGGGTATTCCGGACTTTGCTAATATGGATAATGCTACCGCCTTATTCCAAGCGTTTTCTATGGCGAGACCATTGTTTATTGTAATAACTCCGTGTGCATTAAGCACCTTAGCCACGAGACTAGCCTTTAAATGGCTTACTGGCCTAACTAATGATACTCCAAGGCTGACCTCACTATCAAGTCTTAGTGATAGCTTATCAATATTTATCAACCTCAGGTTGACACCGAGCTTTCTGAACTCATTAACAAGTAACTTCTCCTCAGTTCTCACGAAATCATACAGTATGGTCACTTCATTATTATCTCCTGAACTTTGCCCAATCGTGGTTCCCGTTCCATCACTGAAAAGACTCCAGCTTACATAGGCTATATAAGTATTTCTCTAAATGAACATAGTTAATGTATTACCCCTAGTATCATTAAGGAAAATATTTATTAATTTGGCATATCTTGTAGTCAATGAGAGGTGATCATTATTGAAGCGGGGCTTTCAATTAAGCAAGATCTCATGCTCATGCTTAGTAAGTACGGTCCATTAGAGCAGCAACTTCATAGTAAGTTAGTTAACTCTGGGTTTAGGGTTGGCATTATTAATGCTAGGGATGAAGAGTTGAGAATCACTCAAGGGAGGGCAGTGCTCCTCCTTGATAATGTCTTTGAGGCTTTAATAGCTTCAGGTCTCTTCGACAAAACACTCAACGCTCAAAATGTGTATGTGATGGCTATGAATAGAGTACTGTTGTTTAGGGAGTTAAGTAGATTAGGTTATCCTGTACCTGAGTTTATGATTGCTCTAAACCCTAACGTTGTTGCCAATGTCGTTAAGAGTATCGGCAGGACCTATATGGCAACTCCCTCAATGGCGATGGAACTTGATGGTATCGTCACCACATGGGAAGGTTCGAAGTCTATAGCTGAACATAGGATGTATATGGGAAATCCCCTGGCTAAGATTAACTTATTAATGAAAGCACCAGATAGTATGTTTAATGCACAAGTAATTGGGACCAACTGCATTAACTGCAGCGGTCTTGATTCAATGTTATTAAGACTTAGTAGAGATATTGGGTGTGTTCTCTGCACGTATGCTATTGGCGTTTATGATAGTGAAGCTGTGATCTTAGGCCTTGATCCAAGGATAGAATTAACCGCAGAGAACCTAGACAAAGTAGTGAGCGCTATAGTGAGGTGGTACAATGGAGAGTGGTAGGTATAGGGTATGCATTGTCGGTGCTAGTGGAGTTACGGGTGGTGAGTTATTAAGGTTATTACTTAATCATTCAGGCATTGAGATTGTTTGCGTAACCTCAAGAGAATTTAAAGGTGAGTATGTCTTTCGCGTCCACCCCAATCTAAGGGGTAGAACTGAACTTACCTTCACAGACTCTACAATAGATTCTGTACTTAAGCATGATGTAGATGTAGTATTCCTAGCATTACCCCATGGGCAAAGTATTGAGTGGGTACCAAAGCTTTACGAGACGGGCTTAACTATTGTGGATTTATCCGCAGACTTTAGACTTAAGGACCCCAGGGCCTACGTGGAGTGGTACGGTTGGGAAAAACCTCATCCATACCCAGATCTACTTGATAAGGCGGTCTATGGCTTACCTGAGCTACATAGGGAGGAGTTAAGAGGTACTAGGTTAATAGCTGTACCAGGCTGCATGGCCACGGCTGCAATATTATCTCTAGCACCTGTAATTAAGGCAGGCCTTATAGAGGCAAATAGGATTGTTATTGATGCCAAGATAGCGAGTTCAGGCGCTGGTGCTCATGCACCAAGGCTTGACCTACACCCATTCCGTACATATGTAATTAGACCTTATGATGTTGTTCATCACAGGCATACAGCCGAGATAGAGCAGGAGCTTAGTCGATTAATTAATCATGAGGTTAGGGTGGCGTTTACACCACATGCTGTTGATTTAGTGAGAGGTATACTAACGACTGCCCACACTTGGCTTGCTAGGAATGTTACGGAACCTGAGGTCTGGAAGGCACTTAGGTCAATGTATGGTAATGAACCATTCATAAGGCTTGTTAAGGATAGAGTTGGCAATCAACGTTATCCAGACGTTAAGTACGTCATTGGTAGTAACCTCATAGACATAGGCTTTGAGATAGACCAGAGGCTTGGTAGATTAGTTATGTTAGCAGCCGAGGATAACTTAATGAAGGGTGCCTCAGGGCAAGCAGTCCAAGCCATGAATATTGCCCTCGGATTTCCCGAAACAACAGCACTTGAACAAGTACCACTATACCCAGTTTAGGGTTTAATAATAATTACTTAGTGGCAATTAACGTTCTTAATTCATTGATTGATGACACCCTCATAAACTGCGCATTCCCCATAGTTAGTATATCGGGATCTTTAAGAGCATGCCCTGTGGCTATTAGCACCACTTTATCATTCCTATCCACAAGACCGTCTTTTAACGCCCTTAAGTAACCTGCCAGCGATGCTGCACTAGCCGGCTCAACACCTATACCCTCCCTACCAAGTACTCTCTGGGCATTTAATATCTCTTCATCGCTAACCTCCAGGAAGGTGCCATTACTATACTTAACGGCCCTGAAGGCTCTAAACCAATTAATTGGTTTGCCAATCCTTATTGCTGAGGCTACAGTCCTCGGATTCTCAATCTTAGCCTCACCAAGCCCTCTCCAATACCTAACCATTGGATTAGCCCCCTCAGCCTGCACCCCCATCATCCTTGGTACACGATCGATCACACCAAGCTCCACCAATTCTCTAAATCCCTTCCAAATAGCGTAAATATTACCGCCATTACCCACAGGAACAAACACAAAGTCAGGGACACCAAGCTCCTCAACGATTTCATATGCAATTGTTTTCTGACCCTCTAGTCTCCATGGATTTATTGAGTTAAGTGGATAGTAATTAACACCATTAACAGCACCATTACTCAACACGGAATCCAGCACATACTCCAAGGCATTATCGAAGGTCCCAGTAACCTCTAATATACGTGCATTATGCAACATAGACTGAGCCAACTTACCCCTAGCCACACCACCCCTAGGAAGCACTACCAAGCACTCAAGGCCTGCCCTAGCTGAATAAGCTGCCGCCGAGGCTGCAGTATTCCCTGTAGACGCCACAATTATCCCTCTTGCACCTATTGCTAAAGCTAATGATGTACCAATTGTCATTCCTCTATCCTTAAAGGAACCCGTTGGATTCAGCCCCTCAAACTTAACATAAGCATTAGAGAATTGTTTGAGTCTTATTAATGGTGTTGATCCTTCACCCATAGTGACCACACTATTTAATCTAGGAAGCAATCTCTCATATCTCCAAACACCCCTACCGTGCAGCCTATCCCACCTAATATGAATCATTTCGGCTATTAACTCAGCATCAAGTAATTCACCACACCTTGGGCACCTCATTATGAACGGATTTGCCTCAACCTCATAGCCACACCTTGGGCACTTAAGTACATACTTGTCTAGAGACCTTCTTATTAATTCCTGGTTTCCATTTCAATCCCCATTATATGGATAATTAATGGGATATTTAAGCATTACCATTAGGTAAATAGGGTATTGAGTAACAGTAATATTTTAAATAAACACAATAATATTAAGTAACGTGGAAGATACTATTAAAGTGCTGATTGTGGGTTTCGGAAATGTTGGCCAGGCGTTCTTCGAATTATTAAATAAAATCGATACAGAATTAAAATTGAATGTTAAAGTCACGGAAATTGTAGATCGTAGACGTGGTCATATTGTGAATCCGAAAATCAACATAATTGAGCATGCAAGTAAGGGCGTATTGCTAGGTGAGAGGATTGATGTTGATGATGTGCCTAGAATAATCATGGAGAGTAATGCTGATATTATGTGTGAGTTCACGGATTTAATAGTTAAGACTAGAGGCGAGCCTGCCTTCACGTACATAACCACAGCATTGAAGAGCGGTAAACATGTAATAACCACTAATAAGGGTCCCATAGCATTTCATTATGATGAATTAATGGAACTTAGTAAGAGGCATGGTAGGCTTGTTAAATTTAAGGGCACGGTCATGGCAGGCACACCATCCTTTAACATACTTAACCTGCTACCCGGCGCTTATGTGGAGTACTTCATGGGAATACTAAATGGAACTACAAACTTCATACTAACTAAGATGTATAGAGAGGGCTTATCATTTAATGAGGCCTTAAGACAAGCCCAACAAATGGGTTATGCAGAGGCAGATCCGTCGCTCGACATTGATGGTATCGACGCAGCCCTTAAGACCATTATACTATCTAGGGCCATTGGTTGGAGACATACACTTGAGAACATGGAGGTTGAAGGAATTAGGGGAATTGATATTAAGGGTCATGATAATAAAATTGTTAAATTAATAGCTTACGCTGATAAGAATAAAGCCTGCGTCAAGCCAGTACCGCTAGATAAAGATGATATACTGGCTCATGTTTCAAATAACCTAAATGCCTTAAAGCTTAAGCTTAATACCCTCGGAGAATTAGTAATAATAGGTCCTGGCGCAGGTAAGTTAGAGACAGCACAAGCCGTGCTCACGGACTTAGTAGATATAATTAGTAACGTTAAATTAAATTAAATTTAGATGCCTCATGGTTTCTAGTGTAAGTATTGTGACGCCTGCAGCACCACGAACAAGATTATCACCTAAAATCACCATCCTTAGTACATCGCCTCTGATAGAAATCCTACCAACACTTACTGCCATTGGATCTAAGTCCCTGGCGGGCTGTGGTGCATCAACTCTATCTAATACCTTAATCGGATCTTTCGGCGCCATCGGTAACTCAGCCTCTTGCGGTAATGATTTGAAGTTCCTCAACTTATTGATTATTTGTTCTTGACTTACCTGGTCATTAAGTGTGGCATATATTACAGCCATATGCCCATACTTAACAGGCACTCTAGTGGCAGTGACACTAATGGGCTTACCCCATGGATCATAGCGATCTTGGAATTGCCTACCAAGCATCTTATTTAACTCTACATCGATTTTTTCCTCCTCACCCTTTATGAATGGTATAACATTACCATCAATTGCTAGATACGATACGCCTAAATAACCCGCCCCACTTACCGATTGCAGCGTTACTATGTAGAGGTCCTTGATTAAGTCTCGGATTGGCTTTAGGGGCATGGATATTATCGTTGCTGTGCAATTAGGATTCTTAACAAGCCAATTACCCTTAACATCCTTAAGCACCAGTAAGTGCTCCCAATTAACCTCTGGGTTTATTAATGGAATCCTTGGACTTAATCTCTCAGGCGATGCGTTAGATATTACATTAATGCTCTCTTTCAATAACTTATTTTCAATTGAGCCAGCAATCTCATTGGGTAATGCTGAGAGGACGATATCAACATCCTTATGGTCAGAGGGTTCCGTTGAGGATAGGATTACGTCCTTAGCATATTCAGGTATGTCTCCAGGTATGAACCAATGAACAGAATCACCATACTTATGACCAACCTTGCCAGGCGATGCTGAGAGCTTCACAACCTCTATAAATGGGTGATTCTCAAGCAACTTAACCATCCACTGACCAACCAATCCCGTAGAACCAAGTATTGAAACCCTCAACTTATCCATTTTCTCACCCACCTATGTATATCTCTAACGAGGGTTAATGCTATTTTATAATCATCCACAGGCATGGATAGTACGTGATCGTTATCATGCGTAATACTGTTTATACCGTACGAGGATGCAATAGTATAAACCTCACTGAATACATCTTCCCTCTTAGCTGCATTATAACCCACCACAGAAACCTTAAGAGACCTTCCATCACCGCTAAGACTAACTATTTTAGGTGTGTCAATACACTTATTAGTTATATAAGTACCGACATCAAGCCACGGGCTTGTTATTAACATCCTAACATTACTATTAAGTAATGGTTCAAAGGTCCTTGGATGGAACTTCTTAGCGCCAACCATCGCAGCCGCATAAGCCTCCTCATAACAAACCTCCCTAATGAGCACAGGATCATTCACAACCTTAGGATCACCACTAAGTAGACCGCCACTGTCTGTATAGAACGTCAGCCCTGAGGCACTCAGATAGTTAGCAAGCAACGAAGCTGTGTAATCACTGCCGCCCCTACCCAACGATGCATACCTACCATCCAACGTCACACCCAAGAATCCAGGTACAACTACAACATCGTACTTCCTAATCAATCCATCATACCTTTCACGAACAAAGGTATTACTCAGCTCATGAATAACACTTGCATTACCCCACTCTTGCTTAACCACTATTCCAGGTTCATAAACCGCCTTAGCCCTAACACCAATTATATCATTTAAGATACCCTCAACAAGCAATGATGACAATAACTCTCCATGAACAATAGTATGATCCTTAACCCAGGGTTCATCTATATTCACAAACCTACGTAATTCCTCATTAACAAACTCCAGAAACTTAGCATATGATTTTAACTCAAGATATAACGCCTCATCAACATACATCGACACAGCTTCATCTATAAATGCAGGATTATGCTCATCTAGAGCTCTGATAAGTAAGTCCGTTACCCCCTTCATTGCTGAAACCACAAGGATTAATCTACTGCCAGGCTTTAGATCTCTCCCAATAACACTGCTTATAGTTCTAAGAGTTGATTTTCTCGTTAGTAGGGAACCCCCAACCTTTGAAATCCAAAGGCCTCTATCTAGTACTTGGTTTCCATTTCCATCCAGTCACCTATATAGGCACGTGCATACTACCTATTTAAAATTTACCTTTCCCAGAAAAATATATATTCACGATCATAGCATAAATATCAAAATTAATAATTATTAATCAATTATGAATACTCCATACCAATTCTATTGCTTACCTTGTAATATTATAATTATTAAATTTTAGGTGTGTAGCAATTAAAATTATCGAAGAGTCCTGTGATACTTGTCATTGTGATATCCATGGATAGCTCTTAGTTCTTTCGTTAGAAAACTCTATGAAAGCCTTAACTGTTCTCTTCATATTTCTAACTCCATTTAGTAACGTGGTCTATAAGTTTCACTTTATTAAATTCAGACAGAGTACATTTAGTAGCTATATTCAAACTCTCTATCGTTACACTATTAATGACTTTACAATAATTTACTCAAGGCATGGTTAAAAATACCTTTTTAGGGATCTGAGTTTATCGACCGTTCTCTATGTAATTCATCACTGAGGAGTAATGCTATTCATAATACCATCATTTTAATATAAAAATATATTAGCTGCTTATACATAATCCCTTACAATTATATCAAGAACTTATATTGATTTTTTAGATCGCATATTTGTATTATATTGAATTAATTAGGACCATATCGATATATACAGTGTAATCTTTAAAAGGCATATATACATAATGTGTTATGCCTCAATTTACTGTCGAGGGTCCTGTGATTAAAGTTGGTGATAATGTAGATACAGACATAATAATACCAGCCAGGTACTTAGTCTACACGGACCCAGCTACATTGGCTAAGCATGCAATGGAGCCCCTAGACCCACACTTCTACGAGAAGGCAAGTAAAGGTGTAATTTTAGTAGCTGGTAGAGCATTCGGCATGGGCTCAAGCCGTGAACAAGCAGCCATAGCATTAAAAGCTGCTGGTGTCAAGGCAGTGCTTGCAGAGTCCTTTGCAAGAATTTTCTATAGGAATGCAATAAACAATGGCTTACCTGCTCTGGCAGTACCGGGAATAAGTAGGGAAGTGAATGAAGGTGATTACGCATCAATAAATGTAGAGAGTGGTGAGGTAATAATTAACAATGGACAGAAAGTCCTCAAGACTAGACCCATCACTGGAATGGCCCTCGAGATCTTAAAAAGCGGTGGATTACTTGAGTACCTCAAGAGTCACAGAGTTTAAGTACAGCATCTAGAATCACGCCCTAGAACATCAATGTTAAATCTTCGTTTAATTTAATGATAGATAATGCGATGAGGATAATTATATTAAAAATTGACGTGGATCCACGAGCTTCCCTGTTAAGGCTGCTGCGGCCGCGGTGGCTGCATTAGCAAGGTAAACCTTGCCTTCCTTAGAGCCCATCCTACCAATAAAGTTCCTATTACTTGTTGATACGGCAACCTCCCCGGGACCTACGATTCCAAAGTGCCCACCTATGCATGGGCCACAAGTTCCATGGGTAATGACGCAACCCGCCTTTGTCAATATATCTATGTAACCTAGTTCGAGAGCCTTTAGGAATACATCCCTTGATGCAGGTATGGCTATACACCTAGCCTTTGCCTTACCCCTTCTTAGTATTTGTGCAGCTACTTCAATATCACTTAATCTTCCGTTAGTGCATGAACCAATGAACACGTAATCCACATCTAAACCCTCTACCTCACGTACTGATTTAACATTATCAACACTATGTGGTACAGCAACAAGGGGTTCAAGCCTCCCCAACTCTAGATCGTACTCATCGACATACCTAGCCCCTTGGTCTGGCGTTACTGGCTTAACATCAATACCCCTCATATTGTGTATGTAATTTACAGTCTCTTGATCAGGCACAAACATAGCAGCATCAGCACCTAATTCAGTGCCCATGTTAGACACCGTAGCTCTATAATCCATTGGAAAGGCGGTCGGTACATCAACAAAGAACTCTACAGACTTCCCGCTCAAGCCTTCAGCTCTAAACGTGCCCAACAAATGTAAGACTACATCCTTACCATAAACTCCAGAGCCCAACTTACCAATTAACCTCACCTTAAAAGGTTCAGGAACTACAAGCCAAGTCTTTCCTGTAACTACTATGGCAGCTACATCACTAGCACCAAGGCCTTGTGCGAATGCGCCAATCGCACCTGCCGTAGTTGTGTGGCTATCAGCAGCCATAACCACCTGCCCAGGCAATGCGTACTTCTCAAGGAGTAATTGATGAAGTATTCCATCACCAACATCATGGAAATACTTAACATTTGCTAGCTTAGCGAACTTCCTAAGCCCCACCTGAATCTCAGCGGCTCTCTCTGTAGGTGGTGGTGCCAAATGGTCAAAGGCCAGAACGAACTTATCCACATCCCAGATCCTAACCTTACCCATCTTCTCCATTACCTCAACCACATGGTAACCAGTCAAATCATGAAATGCTGCAAGGTCAACTGTAACCTCAATGACATCGCCTGAGGTCACTACCCTACCCGATGCTCTATTGAGTATTTTCTCTGTGAGTGTTAAATTCACGGTATATTTATTTTTAAGGCTATTTATATGCATTGCGTATTTAATATTTTATAGAGTTTGAAGAGAAATAATTTATAGATACTATCCACTTCTCATCATTCTCCTTATCTCATTACCTACCTTTTCAATTTCATGATTCTTAATCCTGTCTAGCAACTCACTAAGCCTTGGGGCTCCTTTACCATACTCCTCAACCCACTCCTTAGCGAACTCTCCATTCCTAACTCTCTCCGCAGCCTCCTTCATTCTTCTCTTAACATCATCATTAATCACCTGCGGACCCACGGTTAATCCACCATATCTCGCAGTCTCACTAACCCCAAGCAACATGCCCGTTAACCCTTTTTCCCATATTAAATCCATTATTAGCTTAGCCTCATTTAATACCTCAAAGTAAGCAACCTCAGGCTGATAGCCAAGCTCCACCATAACCTCAAATCCCCTCTTAATAAGTTCCATTAAGCCTCCAACAAGGACCGTCTGCTCACCAATCAAGTCAGTCTCTGTCTCTTCAGCAAATGTCGTCTCAATGACACCAACCCTAGTATGTCCATTGGCTTTAGCCAAGGCTAACACTGTCTTGAACGCATTACCTGTATAGTCCTGATAAACAGCCACTAGGGCAGGTACACCCCAACTTCTCATAAACTCATCCCTAACAGCCTTACCAGGTGCTTTAGGTGCAAGCAGTACAACATCAACATTACCTGGAGGCTTTATGAGACCAAACCTTATATTGAATCCATGTGCAAAAACTACTGTGGAACCAGGCTTTAGGTTTGGTTCTATCTCCTTACGCCACACGGTAGGTTGCGCCATATCAGGAAGTAATACGGCAATTATATCAGCTCTTCTAACAGCCTCAGTCACAGGATAAACTTCAAAACCCTCTTGTCTAGCTAAATCGAAACTCCTACCCGGCCTAACACCAACAATAACCCTTACGCCACTATCTCTCATATTAAGCGCCCAAGCCCTGCCCTGAATTCCATAGCCGAGTATAGCCACTATCTTTCCATTTAGTATCGATAGGTCTACGTCCTCATCCTTGTATATCCTAGCCATTATTCACCACCAATGCTTTACTTTGTAGTTCTACCTGTGTATATTTAACTTTTGTCACATCATAGAGCTTATCAAGCTTATTACAGACCCACTTGACCTCATCCTCATCACCCGCGATCCTCATGGAGACCTTAATTGTTGAATCATTCATATCAATTAGTATGTTCTTAACGATAATCTTACCTCTTCTGACAATATTCATAGCTCTAACCACAGCGTCTAGTGGGTTAACCTCGTTATTCATCATGATATCTATCGAGAAGTCCCTATTCATTGTCCATCACCCATATACCTCAGATTTACGTGAAATCCCTCGGGCATTATTACCTCCTCTAACCACTTACCTGAAGGGACGAAAGGAAGCACAAGGTCTTTTTCTCTATCGATAGTTACATCGACTATGAGAGGTTCACTGTTTCTAACAGCCCTTGCTACTGCAACCCTTAACTCCTCATAGCTACCCGGTCTAATGCCTTCTATGCCATAAGCCTCGGCGATCTTCATGAAGTCTGGATTGAAGTTAAAGTCTACTGCAATGATTCTCCTGCTATAAAGCATGACCTGCCAATGCCTAACCAGCATGAGCGCTGAGTTATCAAATATCGTGATTATTATTGGTAAATTATACTCACGAACTAGGGCTAAGTTCTGCAATGTCATTTGGAATGATCCATCACCATCAATGTCAAGCACCGGAACATCTGGTCTAGCTATCTTTGCGCCTAGAGCGGCTGGTATTCCAAAGCCCATTGTACCCAGGCCCGCGCTTGTTATGAAGGTACCAGGTACATAAACATCCCAATGAAGTTCACTCCACATCTGGTGACTACCTACACCAGTTACCGTTATTGCATTGGGTGGTATAACCTCACGGAGAACCTTCAAGATTCTCCATGCTGCGAATCCCTCGAAGGGCAGCTCATTCCTATACTTTTCAAAGCCCTCCTTAATACTCCTTAGCCAACTTATAAACTTCTCATGCCTTCTCTTTAGGGCTTTTGGTAGTATATCTATCATCATAGATAGTACAGTCTTAGCATCGCCAACAATACCAACATCAGGCTTTACATTCTTCCCAATCTCGCTCTTGTCAATATCTATGTGAATAATTTTTCTACCCCTACTGAACTCTTGGAAATTTCCCACGGTCCTATCACTGAATCTAGTACCAACGGCGAGTACCGCGTCTGCATTTATCAAAGCAGCATCAGCCTCAAGCCTACCATGCATGCCCGCCGGACCCATTACTAATGGATGATTACTAGGCACGCAATTCTTACCGGGTAATGTGGTGACTATGGGCATTCCTATCAATTCAGCAAGTGTTAATACCTCATTAGTTGCACCACTCCAACAAACACCACCACCCACAAACATCACAGGCCTCTCTGCATTGAGTAAGAGTTTAAGGGCATAGGCTACGAGTGATGGGTCTGGTTCAGGTATAACCATCTTAAACACCTTAATCATCCTCATTCTACAATTCTCACTAACTTCAGATAGTTGAACATCTCTCGGCATATCTATAAGCACAGGGCCTGGCCTACCATCAATACTCACCTCATAGGCGGCCTTATACGCCGGGACAAGGTCCTCTGGTCTCTTAACCATGAATGTATGCTTAGTTATTGGCATAGTTGTACCCACTATATCTGTCTCTTGAAACGTATCCCTACCAAAGAAGATCGTAGGTACCTGCCCTGTTATGGCTATTAGAGGTGACGAATCCATCATTGCATTAGCAAGCCCTGTGACGAGATTAGCTGCTCCCGGTCCTGATGTAACTATCACTGTCATGGGTCTCTTAGTGACTCTACCATAGGCATCAGCAGCGTGCACTGCGCCTTGTTCATGTCTAAACATGTAGACCTTAATATTGGTATTATACAGCGCATCATAGAATGGCATTATTTGCCCACCTATTATACCGAAAATCTTATCGACGCCCATACTCTCCATTTCTTTAACTAATAAATCAACCGCTCGGGGCATGTTGATCACCTAGGCACAAATTGTACTCATGTTCTCCTGAGGCATTGATTGAGTGGACTTTTGATTTCCGTTCTCTATTTCCCTTATACGTAAAGAATAAAGCACCTCATCAGGTGGAAGTCAACTATAGAATATTTAAGTTTTTCTTCATCATAACTAAATATATTGTTTATTATCGTGATTCTCATTAATATATTTCTCTTAGAATAAAGCTTAAATAGAGTATTTTTAGTTAAGGTTTGGTGGGATAGATTGCTCAGGAAAATGTAGTTCAGGGTTCGGTAGGTGGTAGGTACGTTAGGTTCTTAGATACGACACTAAGGGATGGCGAACAAACTCCTGGTGTTGCCCTGAGGTCTGAGGATAAATTGGCCATAGCCCTTAAGCTTGAAGAGTTGGGTGTTGACTCAATAGAGGCTGGCTTTCCAATAGTAAGCGATGGTGAGTTTAGGGCCGTTAAGGATATAGCGAGGGAGGTCACTGATACCGAGGTCATAGCTCTGGCTAGGACGAGAAGAGAGGATATCAATAGGGTCATTGATGCTGACGTTGGAGCTGTACACATCTTCATAGCTACATCAGACATACACATGAAGTATAAGTTGAAGATGAATAGGGAGAAGGTGGTTAGTACCGCCGTAGAAGCTGTAGAATACGCAAAGTCTCATGGTATGATTGTGGAGTTTAGTGCAGAGGATGCAACTAGGAGTGATCCGCAGTTCCTCGTAAGGGTTTTCCAGGAGGTTGTTAATGCAGGTGCTGATAGGTTGGATATTGCCGACACGGTGGGCGTTATGTGGCCGAGTAAGATGGCTTGGCTTGTTAGTTTTGTCAAGGAGAATGTTAAGGGTGATTATTTATTGAGTGTTCATTGTCATGATGACTTCGGAATGGCAGTTGCCAATAGCGTGACAGCTATAGAGGCTGGGGCTGATCAAGTGCATGGTACAATAAACGGTGTTGGGGAGAGAGCTGGTAATGCGGCACTTGAGGAGATTGCAGCTGCCGTGAAATTCCTGTTAAACTATAACGTTGGAATTAAGTTCGAGAAGATAAAGGAAGTCTCTGATTTGGTATCTAGGTTGTTTAAAATACCAGTGCCGCCGAATAAGGCCATTGTTGGTGCCAATGCCTTCTCTCACGAATCTGGAATACACGTACATGGTGTGTTATCCAACCCGATTACTTATGAGCCAATAAGTCCAGAGAGTGTTGGCATGAACCGTAAAATAGTGATTGGTAAGCATAGTGGTAGGCATTCTGTAGAATTCGTACTTAGGTCTATGGGCATTGAGCCCCACGAGGTCTTAGTAAATAAAATACTAGAGAGAATTAAGGAATTAGGTGATGCGGGTTTTAGGATTACCGAGGGAGATATTAAGCAAATAATAAGGGATTTGATGAGCAATAAATATTCTCCACAGCAACCTTAAGGTTAAGATCGTAAATAATTATCCTCACCCCTAATCCAGTCATCCCTTATCGGGGAATAAACATCTACAACAAGTGAATCCTCAAGAGCCTCCGCATCATGCATCACGTTTGGCGGTATTAACACAGCATCTCCAGGTCTTAACTCAATCTCCTCATTGCCAACCGTGAACCTAACCCTTCCCTGAATAACTATGGAGACTTGTTCGTGAGGATGTGAATGCGGCTTAACGTACGAACCTCTTAGCAGTTTAAATTGAGCAATCGTAACTCTCGACCCATGCGCATACTTCCTAAAGGCTAAGTCATTGAGTCTCTCCCAACTCTCCTCACCACCTCTCAATAAATTCATTATTAATGGAATTTCACTGTCATTTATAAGTATTCTTATGCTCTATATCTGGATAATGCATAATAAGTACTCTATTTATTTAATTAATGATGAAGGTTGCAGTAATCGAGGGTGATGGTGTAGGTCCTGAGGTTGTCTCATCAGCTCTCGAAGTTCTAAAGGCGGTCTCCGTGAGGTATGGATTAAATATCGAATTTACGTTTGTAGAGGCAGGTGATGAGGCAGTTAAGAGGTATGGCGAGGCGTTACCTAATAAGTACTGGCCAATTATTGAGTCTTCAGATGCAATCTTAAAGGGGCCTGTTGGTGAGAGTGCTGGAGATGTTGTGGTTAAGCTTAGGAGGGATTTGGATTTATACGCAAACATCAGACCTGCAAGGAATTATCCTGGAGTTAGGGCTGTGAGGGATGGTGTTGACTTAATTATTGTTAGGGAGAATACAGAGGATGTTTACATTAGGGCTGAGTATATGTTGACTAATGATGTAGCAATAGCTCTGAGGCTAGTGACTAGAAGAGCGAGCGAAAGGATCGCTAAGATGGCTCTGAATTTGGCTCTCAATCGTAAGAGAAGGGTTACCATAGTGCATAAGGCTAACGTACTTACTCTGAGTGATGGGCTCTTCAGAAATACAGTGAGAGAGGTGGCTAAGAATTACTCAAGTATCGCTATTGATGAGATGTACATAGATGCTGCTGTCATGGATATTGTTAGAAAGCCTCAGGACTTCGATGTAATAGTAACTACAAACCTCTATGGAGATATATTAAGCGATATAGCCGCATATGTGACTGGAAGCATTGGATTAGCACCATCTGCAAATATAGGTGATGTTAAGGCAATGTTCGAACCCGTCCATGGAGCTGCCTTTGACATAGCAGGTAAGGGCATTGCTAACCCAACAGCCATGATACTGTGTGCCGGGTGGATGCTTAAGTGGTGGGGTGTAAGAACAGGGGATTCGGGGTTTGTGAGGGCTGGTGCAGCTGTTGAGGATGCTGTCATTAGGGTGTTGAGTGAGGGAATTAAATTAACACCAGATCTAGGTGGTAATGCTAAGGCCACAGAGTTCACAGAGGAGGTAATTAGGAAATTGGGTGCTAAGTAATGCTTATAAATAACCTATATACTGGGCAAATGTGAACGAGCTGGAATTCAAAGAATAATAAACCTGGTAAAGAATCTTGAGAATAACTTAGTTGAGTTAAGGGAAGTATTAAGCAGTGGTCTGGTTGATAGTGAAATGCTTAAGGAATTAATTAGTAATGTTCATGAACCCATACTAATTAGGTTGTTCAGTGAGTATATAATTAATGATTCAGTGGGGTTTTTGGGACCTAGTGGTAGTTATTCACATGAGGTTGCAATTAGATTGTTTGGTGAAGGCAAGCAGTATTTGCCTATGAGGAGTGTGGAGGAGGTAGTTAAGTGTGTCTACGATAATAATTGTGGCTTTGGTGTAATACCAATTGAGAATAACTTGGCAGGTGTTGTTGGTGATTCCATGGATTCATTGATAAAGTGGGATGTGGGTATTAAGTACTCTGTTGAGTATAGGGTAAATCTATGTCTCATAGTCAATGATTGCGTGAAATCCATGGAGGAGATAACCGAGATATACTCTCATCCTCATGCTATTTCCGAGGCTATGAATTTCATAACAAGGCACGGAGCATCAGTGATATATACACAATCCACCTCAGAGGCCTTAGAGAGGATAAAGGGGTTTAAGAATAGGGCTGCTATAGCATCGAGGCTTGGCGCAGAGATACATGGCTTAAAGGCCATGGTTTGCGGCATTGAAGATAGACCTAATTACACGAGATTCCTAATAATCAGTAAGCGCATTCCGATGGTTGGTGATAGAACGCTAATCATATTCTCAATTCCCAACAGACCCGGTGCCCTATATAATGCCCTTAGGCCCCTCGCTGAGAGAGGTCTTAATTTATCAATGATTTACTCGAAACCCAATAGGCAGAGCCCGTGGGGGTACGATTTCCTACTTGAAGTCGAGTGCCAGTTAAGAGATGTTATTTGTACTGAAGCTATTAGAGAGTTGAATAAAGTTACCACTTACTTAAAGGTCCTTGGTAGTTATAACCATGTGAAAATTACATGAGTCCTATTTTTGGAGACGTTTTACGGCAGATAAAGGTCTTTAGAGAAACAATGGGACTGATCATTATAGTGAAATTATTGAATAATTAAATCTACGAATAATATTTAAGATTAGATATGGAATTATAAGTTAAATGATGATTCCTTCCAGGACAGAGAAATGAAGATAAAATAACCACTGATGGGCACGTTCGGGCGAGGCTTTCCTGAGAATTCTTAGCAGCAAGTGATTGGCGGCCCCGGTGGGATTCGAACCCACGACCTACGGCTCTCCCTCGCCCTTGTTAGGAGGCCGCCGCTCTATCCTGGCTGAGCTACGGGGCCCCTCATGTGTTGATTGTTTAGGTATTTTTAGGCTTTTCTTGGTTTATTGCCTCTTGAACTATTCGCGTTAATGCGTTTGTGGTTCCCTCCATGAAGTGTTTCTTTATCCATGGTTTCATAATAATGAATATTGGTGTTATCCTTACCATCCACCGACTTGATAGTGCATTACTACTTAACTTATTCATCACATAACCCCTTATTGGCCCATTAATGTAATTTATCAACACTTGTTTTTCAAGCTCATCCACGGTTATCTTCGCAATGCCCCTATTCATCGGACCTGGGAATGCAAACCTTATCCTAGCTAAGTAATTATTACCATCCTTACTCACTATATTTACTTCCCTATGACCTCTCCAATACCTCGGCATTCCCTCAATATTGCTTAATATTTTCCAAACTTCTCCTTGGGCCTCCGTGCTTACCTCTCTGGTTATTGTAAACTCTATGGTGAGTATTGCCATTTTAATTGCCTTTACATCGCTATTTTATAAGCGATGCGCCCTTATCTTACCAATTTAATTATCTCTAACTAGCCACATTATGTTAACTAAGAATAAGATCTAGTCTTGCTTTTCTATTTCCTAATTCTTATTTGTTTTTACCACTACTTTGAATTTCCCATAAGTGTTAAGTGTAGAGGACTTTATATGCAATTTTTTATTTTATCTACTGTTTTTGCTTCACCTCAGCCTCTCTGGGCTTTCTTCTCTCCCTCTTTTCCTCAATCCTCTTCCTTAGCAGGTTTACGTGAAATTGAAGCTCACTTATGCCTAACCTATTACCCACATCCTCACCATACTTAAGCAACTCCTCAGCATCTCTTAGATCCTCTGAGCGACCCTTAGCTATTAATTCCTGGACAGTATAGACTATGCACTCAACAAGCTTCTCCCTAAACTCTAGTGCCTTCTCTTTATTGCCCGTTTTCTCAGCTTCATTAATTAATACTTCCCACCTATTGCAGGGTGTAGACATACCAATCATTCGTTGTTGTTTCTTATTAATTTAAAAATTATGCCTCAAGTTCCTGACTTAGCCTCAGCTTTACTTGTTTGTTTATGTTTCTCATTGATTATTAAACGCCTAATTCTCCTAATTATTGCTATGTAATTATCAAATAACCCATTATCTACTGCTTCCTTAGTAGCCTCCTTGAATAATTTTACGCCGTCATCAAGCTTTCCATCCATTATTAATTGCTCTGCATTCCTTAACTTCATAATTACCTCCCTAGCCTTACCTATTAATTCTTCCGTAGACATCATTGTGATGAATTCCCTACCCTTAATAAGGTTTATTAGCCCGATGATGAATTAATTAATATCTGAATTTATGTTGAGGGTTTGGAGCACTGATGTTATGATGATTGGTGGGCCGGTATTAATGATTATGGTAAGTCATCATTACTTCGTAGGGTCATTCGTGGATTAGTGGAAATAATTATGTATCAAATAATGCCGTGGTTAGGAATACTCTGTTACTTTTTTGTTCTTTGATTTATATTCCCTAATTAATTGCTCAGCTACGTCACTCGGTACCCTTATTGTGTATAGGTGGTGCTTTAGCCTTGCTTTTAACTTCACGTAGTCCGGATATCTCTTAACTCTAATCTCTTCAGCGGTATCTGCGTATCTCCGCCATAGCTCCACTAAGAATACTTCCCTAGGCACGTCATTGTGGTTTATTTGGATTTTTTAAGGATTTCCATACACAAATATTTAATTAAATAAACGATTGCATAATCCGCGTGGGTGTTAATACTGACATACTAATAGTTGGCGGTGGGCCTGCAGGTTCCTACCTAGCCCGTTACTTAGTCAGGAATGGGTTTGATGGTGATGTTATGGTCATTGATAAGAAATCCGTGATCTACGCACCAATAATATGCGGTGAACTACTACCTAGTGAGGATCTACTCAGCCCTTGGATCAATAAAGGCCTAAATAATGTACTCCTTACCACAATTAAGGAGACGCTCCGTAAGGAGCACATTGTTAATGAGATTAAGGAGTTAAGGATTTTGATCAACGACCATGATATAGGCACAATGCCTTTCAAGACTTATTTAATCAATAAGGAGGCATTGATTAAGGATGTTCTTAAGGATGCGATTAATGGTGGTGCCAGAATCAAATTTGGAGTGGTTAGTATTAGGTGCATTAATAAGAGTGTTGGTTATGAATGCCTTGTTCATGAGAGAGAGGGAGGCGAGTACGTAATTCGTAGCAAATACTTAGTAGGTGCCGACGCATATCCCTCAATTGTTGATAAAAGTTTAGGGATAACTCATGGGTTTAAGGATGTAGATTTAATAATAGCCACGAGTGCTAGAGCAACGGGTAATTATGATGAGGAAGAGGCTGTGATTATAATGGACCCAGAACTAGCACCTGGTGGTTTCGCTTGGATTTTTCCGAGGGGTGATGGATCTCATAATATTGGTGTTGGGGTTAGGAACAACGTGGCATGGAGTGGAGTTAATCCGATGAACAGACATATGGAGTTTACTAGAAAGTATGGTTTAGAGCATTCCCGTAGGTCAATACTAATGAAGGCCTTGCCTGTGGGTGGGTTATTAGATAGGTATGGTGTTGATAGTGCTTATCTCATTGGTGACGCTGTTGGTTCTGTAATTCCCACTAATGGTGCAGGTATAAATCCAGCCATGATAACGGCGCACTTACTTGGTGAGTCACTAATTCGTGGTGAGAGTTATCACGAACTAATGAATAAAATCTTTAAGCCATTAATGGATAGAATGTTACTATTTAGGAAGCTTGGTGATCCCTTATTAATGAGTAAAACTACCATGGAGAAGGCATTAAGAATTTCGAGGAATTTCTTGGCAAGTTCTATCTATGAGGCTACATTATCATCAATGAAATTAGGCACGTTACTTAAGTTTCTAATTGGTAGTCCACTGATTAAGTTAATTTAGTTTTAACTAACGTGTATGTATAATTTATTAAGGCTAAGGGTTATTGGTTCTTGAATTAAATGGTAGTATTGAATCCAGAGAAATACATGGAACTATTACCCAATAAGGTTAGGGAAGCGTTGGCCAGAGTTATTAATGTCATTAATGAAGCCTTCAACAATGCCTGGATGCCTAACAAATTAAGCAATGCAGCCTATCATTACATAAGGAATAAGGGTAAATTAATCAGGCCAACGCTGGTCCTTCTAACAGCCTATGCCCTGAGCAATAGTAATGGGCTTGAGAGAGCAGTGTTGCCTGCAGCCTCAGTGGAGTTTATACATATGGCATCGTTATTGCAAGACGATATTATGGACAAACAGAGGATAAGGAGGGGTGTAGAGACACCCTATAACCTTTATGGAGAGAATATGGCAATGCTCGCCAGTGACTTAATGATTGCTAAGGCTGTAGAGCTTGCAGTGAGAAGTGGTGATAATGATGTTGTATTTGAGCTCATTAACTCCTCCATTAAGCTTGCCATAGGACAAGGCTTGGAGCTTGAACTTAATGATAGGAACTACGTAACAGTGAATGATTACTTGAAGCTAATCTATTACAAGACGGCTGCACTAATCGAGTCCTCCATGGTAGTTGGTGCTTATTCAGTTAATGTTAAGGGTGAGGATTTAATCAGTAATATTAGGAATGTGGGTAGGCTTGTAGGCCTTGCCTTTCAGCTTCGTGATGATATATTAGATTATTTTAATGTGGATAAACAAAACCCTGGTATTAATAATAATGAAATTAATATAATTAAAATACTTAGTATTAATAGTGATATAGACAATGCAGTAGGAACTGCTAAAGATATGCTGAATAATATGCTTGATGAAGCTCTGAATATGGTGAAGAAGGTATTGGGGGATGATGTTCTTATTAACTACATAAATCTTCTCAGGATTTAAGAGTTGATTAGTTAGGAAAGATGGTATACTGAGCCATGTATTACCTGCGTAAAATAAATCATCCCTAAATTTAAAGCCTCCCTAATTACTTGACTGATGAGTGAGACCATCGTAATAGATGATATACCAATAAAGTATGAAGACCTATTCAGGGCTCCTGAAAAGGATGGAGCCGTAGTCTCAGTAAGGGTTCATAGATCGGTAAAGGAGTTACTAACTAAATTAGCGGATAAGGAGGGGCTTGATGGCGTTTCAGAATTACTTAGGTACTTAGTTGCTGGGTATATAATGGGTAAGTACAAATTAATAAGACCCGAACCAAAAGTTCTAGCGCAACCAATATTCTTAAATGTGAACATAAACAAAAAAGCCATTGAGGAGCATGTAGATTTAAGCCAAGTGGGATTAAAGATGGAGATTGATGAGTTAATTAAGGAGTCCATGGATATAATAAGTAAAGTTAAGAAAGGCATAGTGAATCCGAGAGGCAATGAATACATAAGGAGACTAAGGAATAAGGCAGTTAAATATATGATAAGAGCTCTTAAGTACGGTCTTGAGGATGAGTATGAAAAATTAAAGGCAATACAAATAACGTTAACCTCCATGATTGAAGAGTAGAAAATCCTAAACAAAGACTAGCTCTTGAAAATGTACGAGAAAAGCTTAATTAAGGAAATTAATAACCGAATAAACTCGCCGGGGTGGCCGAGCCAGGTCCAAGGCGCAGGACTTGAGATCCTGTCCCCGCAAGGGGGCCCGGGTTCAAATCCCGGCCCCGGCACCAGGAATTCTTAAATTACGATTTACTCATCGATGACGGTGTTTACTAATGTCCCTATACCCTCGATCTCAGCCTCGACGATATCGCCGCCTTTCAAGAATTTATTCTTGGGAAAGCCTACACCAGCTGGTGTTCCGGTGCTTATGTAGTCTCCCGGCTTTAATGAAATACCCTGGGAGGCCCAATGTATTAGTTCTGGGATCTTGAATATTAAATTACTGGTATTATCCTCTTGCTCTACTACACCATTAACCTTAAGTGTAAGTTTTAGGTTATGGGGGTCCTCTATCTCGTCCTTGGTGACTATGTATGGTCCTACGGGTGTTGAGGTATCCATGCTCTTGCCGTAGATCCAATCCATCCCGTAAGGCTCTTTACTTGGGAATTGCCAATCTCTCATTGATATATCATTAAGTATTAGATAGCCGAATACGTAGTCGAGGGCCTTACCTGCATCTATATACTTACCCCTTCTCCCAATTATCAAAGCAAGCTCCACCTCCCAATCAACTTGTCTTGAAACCTTTGGCTTGAGTACTGGCTGTAGATGGCCGATTAATGCATTTGGGAATTTTGGGAAGAAGTATGGCCTATCCAATGGTTTAGCACTGCTTTCTCTGCCATGCTCCTTATAATTAACTGCAACACAGAGTATCTTTTCGGGATTCACAACTGGTGGTAACCAAGTTATTGAACTTGGGTCCCTAATTACGGTATTACCATCCTTAAGTGCTCTGTTCATTAGGTCCTTAATTAAGGACATTGTTGGTTCACTATACTCAATTAGCTTCTTCATATCGTATAGAAAGTCTGGAGCGCTATTGGTGTCGTAAATAGTCATGTAGGTTTCTGGTAAATCAATAATGCCCTTATCTGTATATACACCAACCTTAATTATCCCATTCCTAAGGAAGGATAGTAATTTCATGACAAGTTACATTGGTACTGGTTTTCATTTAAATTTTTGGTATACAGGTTTTATAAATGGCACGAAGTTTTATAGGATGTGCCCAGGCCGGTGGTTTTTGATCCACTAGAGTGGATTATTACGAGGAGCATTTATACGTCCATGTTGCCAGGCCTTAACTATCCACGAGATTATGAGGCTGCAGAGTTAGCTAGTAGCTTCTGTAATTCTGATATTGATCATTTGTGGAATTTTAACTGGGGCTCTGTTTCGGTGGTAATGCCTCCAGCGGAAACTAAGCCTGATTCAGGGGATTTAATCATTGCTGTTGAGGGCTACTCAGCACACCTATTAAGGAATTGGGGGTTAAAGCCCCAAATAATAGTTAGTGACCTGGACTTCATGCCTGAGGAGTTAGTGAATTGCGATTGCATAGTATTGGCGCATGCTCATGGTGATAATATTGATTATTATCCGCAATGGGCTTCAAGGATTCAGAGATTAATACCGACGGTGCAGGTTTGGCCTAAGGGCTGCTCATTACTAATACCTGGGTTTACGGATGGAGATAGGGCTGCTTATCTGGCTTATTACATGGGCGCCAGGAAGATTAAGATTTACGGCTTCAACCCAAGGAAGATTGTAAAGAGAGATGATGAGATAAAGAGAAAGAAGTTAGAAATAGCTGAGGTACTAATTAATAGGATTATGAGGAGAACCAACGTGGAGTTTTACCATGATCCCTATAGTATTTAACTGAAGATTCAAGGAATTTTTGAGGAGTATATTCATTCTCTCCAGCCGCCCTTAAGTATGTACTCCTCAATACCCATGGCCGCATCAATACCATTCTTTAAAGCCTTACCTATTAGGCTTGGTCCTGTAGCCACGTCGCCAGCAGCAAATACGCCCTTTCTCGTGGTTCTGTGTTTCTGATCTATATCTATTGTTCCATGCGATGTTAATCTAATTCCGCAGCAACCATCCTTAAAGGGTGGTGTTGGTACTTCACCCACAGCAGCTATTACATTATCCATCTCCATAATGTACTCACTACCTGGTATTGGCTCTGGGGCTGGTCTACCGCTCCTGTCAGGTCTACCAAGTTTCATCTTAATAAGTCTAACAGCCTCCACGTGATCCTTACCCAACACTTCTGTAATTCCCACAAGCTCCACGAAGTTGATACCCCTCTTAATTAAGTTCTGTATCTCCATCTTGCCCGCAGGTGCTTCGTTGATCGTCCTCCTATAAAGTACATAGACCTCCCTTGCTCCTTGTCTCTGAGCTTCTATTGCCGCATCAACTGCAGTTAAGCCAGCCCCTATTACGGCAACCTTATTTCCCGTTGGATAAATCACCGACTTAGGTAGATAACCCAACTCGCTTGTGTAAATCCTATATAAGTAGTCAAGGGCTAGGTAAACACCTCTGAGGTTCTCGCCAGGTACGCCTAAGTTTCTTGATTTCCAAGTTCCAGTGGCTATTAGTACGGCATTATACTTATTAATTAAATCCTCAAGGAGAACTTTACTTTCAACAAAATCATCACCATCAACATGCTCCTCCTCATCTGTAACCACTTTAGTCTTAAGTATGAAATTAACACCAAGCTCCACGAGCTCCTTAACACCAGTTCTCACATTCTTCTTAGGAACCCTATACTCAGGGATTCCGAATATCATTAATCCACCTGGTTCAGGCAATTTATCATAAACATCAACCTGAAATCCCTTACATATTAAGTAACCTGCAGCACCAAGGCCCGCAGGACCAGCACCAATAATAGCAACCCTCTCGCTACGTCTCTCTATCCTCTGTCCTGGGGAACACTTTAATGCGAACTTCACGTGATTCGTGACAAGATACCTTATTAAAAACTTTCCCTAATGCCTAAATCAATAATAGTTCTACAACATAATAAATGATATATAATAGAGAATAATTAACAAATATGTCAACTCAACAATAAATAATATTAATTAAACACTTAATTTATCCTCCTAAGAGATAAATAACAGGACTATTTCTAGGCACCTTGAGCAACCTAATTATTGGTCCGCACTTCGCTCTAAATAAGAATAAGGTCCTTAAATCAAGCTCCTTCTCTAAATAGGCTTCGAAATTCCCAATACCCTTTGAAATTATTAAATCATGCTTCCTTAAATTACTCCATAGATTTTCATTGTAGAATACTGGGTATCTATTTTTTGTTGATATGATCTTAACATTAATGTCTTTTAGTATCTTACTTGCGTAGTCTGCTGTTATGTCTACTTCGTATGGCATGCCTCTTGCGTAAACCGTGACATTAATCCCTGCATTCACAAGCCTCTTAATTAATAATGAATCTATTTGGAATTCTCCTGAATTATCAACAACATAACCAATACTCTTAGAATCACTTAATAACTTAGTAAGCTTATCCCTAGTTATGCCTATCCAAATAGGCTCCTCAAGAAGCTTGTTTATGAAGTCATTAATGTCAAAGTTATAATCTCTCATTGGCACATCAACTGAGTTTGCAGCTGCGGCAACCTCGAAGTACTTAATCACATCACCACCAATGCTATTCACAATTACGTGCAATATTGATGATGCAACCCTCTCCAACTCTTTCTTCTCCTCAAGATGAGGATCTTCATTATTTAGCATCTTTGTTAATTCCTCAAAGGATTCTATGAAGAGAGGAGTCCTACCCCCAGGCATTAACTCTGAAATCCTAATCGACAATTTAGAATACTTACCTAAATCATTAACTCCAAGCCTCCTGACTTCTTGCATTCTCGATTCAAAGGCACAGAGTAGGCACTCAGGAAGCTCAATATATAGCATTTAACACCCAATAAATAATTAGTTAATAAGCATATTGCTACTACCTAAAACATATAGCTATACGCCGGTCTCGTCTCCTGATATGATTAGATTTTAATTCCACATTCATCGCTTAATGAGTAGCATGAATGCTTATGATATATTAAAGGAACTTAAGGAGGATAAAATTCACGGAGCATCCTACTACTTCATTAGGAGCATTGATTTAATAAGTCAAGCGATGAGTGAATTAGGTCTCGATGGCGTTAGGCCCATAATTAATGAATTAAAGAACTTAAGGCCTGGCATGGCCTCACTATTAACCCTAACTCACATCATCGAACAGGCCCTGGCCAGGGGTTTGGACCTTAATGATATTATTAATAGGCTTAAGCGTGAATATTATGAGTCACAAAATAGGTTATCGGTTCAGTTGGATGGACATGCGATTAGGTGTGGGTCAAATGCAATAACTATTAGTTACAGCCAAGCGGTCACCACAGCCCTGACTAAGTGGGGCAAGTGCTTCGAGGATCTATTCATAATGGAATCAAGACCTGGAGAGGAGATTACCGAGGCTATTAAGAAGTACTCGGAATTCGTAAGTTCCATTAAGCCAATACCTGATGCCGCGATAGCTCATTTCATAGAGAGATATGGCATTAACTACGTATTGGTTGGTGCGGATGGACTATACAGTGATGGATATTTCTTAAATAAAATTGGGACGAAGACCTTAATGATTGTTGCCCGTGAGTATGATGCAGAAATAGTACTCATAGCGGAATCGTATAAGGCGGCTGCTGGGGATACGAATTATATACATGTGATGAGAATTGATGTAGGTGGTATAACAATAGAGTTGCCTTTATTCGACATAGTACCGCTAGACTTGGTTGATTATCTAATAACTGATGTTGGTATTTTTAGAAAGCCTAGGACTAAGGATATTGAGAGTATGAGGAATTTATTCATTAATAAAGTATTAAATGTTGGTGATCAAGAATGAAGTCCTTCCAATGCCTTAGATGCAATGAGTGTTGCTATTTTGATAATGAGGATAGGGGACCCATACTATTTGAAGATGAGTTGTTAAGAATAATGACGTTAGCCAGGAATAGGGGATTTGAGGTTAGGTATCGTGAGCTCGCAATAAATGGCGTTAAGGTATATAGATGGTTAATTAAGGGTTATTGCCCCTTTTATGATAAGGAGGGTAAGTCTTGCGCAATACACGAAGTTAAGCCCCTAGCCTGTAAAATGTATCCATTATTCTATAACCCAAACACAGGTGAGGTATTGATATCCAAAGAATGTAAGTGGGTTAATGAAATATCTAGTTCTGAGGAGAAACTAGGGCTTGAGAATTTTCCCAATGAAACCAAGGCGCTTGAGGAGGCATTATCACGGTTATACAAGGTTAAGGTTAAAATTCGTAAGTAGGGCAATGCTTTTATAAAATCAATAAGTGTCTCCATTACGTGGATGAGCTACCCGCAATTGATGGCGGAAGACCCATTAGAACTAACCCCCTTCGTTATAGACCTTGGATAAGTGATGAGGATGTGAATCTCGTGATCGACGTCCTTAAGTCAGGACAGTTATCAGCAATTGGTGGCAAATGGAATAGAACCCTCGAAGATGAATTATCGAAATACCTAAGGGTTAAGCATGCAATAACTGTATCTAACGGTACATCAGCGCTACACGTAGCTCTCAAAGCTCTCGGTATTGGACCTGGCGATGAAGTAATAACAACTCCATTTACCTTTGCAGCAACAGCAACAACAATACTACACTCCAATGCAATACCAATATTCGCAGATATAAATAGGGAAACTCTGAATATAGACCCCACATCTATTGAAGATGTAATTACAGATAAAACAAAGGCAATAATCGTGGTTCATCTGGCTGGTTATCCAGCCGAGATGGATGATATAATGAAGATAGCCCAGGAGAGAGGATTGTACGTAATTGAGGATACTGCTCAGGCACTCGGTGCCATTTATAGGGGTAAGTTAGTAGGTTCAATTGGTGATGTTGGTACGCTTAGTTTCTATCCTACTAAAACGATAACCACGGGTGAGGGTGGTGCGGTAGTCACGAATAGTGATGAAATAGTCTCAAGAGCTAGACTGATTAGGAGTCACGGTGAGACTGGTAAGTATTATTACGAGTTGTTAGGTTATAATTATAGAATGACAGAGTTTCAAGCGGCACTTGGTTACTCACAATTGAGAAGAATTGAGGAGATTCTCAGGGTTAAGGAGAACTACGCGAAGACCTTAATGGAAGAAATTGAGGACCTTGAGAATGACTTAATATGGTTTCCACATCCAAAACCATACGTCAGGCATGCATGGCATTTATTCCAAATACTACTCAATCTAGAAAGAATTAAGGTCAATAGGGATAAAGTCGTTGATGCCCTAAGGGCTGAGGGCATCGAAGCAGCCACAATAGCCTACCCAATACCACTACATAAAGAACCAATAATAACAAACATGGCAGGACATGGAAAAGGGTGTCCCTGGACCTGCCCATACTATGGCAGAAAAATTACCTATAAGTCATTACCAAATGCAGAATGGGCAGCTGAACGTATAGTTTCCATCTTAATTGGGCCACTATACACTACTGAGGATGCTGTGGACACTGCTAAAGCGATAAGGCGTGTACTTAATTATTATAAAAGATAATAAAAATGTAAAAATAATGTTTTTAATGTTTTATTTTTGACTTTTGTTTTAGGTTGTTATGTTTCCTTGTTCGTCTACTTTTGCTATTACTTTTCTTATTGTTTTTCCGTCTGGTGTTTTGAAGAGTGCCATTACGAAGCCCTTCCTACCCTTTGG
>JZWU02000004.1:0-74199 GCA_000960865.2 Vulcanisaeta sp. AZ3 | reverse complement strand
TAGGAGAGGTGTATGCCTATTGGTATTAACATTAATGGTGTTAATATCCCAAAGCACTATGTATATGTAGATTATTAATGTAGCGATAGATAAGTTTCTCATGTTAGTTGTTAGTAAATCGAGAAGCCTTGCCTAAATTTAAAGCTTTAGTATAAGTCAAAAGAATGACTTAAAGCATCCATTGTTAGTGCATTTTAATGTTTAATTAATAAAAAATGTGTTTAATTATATATTTTAATTACTATTTTTAAAAATGTCTATTCACATAAAATAACTTAGAATGCCCATTTAAATACCTAGGGGCAATTACTATGTTGGTATGCCAGTAACAATACCATCTATAGGTGAAAAGTTTCCGGAGTTAAACGTAGTGACTAGTAAGGGACCAATGAAGTTACCTGATGCATTTAAGGGTAAGTGGTTTATATTGTTCAGCCATCCTGGGGACTTTACTCCGGTGTGTACGACGGAGTTTGTGAGTTTTGCTAAGCACTATGATGACTTTAAGAAGCTAAATACTGAGTTGATAGGCTTAAGTGTTGACACAGACATATCTCATATTGAGTGGGTTCAGTGGATTGAGGAGAAGTTGGGTGTTAAGATACCATTTCCAATAATTGCTGATCCAATGGGTAATGTATCAAGGGCATTGGGTATGATTCATAGCGAATCTTCGACAAGTACTGTGAGGGCTGTGTTCGTTGTTGATGATAAAGCAATAATTAGGACGGTACTTTATTATCCATTGGAACTTGGTAGAAATATACCGGAGATATTGAGGGTTGTTAAGTCCTTACAGTTGATTGATAAGTATGGTGTTGTCATGCCTGCTAACTGGCCATATAACGAGATAATCGGTGAAAATGTGCTTAATCCACCACCACATAACGTTGAGGATGCTCCCAAGAGATTGCAGCAGTATAAGGGTTTTGCTTGGTGGTTGACGTATAAGGAGTTGCCTAAGGAGGAGGTTGAGGAGGCGAAGAAGGTCATTAAGATTAGGATTGAGTGATTTTTATTTTTATGTTGGCATTAAAAATCCTTAAATAGTATCGCTTATTTTTCTTCACATGTACTCTTATGAGGTTTAAGGGTTATACGCTATTTGGAAGTGGTGTTGTTGAAGGTGAGTTGGTCGTTTATAAGGAGCCGCTCTCGTTCTTGGGCGATGTTGATGGGAGGAGTGGGATTATTAGGACTGTGAATGTTAGTATTGTGGGTAAGGTTTTGGCAATACCGAGCTCTAGGGGTTCCACGGTTGGTCCTTACGTGATGTATCAATTGATGAAGTATGGTAAGGCACCGAGGGTTATCTTGAGTGTTAAGGCTGATACTATGCTCATAATAGGTGCTGTCATGGCTCAGATACCAATAGTCACGAACTTACCCAGAGAGGTGCTGAATCTACCGAGTGGGTCCTTGGTGCATGTTGATTTAGATAGGGGTGAGGTGTATGTCGATGAGCACGGAGGCTAGGCTAGCCTTATTGTTGCTTGAGGAGGTTGAGCTTAGAGGTGGTAAGGTTAGGCTTAGATTTCTTAAGGTGTATAGGTTAGTTGCTTATTGGCTTGGTAAGAACTATGCAGGGAATTTGATAAGTAAGTTAGTTGCCTCGGGTTACTTGTCGATTAAGGATGACTCTGTAGAACTGCTGCGTAGGTTTAAGGCTAATAGAACAATAATGCAGGTATATAGGGAGGCTAGAGAACTAGTGATAAGTACTTACCTAGCTATGCAACGACCACTAAGTAGATGAAGAAGCCTAACTACTCCGTCATTGATGGGGATTCCAAACTGTCTTAGTTTATTTATTGCTTCATTTATGTTGAAGTAGGAATTAATTAGTAATCCGCCTAGAACCCAAACTACAGAATCAAGGTTTAAGGGTGGCACACCGCTTGACTTGGCAATGTCGCTCCAAATTTCTTGAATTTCCTTTTTACGCTTAATCATTATTTCTTTAGCGAGTTCTGTGGCTGACTTTTCATTATTTATGTTTATGAGACCGCTGCATATTGTTATTACTGTGACCCTATAATCTACGGGTATTGGTATTTCCATGGGGACCTCAATGCTGTGGCCGCAGGTTCTGCTCACGTAGTAGGCCATTTTCACGGAGAATACTATGGTCTTTTCATCACCTGAACCACCAACAATTTCGTTAATTAATCTCCATAACTTTACTAGATCTTTAATGTAATCAGTTAGGTCAAGTTTAATTAACTTGGGGCATACTGTATTGATCCTTTTAATCCTAGATGCTTTGTACCTAGCTAGGTATTTACTACTCATGGTGTAATTCGTGAAGTCACGGCATAAATCGCTCGGCTTATTACTGATGAAGTAATTGGCGAAGTAGTTCCAGTGATCCTCACCTTTACCCGTTAATTGATAACTAATTAGGGCATTCAATATTGTTAGCTTAAGGGTTACGCCGAGGTCATGGGTTACATCGCATAGTCTCTTAATCGCTAGAAACTGTGGGTCCTTCTCTTCAAACTTTCTAATCCACTCAATGCCAAGTTCATGTAGTGTTGAGGCTATGGTGTTCTTCACGTTTATGTTTGTCATTGTTTCAGCCTCTAGTTAATTTACGAATAGTGTAAATTCTCCAGATAGTTATTAGTGCAATAATTTGGCCCCAATCAAGGTAGAAGAGTGGTTTACCAATAGTTATTAATTCATAGGTTAACGGGTATATGTAGATTGGGGCTCCTATTGTGAATAGATATATGTAGTGAGTAATGATGTACATGATCCCATAAATAACGCCTGCTGAGTCTAGTACAATCGATGGCTTTACTATGTAGGCAATGTATGTGATTACCCAAGCCAGGAAGAGCAGTGAGGAAACTCTCCACATATATAGGTAAAGAGGCAGATAATTAACGTGCACAATCTCACCTAGTCTATATATGACATATCCATAGACCCTGGTCTCAAGGGCGAAGGCTTCACCAACGTGGGTGAACCCTATTAGGAAGAAGAGGATTGTTATTATGACCCCTAATTCCAGTCCTCTCATAACTCTCCTTCTAGTGCTTATTGATTTTATTCCCATTAAGTGCATCGTTAATGAGTTTTATTTAAGGTTCACACACCCTAGATTAATCTATAGAGCCCTGTAACTAATGTGTAGTATAGGGTTAGCCCTATTAATGACCAGAGCAGGACTGATACAATAATCATTAACCTACCCCTCAGGGCTTGATTCTTTATGATCTTTGATAATAATGCGTCGAGGAATTGACCACCATCTAACGGGTAAGCCGGAAGTGCATTGAGCAGGGCTAGGGTTAGATTTAGTGTGTATATCCAGAACATTAGGTTATAGAAGGAACTGTTCTTAACGACTATACCCCATGGACTAATGTATAATGCTGAGTAACCCAGTAAGGCCATTGTTAGGTTCCTTGTGCTCAATACCTCGTTGAATATGGCGCCATTAATCGGATCGTACAGAGTCAACGTAACACTACTGGAATTTGTTTCGCCCAGTACGGAGATGAGTGTGTATACACTGGCCACTGGTTGGTGGTTTATTGCGGTTATTACATAACCGCTCCTTAGGGTTATGTCTGTGGAATTAACGATGTAAGTAATTGTTGTCCCAAGCATGCTCTGCGTTAGTTGCGGGTTAAGTAATGCTAATTCAACTAGGGCTACTGCTACGTAGGCCAAGGCTATATTCATAAAAACACCGCTTGAGTAGACCGCTAATCTCACAGCTAGGCTCTTGCTTCTCAACTCTTCCTCGTCGATCTCCACAAAACCACCAAAGGCTAAGAAGAGTAGGGCGAAGGCTCCGCCAGACTTTATCTTAACTCCAAACCTTGACGCCACGGCGCCATGGGCTAATTCATGAAGAAGTATGCCGATGCCTATGGCCACGATTACGTAGATGAATGTGTATAGTGATATTGTTACGCCAGGTATTAGCGGTGCGAGCGGCATGAATCCTTTCTCCACGGTTTCCACAGGGCTTAGTCTATGTAATAGAGCTACTGCCATAACTATTATATTCCTAACCATTAGGTAAAGCATTGATGGTAAGCCCCACGCATTTACATTCATTATTGCTAATGGTACTGGCACTATTAGAAACATGGAGATCAAGAATAAGCCCACCGTTACGGCAACTACAAGCCAAGCGGGGATTCTACGTAGGAGGTTACCCAGCGGCGTTATTATGTTTTTAACGAGCTCCTCATCTTTAAGCATTATGAACATGCCGTAATAAACCTTAACAGGAACTCTAATACCAAGGGCTCTAAATAGGTAAATAATACCAATTAATGCAAACCATACTGCAATAACAATTATTAAGCCTAGGTACTGCATAACACCTCTCACCTAATCCTCAGTATTGACCCTGCACCAACATCATGGGCATTCCTATAACTACTTAATAACTCCCTCCTTAATATAGGCCCTGTACCATGGAGCGGATATACAGATGACAAGTTTCTAATAATATCCTTAAGCAATACTCCCTGATACTCACTCACAGAGGTTGCCCCCAAGCCACCCACGAAGTGCCTAATATCAAGCCCCTTAAAGAACCTTAGTAACTCATCATCATTAATGAGCCATAGATTTAAGCCACAACCGCTAATTAATAATTTATGGCTTGGTACATAAATTAATAACTCACCAATCCTCTTATTACCGATCCTAATTAACTCCACATCGCCAAAGTCAAGCCTAAGCCTCTCTCTATCACTAACCTCAATTATGTCGAAACCTAATTTATTCAATTTATCTCTAAGTTCAAAACTATGCATTGTATAATCCACAGGAACGGCCACTGTAGTAATTCCAGACAGAGCATCGATGCCGCCCCAGTGATGATTAACAGGTATCGTTATGGCTAAAAGTCTAGGTTTTGCATTTAGGCCTAGGGCTCTCGCGTTACCTAGGAATTTATCTGTGCTTGAGCATGCATCAATTAGTAACTCGTTATTAATGAGAAGGGATATAGAGTTATCACTTTCGATGTTTAGGGCCTTTGTCTCGTTATCGCAAATCACGCTTATTATTAATTCATTATTAACGCTCATTTTCGCCGTGGTAGTTGGTTATGAGAATAAAATCTTTTTCTTAACCTCGATAATGTTAATGAGGAAGGTTTTAAAGGGGTCTCTAAATCTGTAACCCTAACTATGTACATGCAGCAGAGGGGTATTAAGGGTAAACTTATTAGGTATGTGTGGCCAATAGCCTTCGTATTGGTCTTCGCAGCGGTGGGTGCTTGGGGTAATGTAGCTCATGAGCCTTCAATAACATTCATGTTAACTATAGCATACTTAGCTATTTTCTTTGGGATTGTGATGGGAATGGGTATTAAGAGTACGAGGGGTAGGCTTAAGGAGATTGAGAATTACACGAAGATGGGCAGAAGTGGCGCTGTTGAGAAACTAACGCATGATGATTTTGTAAAGGCCATGGAGAAGGATCCTGAGTATGCTCAGGAGATGAATAAGTTCGTTAAGTCCCAGATGAAGAATCTGATCATAATGATGGTAGTGCTGATAGGTTTATTAGTGCTTTATACATATGTACTCTCGGGACCATTCATATCATTTTCCAAGTACATCTCGAATTTTATTAATATCGGTGCGTATTTAAAGCCTTGGTTTACGCCAACCATTGAGGAGGCTAATCTCTTCTATGCATACTTCATTGATTACCTAATATATTTCGGGGTCTTCTTTGTGCTCATGTATGTAGTGTTTAGGCTCATGAGGATGCCCTTCATGACTATGAATGTGCAAATATCTGACTTTCCATACACTGTTACGAAGGAGCTCATAGTATTTAAGGATGCCATGCTCATTGATGGCATGTACTTGCTTAAGTCCCCAATAATGGCTAAGCAAGTGGTTATTAATGAAAAGAGGAGGTTTGTAGAGTTTGAGTTATCAAAGCCTCTTTTGGGGCTTCCATACACGAAGGTTAGAATTTACAATAAGTCACCTAGAGAACTTTGGGAGAGAGCTATGAAGGATCTCTTTAAGATTGAGGGCAGTGCAAAGTAATTTTGATTGAACAAGGTAAGCCATTTTACTTTTAGGAATTATCCAAATAGGCTTGCGAGACCGGCCGCAACCTCTTCCTCGCTTGGACCCTCCTTCTTTTCCTCAGCCTTCTTCTCCTCAGCCTTAGCCTCTGCCTTCTGTTCACCGCCTGTCTGTGCGGCTGCTTGTGCCGGTGCCGGGGCTACGGGCATGGCTACTGTAGTTTTTATAGCTTCATCAATGTTAACCTCCTTCAGGGCGGCGACTAGGGCTTTAACCTTAACTTCATCAGTCTGAATGCCAGCCGCTTGTAGGACCTTAACTATGTTCTCCTCATTAATTTGTTGCTTGCCATAGTGAAGTAGTAATGCTGCATATACGTACTCCATATTCTCTCAATGCGAATCCTGAGAACCACCTTTAAAAACATTACTAAATCCTAAATAATGAAAAACGTGAAGAGAGTCGTTATAGTAACGGCTGATTGGGATTATTTAAGGAAGGACTTGGACAGTTTATGTGAACAAGTACTTAGAATAGGTTTTGAATGCGAGATCCATAATTACAACGAGGAGGCAGTAATATCGTTATTAATAAAGTACGGCATAAGCAATGGAATAATCAGAATACCTCAGATATATGTGATCCAAAATGGTGAGATTAGGCGGGTGGGCTATAGAGTTTTGGATAGCATTAAATTGGATATTGATGAAGTTATTAATGAGGTGATTAGAAAGTGAAAGTAGCATGGGAGGGATGTGTTTCCGGGGGAACCCGCTGCCCTCATAGTCCCGCTCTTAAGCGGGTCTCAGGGTAGCAAACAATTCTTTGTACTTATCTTCCCCTTTAATAGTTTTGCTTACTTACCTTGGTATTTAGGTGCTCTCTTTTCCTTAAATGCCGTTATTCCTTCCTTAAAGTCCTGACTGTGTCTTAATAATGCAAAGGTCCTTCTCTCCACTTCATAACCTACCTCAGTAGATGAATCTTGGATTAGCCTTATTGCTTGTTTCATAGCTCTTAATGCCAATGGCGACATGCCCATTAAGTCCTTGGCGATCTCCATAACCCTATCTCTAACTTTACCAGGTTCAACAATCTCATGAACAAGACCTAGCTGGAGCGCTTCCTCAGCTTTAATTCTCTTACCGAGGAGTAGGAAGTACTTGGCCCTAAGTGGGCCTAGGGCCTTAACCATCTTTGTTAAGCCACCGCTAGCTGGTACCATACCTAGTCTAATCTCGGGTAATCCGATCTCCACGTCGGGTGTGGCAACTCTTATATCGCAGGTTAACGCTAACTCAGTGCCTGCGCCGAGTACGTAACCCCTTAGTAGGGCTATTGTGGGCTTACTAAGCTCCTCAATCATCTCCACAGTCTTACCCCAATCAATTAAGTCCGTGGCTTCTGTGTTTAGAAACTCTGTAACATCACCGCCGGCGCTAAATGCCTTATCACCGGCGCCTTCGAAAATCACGACCTTAACATTATCATCGCCCTCTAGCTCGTTAATTATCTTTCCCAAGTCTCTCCTCATCTCGAGTGTTATTAGGTTTAGAGGAGGCTTGTTAATGATAACCTCGGCAATACCACCATCAATCCTAACAATCCAACCACCATTGGAAAAAACCTTCTCAACCATACATGGCTCCATATTAACATGCGCTTAAGTACTTAATGCTCAATTAATAAGTATTCGAATGATTATTTATTATTTAAGGAATAAAAAGAGAGGTTACGGGTAAATGAACGTGTATGGTTATGCAAATCGCATATTAAGGATTGATCTAAGACATGGTGAGGTGAAAGTTGAGAAATTGAACGAGAAAATCGCTAAGTCATTCATTGGAGGCAGAGGCTTAGGCTTAAAGCTTATCTTTGATATGGGTCTCAGCTTAAACAATGTTGATCCCTATGGGCCGGAGAACCCCTTAATAATAGCCACAGGACCGCTTGGTGGGACTAGAATACCTCTTTCCACGAGGGCTGCGGCTATCTTTAAATCGCCACTTACGAATAGATGGAGCTACTCTACAGTAGGTGGTACGTTGGGGGCTTACATGAAGTATGCGGGTGTTGATGCTGTGGTAATTACTGGGGTAAGTCCTAAGCCTGTGCACTTAATTATTAGTGATAGTAGGGTTGAGATTAGGGATGCTAGGGATTTGTGGGGATTGGATACAGTAGAGACTGAACATGCAATCAAGGGAGAGTTTAGGGATTCCGCTGTGCTAACAATAGGGCCTGCTGGGGAGAATAAAGTGCCCTATGCATGTATTGGTCATGAGGATTGGAGGCAGTTTGGGCGTACTGGTGGTGGTGCTGTGATGGGTAGTAAGGGTGTGAAGGCCATAACATTTGTACCAATGGGTAAGTCTGTAGATGTTGCTAATGATAAGGCTTATCAGGACCTTGTTAGGAGTTTAGGGAGGCAAGCTGTGACTAATCCAGGTATGGTCCCATATAGACAGGGTGGTACTGTTAGACTTATCGATGCTGGTAATGGTATGGGTTTCTTTCCATCCATTTACTGGACGAGGGTTGTTATGCCTAATTGGGAGAATATATCATGGGAAAAGTCAATTAAGCCCAGGTACTTTGTAAAGAATGGTGCATGCTTATACTGCCCAGTGGCTTGTCATAAGGTCGTTAGGTCAAGTGATGGTGAGTATGACTTAGAGTATGAAACAACCATGGCATTGGGTGGATTAATGGGTGTTAGTGATCCGCAGAAAGTCATAGATCTCGCTGAGCTAGCGGATAGACTGGGTTTTGATTCGATAAGTCTTGGGAATACAATAGCCTTCCTAATTTACCTTGGCGAGAGAGGTATTGTTAGAGATGCGCCTAAGTGGGGTGATTATGAAGGAATTAGGAAGTTAATAATTGATACAGCCTATAGAAGAGGCTTGGGTGAATTAGCGGCATTAGGTACAAAGGCTATTTCCGAGAGATTAGGCGTTCCTGACTTGGCGATACATGTCAAGGGGCTTGAACCAGCTGGCTATGATCCGAGGACTCTTAAGGGTATGATACTGAATAATGCTGTCTCTGAAAGGGGTGCTGATCATTTATGGTCAAGTGCATATGCCATAGATATCGCTGGACAGGCTGGTGGTAGGTTTGCCGTTGGTGAGGATAAGGTTAAGGCTGTTATGGATATTGAGGAGAGGAATGCGCTGTATGACTCAATGCTTCTCTGTAAGTTCGGTAGGGCCATGTATACGTGGGATGTAATTAAGGACGCTTTGAATGCAGTGACTGGCCTTGGGTATACAGTGAATGAGTTGAGGGAAGTTTCTCAAAGAATAATTGTTCTCCATAGATTTATGAATGAAACTACTATCGACCAGGATAGACTTCCACCTAGGTGGTTGAGGGAACCTGTTGAGTATGAAGGTAAGAGGTATGTTATTTCGGAGGATGAGTGGTCATTCATGGTGAGCAAATACTATGAGTTGAGGAGTTATGATGAGAGTGGTA
This sequence comes from Vulcanisaeta sp. AZ3, assembly GCA_000960865.2. Taxonomy (GTDB): domain Archaea; phylum Thermoproteota; class Thermoprotei; order Thermoproteales; family Thermocladiaceae; genus Vulcanisaeta. The sequence continues at coordinate 64,699 of JZWU02000004.1, read as the reverse complement.
AGCCGAGGCAGGAGATTCTGGTTAGATTAGGAATAATTTAATTCTTCCTAGCTCTTATTATCACGAATATTCCTAAATATCTCTTAAAGAATTCAACATTACCAATAAACCTGTTAATTAAGTCTTTCAACCACGTAATCGGCCCAATACCCCTAATTGTATCTCTCATTATTAGGTAGTCCCTAATTGACCTCGGGGCTACTATAGATATTAGCAATGGTAGGGGCAACGTTAAGTAATAAAGCAGTACTGCGTGGGCCATGGCACCGTCAGGTCTCCAAAACTCGAGAATTACGAAGGAACCATTTCTCCTCAAAACCCTATGTGCCTCAATAAGGGCTAGGGCCTTATTATTAAATTGCCTAAAGGCGAATGCGGTGTATATGGTGCATATTGACGATTGTCTCAACGGTAATGCTTCACTAACACCAACAACTCTATCAATGAATTCTTGCCTTAACTCATTAATAGAAAGGAGCCCATTTATGGCAGGGTCAAGGAGTACTATGGACTTGGGCTTAATACTAAACTTCAATAGGTACTTAGTCATTGACCCATCACCAGCACCTAGATCAAGTATTATACAGTCATGTTCATTCATGGATTTTATGATTTCCATGGATGCCCAATACCTCAATTTACGTAACAAGTACAATGTAACTATGTTATTGACTAAATCATACCTTGAATAAGCAAATACTCTATTCATTATATTTCTAAAGATACTAGTCCTACTCATTGCAATTACCTCAATAGCTTTAATGAACCACTCACCTTATTAATAAGATCCTCAGGCCCTGGCCCTACGGCGAGTACTGTTATTGTTCCTGGTGGTAGTTCCGTAAGCCCTGCATCCTCAACTAGAAAGCTCGGTAGCCCAAGCTTATCAGCCTTCTCCTTAAGCGCTAATAGTTCATTTAATGAATCAACAATAAGCACTATCTTCTTCTGCCCTGAAGACTCCCAAGCCTTAAACCACATCATCCAATCTCTCCTACCCTCATTGAGTATTCTGAGAACCACACCCACGGAGCCGTGGGCAACCTGAGCTGCAGTCTTACCGCAAGACATGTTTAGGTCAGACCTAACAATAATTACTTGCTTATACATGCCATCACCTCAATGAACTCCGGTCTTGAAGTATCTTTCTAGCCGTATTACAACTAAGCACATCATTGACCTGGCCTTCTACTGACACTTAGGATATGTATTTACTGTAGGATTCTACGAAGCTCCTTAAAGAATCTGGAATTCTTTTCACGAGAGCTGCACCACCTATTATGCCTATATCATCACCGAATTTTGTGAATTCAATTCTAGCTGCCCTAACAGTTAAATACCTACCTAAGTACTTCTCAATACCCCTCCTAAATAATTCTTGATTATTGAGCGCCATCGAGCCACCTAAAATCACGAGCTCTGGGTCGTAGGCATTCATGACAGATGCCAACCCAGCAGCGTGTATCCTCATAAGGAAGTTATCTATGAAATCCCTTGCTAACTCATCACCATCGTAATAAGCCTTGAAAACATTCTCCGTGGTGACTAACTCACTCCTCATTAGCTTCTCGTAAAGGCTTGACGAGTACACCTTACCCTTTACGAATTCCCTAATTACCTTAGGCACGTTGGCACCTGACCCCAATGCCTCCCAATGACCGTAACCTCCACAACCACATTGTAATTCTGAATTCACATCAAGGACGAGGTGGCCTATCTCATGGGCATTGCCATCCTTACCAACTAGTAAGTGACCATCAACTATGACTCCAGCACCTATCCCAGTGCTGAAGGTTACGTATACGAGGTTCTCCATACCCTTACCAATGCCGAATACATACTCACCCCATGCAGCTGCCATGGCATCGTTACCAAGTACCACAGGCACCTTAAGCTCCCTAATTATAGGTTCCACGAGTTTAAAACTCTTAATTGACGCATTCGGTGCATGCGGGACAATACCCTCCCTCAGGTCAAGGGGGCCTATTGAACCAATGCCAATACCATCAATCCTTTCAGAACCCACTAGGCTTTTTATTAGCTTAATTATTACCTCCGCAACTGTATTCTCATTACCATTAGACGGCTGACTAGTCTTAACTTTACTAATAACACTACCCTCATTGTTAATTAATCCAACCCTTATGTATGTGGCGCCGACATCAACACCCACGTATACCATAACATACCCTATGGAGATTCACTACTTTAAATACTTATAATGAGTTTTGACTTTATAAGTGAGTTAAATATAGGATCCTCTGGCAAATGGTTAAGTTAGTGATTAAGCCGATTGCTGAGGTTCTTAGCAGAGATGAGATTAGCAGAAAGACTGAGGATTACTTAGAAGAAATGATGCGTACTGCCCAGGTGATAGGCGATGGGTTGTACCTCGTGGATAGACCCACGGGTAGGGCAACACCATCCATATTCAGCTATGATTGCATTGTAAAATCATTAATTAAGCTTAGATATGGCACAATAACAAACATGGACGGCTTGAGGAACCTAGCTAGGGGTAGGGCCATCCATGATTTGTACCAGGAGTGGTTTAGGATTGTTAATCCAAGGGTCCATGTTGAGGTTGAAAGTGGAATAGAAACTGCAGACACCTCGGGTAGGGCTGATATTGTCTATATGCGGGAGTTCGATGATGATGAGATTTGGGGATTAATTGAATTAAAGAGTTCATGGAATCTAGATGAGGATAGGGAAAAGAGATACCTAAAGCAGGTTACTTCATATATATTCATGCTCGAGGAGGCAGGTATACAGATTAGAGAGGCTTACTTAGTCACAATGAGGGAGGTTAAGCCCCTACCAATAATGGGATTAAGGAGAGAGTACCAGGGGGTCTTAAACGAGTTGAAAGCAATCGAATCATTCCAAGGATGGCCGACTAAACCACCGAACATATCATTATGCATGAGATGCGAACTAAAGCCTATATGCACTACCTACAGTATCTACAACCAAAGGCTTTAATTTAAAGTTAAATATGAATTCTAGGGATGGGAGACATCTTCCAGTGAGATAACATTTAGCCGAAGATGCGATCATTAATTTGTCTTGGATGCGTAAAATGGAAAATTGCGAGATTGTGATAAAAGTGGTAAGAATTAAATTTTGCCAAAATTAAGACAATGACTAAGGTTAAGCTTTTATTTAGTTTATGTGTCATTTAATTAATGCAATTAATATCTAAAATACTGGTTGGTGTTGATGGATCAAAGGCTGGAGAAAAGGCACTTGAATATGCGATAAGCATTACCAAGATATTCAATGCAAAGCTCTATATACTACATGTGATTGAGGAGAGTAAGGTAGTAGTAGCTCAGGATTCAGCAATATATCCATCATTAATAGAGACCATGGAGAGACAAGGTAGGGATATATTAAATAGGTCGCTTGAATATGCAAGAAGCATGGGTGTTGATGCCGAGGGGCTCCTCGAGACTGGCGCTGATGCTGCTGATACTATAATAAATGTAGCTAATAGACTTGGTGTGGATATGATAATTGTCGGCTCTAGAGGATTGAGGGGTTTAACGAGGTTCCTACTTGGCTCCGTGTCAGAGAAGGTGATTAGGTATGCGAATAGACCTGTGTTGGTTGTTCATTAGCTTAAGTTAATTTAGGTTTTTAAAGAGATTGTAGCCATATGGTTTAGTAACATATGATTATCGAGATTAATGGCTTGATTCCTGGAGGTATCCTTTACTCGATAGAGACTGCCTTAATTGTGATAATTACGGCGATTGCGATATATTTTCTACTTGATTATGTCTTTGGTAGGATAATTAAGGTCTTCATTAAACTTAGTAGGAAGGGTGATGTTGAGAATGCGAGGTTTATTTTTAGAATTATATTGGCTGTAATTATATTATCAGCCATAGCCTATGTGTATGGGCAATATTTAATTGTTGGTGCCCTGCTCATAATTGTTGCTGTCATTTTAATAATAGGTATGAGACCAATAATTGAGGAGTATTTTACAGGTAAGATAAGTAGGCTCATTAGGGATTACTCATTGGATATTGGTGATCATGTAGAGGTCATGGGCATTAAGGGTTACGTGATTAAACAAACATCACTAGGACTAGTGATTAGGAACTCACGTAATGAACTTATTTATGTACCGTATACCCTACTTATGAAGAACATGATTAGGAAGGTATCACCTACCGAAGGTATTGAGGTTAGGATCCCGTTTAAGGTACCTAAGGATGGCGTGCTCATTGATGATTTACGTGAGGAATTAAATGAGTACATGAAGGATCAAGGTATTGAGGATCCGCATGTTGATATTGCAGCCATTGAGGATAAGTATGTGGAATTAATTGCGAGGGGTATATATAAAGATTTAAGAACTATTGACGACGTTAAGTATTCCATACTTAATAAGGCCTTTGAATTATTCGCGAAAAATAAGGAAAGGTATGGTAGTGTTGAGAATAATGAATAGTTCATGCTTCACCGATTATTCTCTTAATTAAGTTTTCAACATGGTCCAGGGGGCCTACGACAACGAGTTCCATGTTACTCTCAATTACATGCTCATTGTCAGGCTTAATGACACCACCAGAAGTTACTATGTATGGTATTGCAACATCATAGGTGCTCACTAAATCTCCTACCTTTAAACCTATGACCTCTGAGTTCTCCCTAATCCTTATCTTTACGAAGGAAAGTCCTGAAGATTGATCTGTAAGTAGCTGTTCCGTGAATTTACTAAGCACTTGGTCCCCAATTTTACTTGTAATAATGTCCTCAACACTTATTACCTCTACATTTAACTCCTTAAATAAATCCTCTTTACTCTTGTCATTGACCCTAGCAATCACAAAAGGAACACCACTCTCTTTGGCGATCTTACAGGCTTCGTAATTTATATCATCATTACTCGAAAGCGCTAATAAAATCTCTGCTTTATCAATACCAACATCATTAAGTACATCAGCACTTCGAGGATCTCCCCTATAAATTAGCGCCTTCGACTTAAGAACCTTGTAGGCTTTCTCACATAATTGTTCATCATTATCGACTATTGAAACCTCATAATCATTATTACTGAGTATCCTAGCTACTTCAATACTAACATTATTCGCACTAATTATTATGGCCTTCTTCAAACCATATCACCAATCATAATACGAAGGATGGAGTATTTAAAGCATTGCTAAAAATTACGTGGGAGGTCTCCCAAAGTAGTCAAAGGCTTAAATGAAGAGATGAGATATCTAGGAATTAATGATACCGAAGGAGTGGATTGAGATTGTTAAGGATGGGTTAAGGTACTCATATGCACCGTACAGTAACATTAAAGTTAGTGCTCTAGCAATAACACCAGAGGGTAAGGTTTATCGCGGTGTTAATGTGGAAAACGCATCGCTGGGATTAACAATATGTGCCGAGAGAGTTGCAATCTTCAACGCCGTATCAAATGGTGAGAGAAAGATCAAGACTGTGGTCTTAACATCAAATCTTGATAAACCAATATATCCCTGTGGTGCTTGTCTACAAGTAATGAGCGAGTTTGGTGTTGAGGAGGTTATAATCATTCATAATGATCAAGTCATTAAACATAGCCTTAAGGAGTTATTTCCAAGACCATTCAGCGATTGGAAGAACGATAAATCTTCCCACCTTAATCGCTAAGGTATGTAACTCATTTGATGATTTAAATGAATTAAGGTCCCTCAAAACCACAGACTGGGCATCTATATGGATTGCCAGTCCTCCTGCAATGCTCGCACCTCCAGATCTCTGCCTTACCACAGTTCGGGCATAAGAAGTGAGTAGCCCTCTCATAGGGTTTAATGGGCTTACCGCATGAAGTGCACACTGGTACGTTTGGTCCATACAGCGCAGGCTTCGGTCTCTCAACTCTGGATATTGCCATTGGTAATTCGTGGAATCGCATGTAATTTAAACATTTCTCTAATGATCTAGAGGGTGTGGGTGAGCGTGAGTAATCCTTAATAAAGTGATCGCTTAATGTACGGAGAGCATAGGTATGGATGTTAATAAGGTAATTGGGATGACAATACTGGCCTTAGTAATTGCACTAGCTGCTGTAGTTACATATTTCATACTTGTTAAGGTTGTAGCACCGCCAACAACATTACATAGAGGCACAACGATAATAACATTGCCGCTGGGCATAGGCTCTTATCAGGTGAATATTATTGCGTGGCCTCCATACTTTCAATTACTAAATGCATCATCAATATATAAATTATTCACCAACTATAGTCTCGTTTATGGACCGAATACAGCACCCATCAAAGTACTAATAATATACAATCCAATCATGCCGCCTGGCACTAACTTCACGCTATCAAACATAAACTACATGCTAAATTCAACAAAGTCAGGCCTTGTGCAGTATGAAATAGCCTTCAACCTATTCTCATTTATGGGTACTGGTTCATCTCCAATGACCCTTGCAGAGACTAATGTAGCGTCTGTGGCATATTGCCTATACTATAATTCAACAAATAAGGATAATGCATTATTATTCCTAAGGGAGGTAGCTTCCTATGTGGGTTCCAATGCCACTAAAGTAGCAAGCCTAACAAGTACAACCTTAATACAAAATATGCTGAATCAAATGAGTATAAATATGAACGTAACAAATTGTGTGAACAAATATGAGAATATCATTACGAAGTATCAAACCAGTGTTGGTGTCATACTTAATGCATATTATGTACAACCATTTTACACGCAAGCGCCATTAGGTACCTCATCTGTTAACTCACCGGTAGTGTTTATACTAGGTTATAACTCAGTGAGCGGGGCTTATGATGATACGTATACACCTACACAGCTTTCCACGTTCGTGAATAATCTAGCAACGCAGAGGTTCATGTATCAAAACATTAACGGTTAGGTGGTAAGTACATGAATATTAGTATTAAGAACGTCTTTATTGTGTATATGCTTGAGCTTGTAATTATGGTTATTTTATCAATAATTGGCTTCTATATTGGCCCTCGCTTAATAAGTCAGTCAACCATTAATGTAATAAAGAATGAATTATTGAGTGCTGTAAAATTAGGTCCTAATGGCATCTTCCTCCATAACCTGGAGATAGACACCTTAATGGCAGTACCGGTGATCGGTCCTGTTGCTTTCATAATCTCTCTGACAACAACTGGATTTATATTGGGTGTTGACATAGCTTACACAGTTAGTTCACCATTAGTATTAATATCCGCATTATTAGTCACCCTATTTTTTCCTCATGGCATAATTGAGTTACTCGCCTACGCATTCTCAACAACGGGCTCCATCACATTCACCCTAAAATTATTCAGAGCATTACGCAATAAGGGTTCGATTAGTAAGAACGATTTAATAACATTATTGATTTACTACGCAATATCTGTGGTTCTACTTTTCATAGCTGCCAACCTAGAATATCTCGAGATAATATACTTCAGTAAATTCATAAAGAACCTAATTTCGTAGGGTATTAGGAGGGTTCTTAATTAATCTGCGTTCAAATCCATCTTCATCGATCTGCACATCCCTCCTCTCGTCACTATCATTAAGGTAACAGCTGTTTACTTAAATCTTACCTTTTTACCCAGTACCGAGTAGTTTATTGATTATTATTCTCCTTACGAATTCCTCACGTTCATCTTCATCTAGTTTTAACCTGACAAAATTAGCATTATCTATTATCCTTGGCAAAAGGACGTTATCTATTGCATTAACCATCCTCTGATATTCCCTAACCCTAGCCAGCAATGTGTAAAATAGAGTTTCTAAGTTCATCATTTCTGTAATAATTCTGAAATTACTGTAAATACCATACAAAGCACTATCTAGCTCAGGTGGTATTGCGAATATTCCGTAGTTAGGACTCACAATATCCCTAAACTCTAAACCTCTGAACTTCAAGCCCTCCATTGTTATATCTACGAACTCTGCATTCACCGTAGGTCTAACTAACTCACTTAACTTTCCATAATCCTCAATGCCCATCTTAGAAACTGCTGCCTTAAGTAGTAATGAAGTTTTACTTAACTCTTCATAAACACCCTTCCTAGCAGACTCAAGTTTTGGTATTATTGCCCTAATTCTCTGTATTGTTGCATTGCGGGCATCCTCAACAGTCTTCCTAATACCTCTGTAAAACCTCTCTTGATTCCTAAGTCTTAATAACGTGAGTCTCGATGGAATGGGCCTTTCAAAGGCCACGCATATGAATAACGTTTTATATTTATAAACATTATTACAAGCAACAGATAAGATTATGAGTAGAGTCAGCCGGAGAGAAGCTTGGTTCCGAGTTAGGAGAGTGCTTGAGATGAGCGATTTGGTACTTGAGGTTGTGGATGCAAGAGATCCGTTGGAAACTAGGAATAAGAGATTAGAGGAACTGGTGAATAGGTTAGGTAAGCCTCTCCTCATAGTCATTAATAAAGCAGATTTAGTCCCAATTGAGATACTTAGGGAGTGGAAGAACTTTCTCGAGAGGAATTATCCAACCGTATTCATAAGTGCTAAGGATAGGCTTGGCACGAGAAAGCTAATAATAAAGATTAAACAGTATGCCCCTAGGTTACCCGTGAGGGTTTCGGTAGTTGGATACCCAAATGTGGGCAAATCAACAATAATTAATTACTTAAAGGGGAGACACGTAGCGGAGACTAGCCCAGTGCCTGGTTGGACTATTGGTGAGCAATTAGTTAAGGCTAAGCAGTGGCTCATTGTTGTAGACACGCCTGGAGTCATTCAACCTGAGGAGGCTAAGGATGATGCTTTGCTCATTATAAAGGGTGTTGTGGATCCTTCAAAGCTTGAGGATCCTGTGCCATCAGCAATAAAGTTAATAATGAGGATTAAGGGCTTCAATCCTAGGGCTTTTATGGATAGGTATGGTGTTGATTCAGACGATCCGTTGGAATTGCTTGAGTTAGTTGGCAAGAGGAGGGGTTTATTATTAAAGGGTGGTAAGGTAAGTATTAGGAATGCTGCAATAACTATAATTAGAGATTGGATACTCGGTAAATTAACCTATTACTACAAGCCCATTGGTGATGATAATGCCCAGGAAGTTAATCCCAATAGTACCTAAGCCCTCGGTTAGGCCGCTTAAGTATTACGATATTGTTGGCGACTTAATGATGAACTTTCTAATTGGTAGAAGAATTACCATAATTAGGCAGACTGGTGATTCTATAACCGTAATGACCAGAATTAAGCATGAGGATGGCAGCAAATTACCGATAATAATTAGTGATAAGAACGAATTGCTAAGGTTCGTTAAGATAGGCGGTATTGATTTCATGGCCTCTGTGAGTAGTGCCACCGCTAAGGATGCAGACACAGTAATAATTGATGTGAAGGGTAGTAGGAAGGCTTGGATTATTAATAGGGGGTTGGAACTCATGGACTTGATAACCAGTGCAATACGTACTGCACTTGAGTACCTGGGGCTTATGAATAGCCTTGTGTTTTTTGATGGTATGAATGGCTTTAAGATAATGGCGTTTCTTTCCGGCGGAATTAGTGCCGAGGAGCTGAGAGTCTTGATAAATATAATTAGTGATGCTGTTATCAGGAGTATTAAGTCAAACGAGCTATATCAGGCGCTTGGCGATGAGGCATTAATAGGCGGTAACACAATGCTTAAGGTTAAGATGTTTAGGATCCCATATTCACTCCATTGGTCTACTAAACTATCGGCAATCCCCATACCTCGCATCTATGACTTTACAACGATATCTGCAGACCCAGCAAATGTAATAAGGCATCTAGATACTGATAGGAAATTGCTTGAAAAGTCATTAGTTAAGAATCCGATTGACTCATTGATTGAAAATGTTAGGAGGGTTATGGATGGTGATTACTCATTAATCTATGAATTAAAGGGCGCTATTAAAAGTAAAATTATGAAAACCGAGATTAATAATTTCGATAAAGAAAACCTTAAAACCTTATAATATACCCTATTCAATGATTAATAATGAAGAAAGTGGCAATTGCATTTGTGGTGATTGGCCTAGTAATTCTCATAATGTCAAGTATTAGAATAACGATACCGATGATAATTAGCAACTCAGCATTATCAAATCTTAACACAATGGTTAATATAACACCAGGCACAACCTTAATCATTAGCAACATAAATGGTGCATTAAGGTTAATACAGGCTAGGGGATATTCAGGATTTATTAATATGATTAATTATCTATCTCCATTGTTCGTATTTATAGGGATGGTTGTATCCATAGCACTATTCATAGTGAGAAGGAGCATTACTATGAACTTATCGGATCCGTTTTTACTAGGAACCATACTAATGCTTGCCTTATCCTTAATATTCGCATTGCCTATACCAACACCCATATACATATCTGATGGTTATCTAACAAACGTTAATGTATACATGTTAGTGGGTATTAATGCCTATGTGGGTTTTGCATCAGTAATGTATTTAATAAGCACAATATTACTTATCGCAGGCATGTGGTTGTACAGAGAACCTCAGTTAGTGGATGATCAATATTTAGATATTGACCAATTGACTAATATGACAGTTATACTTAAGAGTGAGGAGGAGACTGAACGTTCTGAATAATGAAGAGAACCAGTAATAAGGGTGTTATATGCTTCTTCTGTCTGAGGAGGGTTAGAGAATACTACATCGTTGATTATGAGGTTAGGGAGTTAGGTATGGTGTTTAAGGTCTACGCATGCCCAGACTGCTATGCAAGAATTAGTAGGATTAAAGGCGACTCCAGGAGACCTTGAAAATCCTTATTCTATCAATAATAGCATCAAGCTCCATTATGAAGGAATTCACTTGATAAATACTGACTATTGGCATTCCATCAATCACTTGCATCGCAATCTTATGCCAAGTAACGATGATGGGTATTAGTAACGCTTCGCCCCATCTGACACCTAACCTATTCATGAGTACTTCTGGTTTCCTAGAAACCAGCTCAACCTTTTTCAAATGCTTCTCAACTATCATAGATATACTTGAGGAAATTCTCCTCCAACGTTTAGCCTCTATTAGTAATACCCTGGGCTCCTTGAAGGCAATTACATCAAACTCCACTCTAGTCCCCATCGCAGGAACCCTCAACCTACTAACCACGCGGAATCCCCACTCCTCGAAGATAAGCCTTATTAAGGCCTCAAACTCATCCCATGGAAGTAGACCACTTAATTCCTCAAGATCAACATTTAGCCCTTTTTCCATGAAGTACTTAATTAATCTATGAGGCGGTAAGCTTGATTTATAGCCATCACCTACCTTAACCAAGACCCCCTCACTCAACAAACTATCTAGAAAGTAATCAATTAAAGATCCCTTGAAACCGCTTAACTCCTCAAGAGACTCTCTCGAGAATACACCCTCCTTAGATAACGCAATTAACGACTTGGCAAGCCTCTCCACATTATCACCATGCAAAATTATTTTTAAATCCTTGACTCGAGAAGAGAATCATTAAATGATGAAGTAAGGCAACTGATCTGGTGATTGGTGGGTCAGGGACTGAACTAATACGTCATTACTATAGTCTTTAACTCAGTAAAATCTTCAATAGAAAATCCAACACCCTCACGACCAACTCCAGAATCCTTAACACCACCAAATGGGAATAGGCCAAGACCATGCCTCGGAAAATCATTAAATGTAACCTCACCAACCTCAAGAGACCTAGCGACACGCCATAATGCGGCTAAATCCTTGCCGAAGATTGCGGCATCTAAACCATACCTAACCTCATTAGCCACTTGAATGGCCTCCTCAACATTCTTAACCCTAATTATTGGTATTGCGGGGCCAAAGGTCTCCTCAACTGCAAGCCTGGCCTTTCTATCTACGTGGTCGATCACAGAAGCCTCGTGATAAGTTAACCAGTAGTTACCGCCGTAGATTAACTTACCACCTTTAGCAAGCGCGTCATCAATCATTGAAGAGACCCTCTCTGCAGCATTAACGCTTATTAATGGACCCATACTAACCTTTGGATCCCTTGGATCACCAATACGCCACCTCTCCACCTCCTTAACAATTAACTCACTTAACTCGTCGGCAACGTCATCAACCGCTATTACCCTACTAATTGCGTCACACCTCTGTCCAGATAATCTAAGAGAACCTGTGACTATTTTATTGGCGGCTAGCCTTAGGTCTGCGTCCTCGAGGACTATGGCTGGTGCCTTACCCCCAAGCTCAAGCTGAACCTTCTTTAAGCCTGCCATCCTGAGAACCCTAAGCCCTGTATCTGTACTACCGGTTAGGGATATTGCCCTAACTAATGGATGTGTTACTAAGGCATCACCGACACTTGCCCCAGGCCCTGTTACCAAGGCAAAGTAGTTGCCTAACCCTGCATACTCAATAGCCTTTGCCATGAGAATACCAATAATTGGTGTGTAACTGGAGGGCTTGAGTATCACTGGGTTACCCGCCAGTAATGCAGTGGCTATCTTAACCATTGGCGTGAACAACGGGTAATTGAATGGGGCTATTGCAGCAACTACACCCACAGGCTCCCTAACAACAACTGCATACTTATTCTCAGTACCAGCACCAAACTCACCAGGTATTCCAACATCTAATAATCTACCCAAGTCTTGATGCACCATTCTTAATCTTGTTATTGTTGATTGAACCTCACCCTCAGCCTCATTGATTGGCTTACCTCCCTCAATAATCAGTATGTCACGGAATAAATCCTTATACTCACTTATGAAATCCGCAACCTTCACCAACATATCAGCCCTCCTATGGGCTGGGATACCCTTGAGAGAACTCCAGGATTCATGAAGCTTTTCAACCGCTGAATCAACATGCTCAGGCTCTAGTTTGTTCACCTGGGCGATAACTTCATTATTTATCGGCGACTTAACAGGCATGTAGTTACCAAAGTCTATCCAAGAACCACCAATGAATACCTTAAAAACCCCGAACTTAACCATTACATCGTGGAATTCCCTGGGAAAGTCAGGTAGGTTAACAGGACCTAGTATGTTGATTATAAGCCCTTTAAGCATCCGCCTCCTCTAGGGCTCATTAAATTATTAAGCTTATGGGTATAGCAATTCTACTGAGTTTAACATGTGTACCTTGTAGTAAAATATAATAACTAAGTCATGTAAGTTACTATGAATATTTATGCTTATTAGAGACCTAATGACCAAAAGAGTGATCACATTAGATGCTGATGCTAAGTTAATCGATGCCGTAAGCCTCATGGTAAATCACGGATTTAGACATGTACCGATCATTAGAGACAATACAGTAGTAGGTCTCATCACAGCATTAAGTATAATTAAAGATGTTGATAAGATGGGTATCCAGGTACTTAGTGGGTATGTGAGAGATGCTTCATTGATTGCGAACTTCATTAAGGCATCGCAAAGTGATGACGTTAATGACATCGTGAAAAAGATGATTAATGAAAGAATGGATGCAGCCCTAGTCTTTGATGGTGATACTGTAATTGGTATTATTACAGAGAGGGACTTAGTCCATAAGATTCCGGCTCAATTATTCAGTAGACGTAGGATTTTTGATGTAATGAGTGGAAAACCCGTAGTTCTTGACCTCGATTCCTCAATAAATGACTCCATAAAGACGGCGGCAACTCATGATATACGTCATTTACTAATAGCCAGAGGTGACAGGGTCATGGGTGTAGTCTCTATTAGAGACATACTGAGACACCTAATGAAGCACGTTGAAGTGGGCAAGGGAATTGACCTAGGCCTGTCTATCAGTTCCATAATGAGTCATAATCCAATTACAATAGACCCGGGCGCATACGTTATTGATGCAGTAAACCTAATGAGGAACAATAATGTAAGTTCCCTACCAGTCGTCGAGAGAGGCAAATTAATGGGTATCGTTACGGAGAGAGACTTAATACGTGAAATAATAACCTAGTGTTGGGAGAGTACATCATTTATTGTTCTCCTAACATCCTCAGACAGATCCTTAACCTTTTCCCTCACATTTCTTCTTAGATCCTCATAATAATTATTCCCGTGGGAATCGATGACTACGGTCAACGGTCCGAAATTCTCAACTTCAAGTATCCACATGGCCTCTGCAATGCCTAGATCAAGCCAATTAACACCAAGAACCCTCTTAATAGCTTGGGCAGCCAAGACCCCAGCACCACCAGTGAATATTGCGTATACTGCTTTAAACTTCTTCATGGCTTCCGTGGTCTTAGGACCCATACCACCTTTACCAATTACTAACTTAACCCCAAGTTTCTCAATAACCTCTGGTTCGAACTCCTCCATTCTTGCACTTGTTGTAGGCCCCATACTGATTATCCTCCATGTATCGCCTTGCTTCACTGCCACAGGGCCTGCATGATAAATAACTCCACCCCTTAAATCGATAGGTAGCTTCTCGCCTTTCCTTATCGCTTCGATTATTCTAACGTGGGCCGCATCCCTCGCACTGACAAGGGTACCACTTATGTATATTGTATCGCCAACACTTAATTTAACCACATCATCATCTATTATGGGAGTCCTTAAGTAATAAGTACCCATACTAAATGATAATAATTGAATAGCATAATTAAGCATTTCCTAATTATTCACAACTGAGGTCTCACAGCAAGACTTTTAATATAGAGGAGGGGCTAGATAGGTTATGCCGAGCCTAGAAGAGGTTGTTAAGGAGGCCGCGAAGACCATCATTAGAATGGCAAGTGTGTCCCCGGCAGATGACGTAGTTAATGCATTAAGGAATGCAGTTAAAATCGAGGTTCACGAACCAAGTAAGGTTCAGTTGAATGCAATATTAACAAACGTGGAACTAGCGGTAAAGACGAATTCTGCAGTATGCCAGGACACTGGTGTACCAACCTTCTTTATAAGACTGGGTGATGGATTCCCAATAAGAAGTAAGTTATTCTCAATACTCACAGAGGCTGTTAAAGAGGTAACTAAGGAATTGCCCTTAAGATCAAACTCTGTTGATCCATTAACAGAGAAGAATAGTGGTGATAATACAGGCATAGGCATACCAGTATTTGATGTTGAGTTATTTGATGGCAATTACTTAGAAATGATATATACGCCTAAAGGTGGCGGTACTGAATTACCGAGTAAGGCCTTTGTTATACCACCAGGAAATGCATGGGAAAGACTGCCAGAGTTAGTTCTTAATGCTGTTATTGACGCAGGACCCATGCCCTGCCCACCAGTTATAGTTGGCATAGGCATTGGACCCAACTTAGACGTGGCGGCTAAGCTTGCAAAGAAGGCAGCGGTTTTAAGACCCGTTGGTTCTAGGAATAGTAACCCAGGTATTGCGAAAATTGAAGACGCCTTGCTCGAAGCAATCAATAAGCTTGGCATCGGTGCTCATGGTACCGGCGGTAAGGTGACCGCACTTGATGTCCACATAGAATACGCCTATAGGCACCCAGCTACCTTTGCCGTAGGAATAGTCTTCTCCTGCTGGGCCACAAGAAGGGCCAGGGCTATTATTTACCCAGATGGTAAGTACGAGGCTAATCCTCTCTAATTTAATTATGATAAATTATGATAAACAATAAGTAAAAAGAACAGCGAATTTATTATTAGAACTAACGAACACAATTAGAGGCCACCTAAGTTAATTAGGTTGTTTTGAATTAACGTTCGTGACATTTACGGATACCCAGAGTTTAGCACCTCAACTGCATTCGTACTTATTTACCTTTATCGGCATGAAATTCCCATGAACTAAACCTAAATCCCTATGGGTTATCCTGCCCAATCACGTGACACTAATTACACTGGGATTAACCAATAATTAAGGAAAATAAGCTCACTAGAACACGACTGATGATGGGACCAAATGCTTAAATAGCTTTTTTGTTGATGCGTCTTGATGGTTGACGTTAGGAGACTTGCCGCTGATGTTCTTGGTGCTGGTGAATCCAGAGTTAGAATTAGCCCTGAGGCTATTGATAGGCTTGAGGAGGTTACTACTAAGGCTGATGTTAGGGCTTTAGTTAAGGAAGGCTTGATATATGCCGTGTACGAAAGAGGCGTAAGTAGGGGTAGGTGGCGTGAGTATCATGAGAAGAAAAGGAAGGGTAGAGGAAGAGGAGTTGGCAGTAGGAGGGGTTCTAAGTACGCTAGGCTTGATCCAAAGGAGAATTGGGTGAGAAGGATTAGGGCATTGAGGAGGTATCTAAATTCATTGAAGAAAAGGGGGTTAATCGACACTAAGACTTGGAGAGAACTTTACCTAGAGGTTAAGGGTGGCAGATTTGATAGTGTGGCCTCGCTTAGAACATACCTTATAAATAATAATATAATTAAACAGTAACAGTAACAGCACCTCAATTTACCGATAAACCTTCAGAAATACTTATTAAGCGACTATACCATTGGCTTTGCGAGAATCCATGGCGAGGAGTGGGCGTTATAAGGTTAAGTTTAGGAGACGCAGTGAGGGTAAGACGAGTTATTATAAACGTAGGGAAATGATTAAGAGCGGATTGCCAAGACTTGTTGTCAGGAGGAGTAATAAGTACGTAACTGCGCAGATAATTATCGCCAAGGTTCCTGGTGACGAAGTTATTGTGAGCGCCTCATCAAAAGAGCTGCTAGACTTTGGTTGGAAGGGCAGTATGAAGAATATACCAAGTGCTTACCTCGTTGGCCTGATGATTGGTTATAAGGCGTTACTTAAAGGTATTAAAAAGGCTGTACTCGACATAGGACTCCATAGGCCTATCAAGGGCTCTAGAGTGTTCGCTGTGTTAAAAGGTGCCGTAGATGCTGGTCTTGAGGTGCCTCATGGCGAGGAAATTCTGCCTGATGAGGATAGATTAGTTGGTAAGCACATAGCTGAGTATGCCGAGAGGCTAAAGAATGAGAATGAGACGCTATATAAGGCACGTTTCTCCCAATACTTAGCTAAGGGTTTAGATCCTGCCGATTTGCCTAAGCACCTTGAGGAAGTTAAAGGTAAAATTAAGGATTATTACGCGAAATGGTTTAAGAAACTGAACATAGAGATACCACAAGAGTCTGAAGAGTAATATAACGAAACGCCTTATATATCGCCTTAATTAATAACGTCCTCATCGCCGTGCAATACCTTTGGAACAGAGAACTTATTAGATTATCGCATAAGCCTTATAAATAGGTTATTATCGCATAATAACAGGTTGATTACGGTATGGCAAAAGTGACGCCAAAGTTTAGATTGTCGAGAATACATTATATGATGTTCCTTAGTTACTCCTTAACGTTCCTAATATGGGGCTTTGTTGGTACAAGTGGTGTGATGACCTTAGATTACTTCTCTAAATATATACCAAGGTTCTTGCTACCAATTTCTGCAGCCTTAGGACCAATATTTCTAATGATTGGTAATACATTAATGGGTAGGTTAGCCGATATCGTCGGTAGAAGAGGCATATATGCATACACAATGAGCCTATACGCAATAGGACTAGTAGGTATGGCGATATCACTGTTATTAACAAAGACCATGCCAATAATGACCGCATTCACAATATTCCTAGTATCATACGCCCTTGCAGAACTTGGTGTTGGTGGTGAAGAACCGCCAGCCCTAGCTGCTGCAACTGAGTTAATGCCGCCCAATTATAGGGGTTCCATGTTAGTGTTAATTACGAATTTTGATAATATTGGAGCTGCTATTGCTGCCGCAATACTTCTCATGGCTCTACTTATGGGCACACCAGTGTCGGCCATTTGGACTATGATTGGCTCTGCCTTAGTGGTGATAATGGTAGCTATAATTATAAGATTGGTAATACCTGAATCAATAAGGTGGTTATTAATTAGGGGTAGAGGCGATGTGGCTAAGAGGATTGCTGAGAAGGAAGGACTAACATATACATTAACTGATGAGGGAGGAACAGAAATTACTAGGTTCCCGCCCGCCTGGTTTAGAGTGTTATTCCTATCATTGATAGGCATTGCACAAATAGTCACGTACGGTTTAATGGCCTATTACATAATATACTTACCATCATTACCCTTCTCAAACAATGAGGAATTGGCTACACAAGTACTTCTTTGGGCCAACGTTGGCGCTTCGCTGGCTGGATTAATTGGTTTGGTAATTGATAGAATTAGTAGGAGATCTTTCACCCTCTTCTCATACATAGGCGGTTTAGTGACCATGGTGCCGATATTCCTAATCTATGGCTTAATGCTCACCAACATAAGCTCTTCGTTAATTGTCTTTTACCTACTCCTTTTCCTAAACATGGTATTTAGCGAGTTTGGTTGGGCTGTGAGAACAATGTTAGAACCTGAACTGTTCCCAACGAAGGTTAGGGCTACCTGGGTAGGTCTAGTGAGATTTATTGCTTGGGCATTTTATGTATTCCTAATATACTACTTATTAGCTACGGCCAGTACTTACATATATCTACTCTCGGTCCTAGTACTTTATGCTATAGGTGTTGCAGCAGCCGTAGCTTGGTATGCATTTGGTGTGGAAACAAGAGGATTACATGTAAGTGCATTGGACGAAGCTGCTGGTAAATAATCATGATGCTAGAAAAATATTCAAAAATATCAAAATTTACCATTCATTAAACAACCGTAATAACAGCCATAATTTGCTTAAAAATATCTAAGAAAGATTTTTAATACAGAAGAACTAATGTCTTATTGTTAAGTAATATAGTTCTCACGAATTTGGTGGTTTTCATGACTAATCGCTACCTGACATTGGCACTCATAGCCTCGGCTCTGTGGGGAGTCTCGTATCCCATTACTTATCTAGCCCTTAGGCTGTATGGTGTTGGACAACTGCTTATGTTAACTTATCTCTTTTCTGTAGTATTACTAATGGTGGCGTTAGTAGTGTGGGGATATGACGGTAGGTCGATATTGATGGGTCTATTAATATCGCCGATTAATTATGCTCTCTCATACCTATATATCAAGGTGGCTGAATATATGGGTGGGTTAACGGCTTTAATAAGCTCTGGTTATGTGGTTCCTTTAATAATTCTTGATTATTTCCGTGAGGGCTCCGTTAATATTAGGCATGTGGTCTCTGCATTAACTCTGTTGGGCAGTCTATATCTCTTATTTCAGGGTTATGCCGACTCAGTAGATCTCGCATTATTACTCATGGTCCTTAACTTATTATATGCTATAGTATTAGATAGAATCAATGATGTAGATACCCTAAACCTAGTATTTGGCCAATTCATAGGTACTCTATTAATCTCGCTCGTAATGATAAATCGTATACCCAGTATTACATACTTAAGTGTATCCTACGTTTATTACCCAATACTACTTGCTCTGGTGGGTAATGTTATTCCATACACGTTATACGCCATATCGATAAGGATGATAGGCCCCACTGAGACTTCATTAACCACCTCGGTAGAGATAGCCAGCTCAATATTTGCCTCAATACCATTCCAGCAACTCCCCACTAATCCAATTGCATGGATATTACTAATTACGTCAATATTATCAACAAGCGTCGGGACGCCCATGAATATACATCGTGGATTAACCTTAACAAGTACTTACAATGAGAATATTAGTGAAGTATTCATTACTAAGGGTCAAGATATTCATAATTATTTGACTGGAGAGATTATGCCTAGGCATCGTCTCAGGTCTGTAATAGTAATGTTGGGCAGGAGGAAGGTAATATAGCTAATGCGTGAAGCTTAAATCATCCCTAACGCATATAGACTTAACATGACCACGTTAAGCAAGGTCGTCGCTGGAGAGAATGTTGAAGTAATTGAGATAGACGCTGGTTGGGGCTTAGGGCTAGGCTAGAGCGGATGGGTATATTCCCTGGTTCTCAGATTGAGGTGCTATCCAATAGTAGAGGCCATGTTCTCGTTAGAGTTAGAGGAGCTGCCATTGCCCTTAGTAGAGGTGTGGCTTCCAAGATCTTAGTTAAGAGAACATAGGCTGACCAATCCCTGCCTGGCGTGCACACATAATTAGACTAGTTGTATAGCTAAGGATATAGCATTGAGAGAGGTACGTAAGATAGGTATGAGAGAACTGTAGCTACAGTGACTTCGTACGCTACTACCGTTAAAGTAAACTTGGCGCTCTTGCTCCCTATATATTACAGCTATCGTTGCTATACACGGTATGTAATACATAAAGAAGACTAGGAGAGACATTGCTTGTGGAAGGGTTAGTTCAAGAGCCTCCACTGCTTCTTTCTCTTCAACAGCCGAGAGTTGAGCTATGGATGTAATGAGACCCTCCTTAGCTATACTACCGTAGATTAGGGCATAGCCGATTTTCCATGCAGACTCTACGCTAATACCGTAGAGGTAGGTTAGCGCCCTACCAATGTACGAGCCTGCTAGGGCTGCACATGATTCAGCGGGATTCCTGACAGGTCCTGAGGGCCCAAAGGATATTAAAAACCAGCTCAATAGAACCATTCCGAATACTATTACCCCAGCTTTCACAAGGAAGTGTCTAGTCATAAACCAAGAGTTCCACCAAACAACTCTAGAACTTACCCTATGTAAGGGGTATCTCCGTCACCAGCTCTGGAGGTTCTCTAACTCTAAGGACCCTGCGAACTAGCTTAGCTGTTAGTAGGTAGAGAATTATTGAGACTACGTAAATGGATAGCATTAGAGCTGCTTGAAGCAAGGGCCTACCAGGTAGTAGGGCTTGAATGAAGTACATCATAACCATAAGCCTAGCTTGACATATAACAAACGGTACTGATGCTAGGACCTCAAACCTCTCGGTATTATCTATAGAAATCCTGGACTGAATGGCTGCCGGAACGTTACATCCAAAACCTAACACCAGCGGATAGAGAGATCTGCCAGAGAGACCGAAAGCTGAAAAGAGATTGTGAAGAGATGTAGCCATCCTAGGCCCTAAACCACTATCCTCAAGTACGGCTATTGCTGCAGATACTACGAGTACCAGCGGCGCGAAGCTAAGCACTAGTCCTACTCCAGCAATGATCCCATCACTTAAGAGGGCAGCGATCCAGCTCCCTCCAAGATAGTTTTTAATAATCTCTCCGAGAATTGAGAACGCCTCCGCTACTAGTCCACTTTAGACTATATGTCTCTAGAACCCCAGCTGCTCCCCCAAAGCCTAGATAACTTAGAATTACATTCAGCGGAAAACCCGTGTTAATGGTAAATGCGACTAGAAATACTGCAAATGGGTAAAGAAGGTGGACTTACCGGCAGATGGCTGACCAACAACAGCTACTATAATACTACAATCACTAACTCTAGCTACATCACGTTTAGTATTCCGTCTTTTTCCCATGAATATGAGACAGTTACGGCTGCAAGTACCACAAATGCTATCCATGCAATCTCAATTCTACAGGTTAGAAAGAACTGATAAAGTTTAGTTAGAACTTCATTTAAGTTAAAAGTAAATACATCTAAAGTCTATGTCCCACTTGTCCTGGAGACTAAGCCATGTGGCTCACTAACCGAAAGTAAGGATGCTTGGAGTTTTACACGGTACAGGTTAGGTCTTGTAAAGCTCTGAGGCACTGAAGCTATGGGGGTTATGTAGGAGAATATAAAGGCTTTGAGTATGGTTGGGCTGAACACTGCGGTAGAGATTGATACTAAATGTCAAAAGTAAACAACTTAGAGATTAACTCTATAAATATTATTATGGCTCTAACCTGAACCTATCCCTTGGGTAAAGTACAACCTCACGGATATTCTCTCTCCCTAGTAATACCATCATCAGCCTGTAGAGTCCCATGCCCCAGCCTGCGTGGGGTGGCATTCCGTAGTCGTAAATCATTAGATGGTTCTCGAAGTTCTTCGGATCCAAGTCTCTCTTTCTCAATGCATCTATCAATTGTTCCTTAACATGAATTCTACTACTCCCTGATGCAATCTCTAGGCCATTAATTACTAGGTCGAAGGATTCGCTTATCCTTGGATCACTGTCGAGAGGCTTTGTGTAGAATGCCCTTATGTCTGTGGGAAAGTGAATTATGAAGAAGGGTTCGCCGAGTTCTTCGCTGAGCATTTCCATACCGTTCTTGGGCACATCCTCACCCCAATTAATCTTCAATCCTTTCTTGCTAAGCATTTCCAAGGCTTCATCATATGTTATCCTCCTGAAGGGTCTCTTGGGCACCTTAATCTTTATACCATACTTACTAAGTTCGTTATTAAATACTCTCATAATTCCATCATATACGTTAATAATTACGTCCTCTAGTATATTCATTACATCATTATAATTCGCAAAAGCCTCTTCCATATCCACAGATATGAATTCATTAAGGTGGTAATTCGTGTTGTGCTTTTCAGCCCTGTATGCTGGTGCTATCTCAAACACTCTCTCTAAACTTGCCGTTAATTCCTCTTTATACAACTGGGGACTTTGTGCTAAGTAAGCCACTCTCTCGAAGTATTGGACTGTGAATAACTCCGCACCACCCTCAGTGCTTGTCACGATGATTTTCGGCGTAAATACCTCAATAAATCCATGGCTGCGAAGCGTATCTCTGATTACATGAACAACCTCACTCTCAACCCTAAATATTAATGAGTTAACGGGTCTCTTGAGGTCTATAGGCCTAAACTTCAACCTGGTGTCCATGTCAGTCTCTACATTGCCCCATATATCGATAGGTAGAGACTTAGACCTCGCCACCACATAAACTTCGCTTGGAAATACCTCTACACCAACCTTAGCTATCTTACTCGCCTTAACAACTCCTCTAATCACTATAGCGTCTTCCCTATTCAATGTCGATACTACTGACCAAACATCATTCGATACCATACTCTTCTTTATCGTGAGTTGTACCATACCCTCCCTGTCCCTGAGAAGGATGAACTTTATGCTGCCGATATCCCTAATATCCCAAACCCAGCCTGCCAAGACCACTTCTCTGCCATCTAGCTCGGGCGTTACATCCTTAGTCCAGTGGGTCTTTCGAGGAAAGCTCACGATAGCTCATTAAGGCTGAGGAGAATTTAAGAATTGCTATTATTTCGTTATCTCAACCCTAATATTTGTGCCGCTAATTTGACTAAGGATTCTGGCCAGCTCACTTGGTTTAAATGGCAATCTCTTAAGCTCACCCCTAGTTATCCTGACTATGGTTTCTGTAGTGCCATCAGGGAGCCAAGATGTTGATGTTGTCAATATGCGAGCTGGCGATGCTAATTGTGATGCAAGCTCGTTAACATTGACCCCTTTCTCAACAACTCTCACCTTTTTATTCAAGGCTCTTTCTAACTCGTACTCAACTTGTTGTATGATCGATCGTGGTAGCGCCCTTATACCTCTAAGCACTACTATTACTAGATTGCCAATTTCGTAGGATTTTACATACTCCACATTCCTCAAGGTCTCCTCCATCTTCCCTGTGGCTATGTTCAGTAGGGCGTCGCTTACATCAACATCCAGCATAGAGTACTCTCCGCTGTCTAGGAGGGATTGGCACTTGTTGCAAAATACCCTGGTCTTAACGCAGAAGGTGCAGAAAGGTATCTTCATTCAACACCCGTAAACTATAACTATTAATAAACCTTTCCATTAAGAGTAGTTAAGTTATTGGTGCATGATTAAACCTTATTAAAAAGTCTGAGCATTAACGTGCTGATTCCAGTGAGCATAGCTGTTGAAGCCCACAATCTCAGGAAATCATTCATTAGTTATGAACGTATTGGCTTCCTTAAGAAGAGGAAGATCATGATTGAAGCATTGAAGCATGTGAGCTTTAACGTTAGATGGGGTGAGGTTTATGGTCTTCTCGGCCCGAATGGAGCTGGTAAAACAACGACTGTCAAAATACTAACCACACTTCTCATTCCAGACGGTGGTTATGCGTTGATTGACGGCCACGATGTAGTTAAAGAAGCACAAACTGTGAGAAAATTAATAGGAGCCGTCCTATACCCCGATAAGGGTTTTTACTCAAGGTTAAGCGGATATGAAAACCTGGTTTACTTCGGCAGATTATACGGACTCAATAGAGTTGATGCCGAGGCTAGAGCTAGGGAGTTGTTGAAGATTGTGGGTCTTGAGGATGCCATGAATAGGCCTTATGAGGAGTATAGTCTTGGTATGAGAGCTAGGTTGGCGATAGCCAAGGCATTGATCCATGATCCACCCGTCTTATTCTTAGATGAACCAACCATAGGGTTAGATCCCATATCCGCTAGAGAAGTAAGGCAGTTAGTGAGAGAATTGAAGAGGGAGGGTAAGGCCGTACTATTTACTAGCCATAACTTGTGGGAGGTTGAGGAGGTATGTGATTACGTTGGTATAATAAGTAAGGGAACCATGATAGTGGAGGGTTCCCCAAAGGACATAAAGGACACGCTTGGTTTGAAGTACTTAGTTGAGATCGAGGTTCAAGTCAATGGCCGTGTTGAAACTCTACAGGAGGAGACTACAGATCCTGCTGGTTCACTCCGTAGGTTAATGAACGAGGCTGATGCCAGGGGATTTAAGGTGGTTAGGGTTAGAGTTAATGAGCCTTCCCTTGAGGAGGCCTTCGTTAGGGTGGTTAGCGGTGAGGTTAGGTAAATTAAGTGTATTATACGCCGTTATGGTTAATGAGCTTAGGATAATAAGTAGAGAGCCTGGTGGTTTGGTGTTGCTTATTATAATGCCTTATTTCATAGCTGGTGGCATGGCTTTCATAGCATCCTTCTTTTCTAGGGTTACTGATTTAATATTTATTAGGGAATTCCTTGGTTTTGAAGTTCTCATATTATCATTAATAATGGTTCAGACGGGGGCTAGATTTCTTGCAGAGGAGAGGAATGGTGGTAGGCTTGAATACTTACTTATGACTTCGACTGGTATGTATGTGGTTTTGTTAGGTACTTCCTTAACCATGGTTATTGTTGATATTGGGGCCTTTACCATAGCATCCCTACCAGTACTTTACCTAAGCTATGGATTAATTAGTATGGAGAGGTTAATATTAGCGTTGCTTCTGCTTTTTATAGGCTTAATGCCTCTTTACGGTATTGGATTAATAATAGCAGGTTTAGTCATGAGGTTTAATGATGCGGACTCAGTAATGAATATAGTAACTCCGATCCTAACAATACTCTCTGGAACTACGTACCCGACATATGTACTCCCCCTCTGGATTAAGTATTTAGTTTACGTCCTGCCTATGTACATGACCTTCTATTCAATGTATATGGAGATCTTGGGTAAGGAAAACCTTGCCCTGGTAATTAGTATGGTTCTTGCTGTAATAATATATTTACTACTTGGGGTGACCTCATACGCAAGCCTCGAGAGAGACCTTAGGAGAAAGGGTATTCAGTGAGTTAGTGGTTGAGGCTTGGAGGGGGTTACGCATTGTACTCTCTAGGCCACTACTCATAGTGATTAATATACTCACGGCACCCCTATGGTTAGCCTTCTTCATATTAACACTTAGGGGTTTTGGAGTTACGGTACTGAGCGAGCAGGTTATACAATTATTTCTATGGGCTGCTTATGCCTTCACACTATACTCAAGCTGGTTGTGGGGTTTTGGCCATGGTATCATTGAGGAGGGTTATAATGGGGTCCTTGAGAACTTAATGACAGTAAAGGGTAGCTTGCTGGGGCATGTGGTTGGTTGGGGCCTTGCTTACAGCATGTATACTATCCTAGATCTGCTAGCGCTGATGTTTAGTTTTACTTAATATTTAATGTAGTTATTGAGGTTCATGATTGGGTACTTTTGGTATTATCCATATTACTGGCGTCGCTGCAGTTACTCTTCATATCCACAGTATATGCCATGCTTGTAATTAAACTTAGATCTAGCTGGGTCGTTACTAACATCATACAGTTCCTAATGCCAGCACTAGGTGGATTAATACCGAGCGAGTCCAGCAAGTATTTCCTTATAATAAATGAGTATTCACCCATTGCCTATCCATTCGTGATTATGCGTGAGTCAGCCCTTGGTTATATGGAAATACCATTACCAATCACGTACCAATTAACAATCTCTATATCGACTGTGATAATCTTATTCATGATCACCTATGCGTTACTAAGAATATTCGACAAGCACCTTAGAATTGAGGGTAAGCTTGGCCTTGCCTAGAGCCATGAGCCATATAAATAAGGCTTTTTAAGTCATGATATAATTAAGGCATGGTGAGCGATGCAAAGAGCACCATAAGGCGTATTGCTGATGTGCTTAAGGATTCATTCGATGATTTAGTGATTACAGGCTCCCTCATAATGAATAAGATATTCGACATTAAGGTAAGACCTGAAGAAGCAGTTCATGAGACTGAAGTATTATCAAGCATGTTTAGAAGCACTGCGATTCTCACCGACGACGTAGGCTTCCTTAACTCATTAGGTGCCCTAAACACAGTTAGAGTTAGAGGCTCCATTGTGATTTATGTATATGATCTAGGGGACGTGAGGCCATTCTGTGAGCTAATGGGTATTCCTTGCCTTGAACCCTGGGATTCCGAGAGCTTATTAACGGCGACTAGAGAAGGTAGAGATTATAGTGAGACCCTCGAAACACCATACATTATCAGGCTAGGACCTTGGATAACCATCAATGATGGGGTTAAGGGCTTTGGCATTAGACGCAGAGAACCTACATTCAATAAGAACTGGGGTGAACCAATGCGGTGGGGGTTAGATCGATTACTGAGTTACCAAGCGAGGGAACTGCCGAAGGATGCCGTGATTAGGGCTAAGGATACCATAGTTACAATGGGTAGTGGCGATGGAGTCTTATTTTCTGGTTCTGCCTGGTCTCTAATTAAGGGAAGGATTAGTGAACTCGTGAATTACGCATTAGTAAGAACTCTCTACGTTAATCCCATACCCAAGGATTCCATTAATGCTAAATACGTAGTTGACATCAATGATTACCTAGCTAGTAGGCTTGGTATTACTAGGCTCATGATTAATGATGTTACTAATCAATACAATGAATTAATAATGAGACTAAAGCAGGAACTCTTTTTTCGAAGCCCAGGAGACCCATTAATGCTCATTGAATGGTTAATATCAAAGTACGTAAGACATGGTGAAGTGCCCCTTGTAGTTCTAGACACAACATACACGCACCTAGTGAGTAAGGAGGGTTTATTACCAAGCTTTGATATACTACTAACTTACTTCGAACCAAACAATTACGATCAAGCCATAGATTTAGTGACTAATCCGCTAGCTGCAATATTGGCAATAAGTAAGGCTGGGTATAGTTATGGTAGGAGTATAGCAATAATAAACCCATGCACACTAATTATGTATCAAGACCTACTTAAGGAGATAATAAACTACCGCAACACTAATTATTTATTGATCATACTCATCATAGGCGATAATTGCAAGGAGGCCCTCAACATACTCTCTAAGCTTAACATTGACTTTAAGACCATTAATTATAACGAGGAAGACCCTCTAAACTCCCTGGCAGAATTACTAAGTATTATTAATACCAAGGGGGTTATAGTGATGAACGTGGTTGGTTCAACAGTTAGGTATGTTTATAGGGTTATTAATGATTATTGCGATAATTGTGGTGATTGCTTAAGGATTAATTGTCCAGCAATATACATGGATAGCAATCCTGTAATAAATGTAAGCAAGTGCGTTGGTTGTGGTATATGCCAATTAGTGTGTACGAGGGGTGCTATCGTCAGGTATAAATCAACTTAACATAACTTTTTAAGTCATTTCTGCTAATTATTTCCATGAGTGATGAGTCGACGGTCTCTTGACCAGTGATGAAAGTAGAGTCGCTGATTAAGCTTAAAATGCAGTACAGAAATAACCTGGTGGTGCTATCATTTGCGGAGTCTGAGAAATAATATTAAGTATTATATAACTGGGAATGTTGGAGTATTATTACTCACTTGGTTGCTTTATGGTATTGGTAATGCCATAACAATGCCTTATCTATCAATCTACATGAAGATGCTTGGCGCAAACTCTGTTGAGATTGGTATTACCTATTCCATAGCAATTTCGGCACAGTTAATGACGATAATACCTGGAGGTTATTTAACAGATACCATTGGCCGTAGGAAGTCAATAGTCATTGGTACATGGTTAATCACTATAACTTCATTCCTAATGGCAATTGCGCCGAATTGGCAGTCATTAATTGCAATATATGCAATAAACATGGCTGCCGCCTTCTACCAACCAGCTCTATCTGCAATAATAATTGATTCATTACCACAAGAACGATATGCAAGCGGTATCCTAATAACCTCAGTATTACCACAAATACCTTGGTTGATACTACCACCCATTGGGGGTCTCTTGATTAATAAGTATGGTTTACTAGGTATTAGGCTGGCATACATAATCTCAGCATTTATATCCATAGCCGTGGCTGTGATTAGGCAATTTACCTTAAAGGAAACGCTAAGGAATAACAATGAGAAGATTTCGTTTAGAGAGGTACTGCATTCTTACTATTCTCTCAGTGATATAGTTAACTTACCCAATGATGTTGTGAGAATATACATTATTGCATTATTACTGACGATATCCGTAATGCCGGCTAATACATTGCTTTCAGTATTTGCGGTTTATAGGTTGGGGTTAAGTACGGTTTATTGGGGGTACTTTGTCTCTGTATCCTATGCAGCTTACATAGTCATTGGTATATTACTGACGTTTTACGTTGATAGATTAAGAAGATGGCTGATGTTACTAGGTTCTGTAATTAATATTTTAGGTAGCGCTGTGGGCCTCTTTGAGAACGTATTAACGGCCATGTTTTACCTCATATTACTTCAAGTCGGATCTCAATTAATAATGACTGAGTTACAGAGTGGGCTTGGGAGGTTAGTTAAGATTGATAGAAGAGGTTATGGGTTTAGCTTCTTTATTGTATTTCAATTAGTTGGTCAAATAATAGGTGGATACTTATCCGGCGCCTTATATAGTATTAGTACATATACACTCTTCTTAACACCCTTAATCCTTTCATTGATGATTTTAATTCTGCATATATAAGGAAAATCACTGACAAATAATTAGTTCAAGCATGAGTTTACTAATATTATGAATGGAAAGGCTTAATTCCTAATCCCTAATTTCCACTTGTGTGGTTACCGTTAGGGCGCCGGGTAAAGTAATATTGTATGGCGAACATGCTGTTGTATATGGAGAACCTGCCCTGGCAATGGCTATTAATAAGTACGTATATGTAACGGCCAAGGCTAGGAGCGATGGTAAGGTAAACATAAATGCCAGAGACCTTAGGCTTGTGGGCATTTCAGTAACTATTCAAGAGGATGGTAATATCACCGCAAGGACTGACTATGGTGCTGTGATATCGGCTTTAAGTTATGTTAAGAGGGCTGTTGAATTAGCAATGGATTATGTAGATAAGAGAGTGGGTGTTGACTTAATCATAAAATCAGAGATGCCAGTGGGTGCTGGTCTAGGGACTTCTGCTGCGGTGGCCGTGGCAACACTACTCTCTTACATCAGGGAGCTAGGGTATGAAATTGATAAGAGGGATTTAGCGAGCCTTGCTTGGAGAGTGGAAAGAGATGTTCAAGGCGCTGCAAGTCCTACGGATACGACAATGGCTACCTTCGGCGGTATAATGTATGTAAAGCCTGATGGAGACAATACAACTATGGACCCTGTAAGGCCTGGTACAGAGATACCCCTAATCATTGGGTATGTACCTAGGGTCAGTACGACTAAGGAATTGGTAGCCATGGTTAAGAGAAGGTATGAAGAGATGAGAGATGTTATTGAGCCGATAATTAAGACTATTGGTATCATTACGAGGAAGGGTAGGGAAGCATTGGAGAAGGGTGATTTAGAGTTAATGGGTGTGTTGATGAATGTAAATCAAGGCTTACTCGAGGCATTGGGTGTATCTAATAGGCAATTGAGTGAGCTTGTATATGCGGCGAGACATGCCGGTGCCCTTGGTTCTAAGCTAACTGGTGCGGGCGGTGGTGGATGCATGATCGCTCTATCAAATAAGCCTGAGGTTGAGAGGGCTGTGGAGCTTGTTGGCGGTTCCGTTATAAAGGCCAGCCTGGACTCAGAAGGTGCTAAGGTTATTGAGGATTAGCCATAACGAACAAAAGTGTTTATTAAGGTGTTAGCTTCGATCCAATTAGCGATTGGAGGAATGCAGGTAAGTAATGTGTACGTGCCTGATACCTCGGTTTTCTTGGATGGTAGTTTGAAAGAGGCCATATTGAAGGGTAGCATTAGGGGTAGAATTCTTGTTCATACAGAGATTATTAGGAGATTTGAAAGTGAGGCTAGGGCTGGTGGTGCTCTGGGTTGGTTAGGTATTAGAGAATTAAATAATATCACGGAACCCATTAGTAGGTTTAATTCTGAGGGTACGACCATAGAATACGTATCAATAATTCCTAAATCAATAATGAGACTCGATCAACATACTGTCGATGAAGTGGTTAGAGAAATGGCTAGGGAATTAGGGGCTACCCTAATTACTAGCGATGAGATGAACCTAGAAATAGCTAAGGCAATGGGTGTAGAGACACTTTTCATAGGCCAGCACAAGGAAGCACTAGAGATCGAGAGATTTTTTGACCAAGACACTATGTCAATTCACCTTAAGGAGGGATCAATACCCTACGCCAAGAAAGGGAGGCCAGGTAATTGGCAGTTAGTGCCTCTTGGTACTAAACCATTGAGTAGAGAGTATTTGGAAAGGATGGTTAGGGAATTAATATCTGCATCATTGAAGGCAGATAGTAATACTAGGGTTGAGATTAAGAGAGAGAATTCGTTAATAATTCAGCACGGTGAGTACAGAATAGTCATTGCATTACCTCCCGTTTCTGATGGAATTGAGATAACTGCCGTTAGGCCACTGATTAAGAGAAGGTTGGAGGAATATTCGCTACATCCTGGGGTTCTTGAGAGGCTTAGTAAGCAGGCTGAGGGAATACTTATAGCGGGGCCACCTGGTGCTGGTAAGACAACATTTGCGCAGGCATTAGCTGAGTATTACATGAACCTTGGTAGAATAGTTAAGACCGTGGAGTCTCCTAGAGATATGATACTGCCCAATGAGGTCACGCAAATCTCAAAGACTTACGCATCCTCCGAGGAGATTCACGATCTCCTATTACTATCTAGACCAGACTTCACAATATTTGATGAAATGAGAGATACGGCTGACTTTCAGTTGTACATAGACCTTAGGCTCGCTGGCGTTGGTATGGTTGGTGTTGTACATGCAACAAACCCAATAGACGCAATCCAGAGATTCATAGGTAGGACCGAACTTGGCATGCTCCCCTCAATAATAGACACAGTACTCTTCATGAGAGATGGCGAGGTTCAGAAGGTATATAGTTTAGAACTTACGGTGAAGGTTCCTGAGGGTATGAGCGAGGAGGATCTTGCAAGGCCTGTTGTTATTGTTAAGGATTTCATAAGTAATACTGTTGAGTACGAAATTTACGTGTTCGGTGAGGAGATTTTCGTAACACCCATTGGTAAGGCCCGTAGAGTTGAACGCGCAGTGAGTGATAAGAGGTTGTTGAGTAGGATTATTAGGATTTTGAGGAAGTATGTACCTCCTGAGGAAGTCACAATTGTTAGAGGCGAGGACGGCTCAATAGTAATTCAAGTGCCTAATGCTTATATTGGTGTGGTCATATCTAAGGGTTTACCTAAGCTCGAGAGCATTGGTAGGAAGTTCAATGTTCAACTTAAGGTTAAGCCCAGAGAATGATTAAGGGAACGCAACATATATATAGTGCCTTTATTACTATTGACGAGTAATATGAAACCAATAAGGAGAGATTATGAGACTAACCAGGATTCCTACACCAATTATACTAATTATGCATCGAATAATTATTATAATTATGATACAACGGCATACTATCAATACCAATATGATACTCAAAGCCCTACTCAAACAATGCAGTATCCCCAGGGCCAATACCCATATTATTACTATTACTATGAGGATAAGGCATTAACTGGCATTAATTATTTAGATACGTACGTGCTCGGTGGTGGATTTAAGAAGGGAGAGGTTTACTTGATAGCTGGCGAGGCCGGTACTGGAAAGACAATATTCAGCCTAACCTTCCTAAGAACCGGAGCGGATTCAGATGAAGTTGGCATGTACGTAACTGTTGATGAACCCTCTGAGGATGTTAAGAACGGTGTCCGTGACGCACTTGGCTGGGACCTAGATACCTATGAGAGAAGCAGTAAGTTAGTTCTGGCTGACTTCAGAACGTACTTCAGTGTCTATGCCCGTGACGAGAAGATAACCCTTAACCCGAGAGATCTAGCTAAGATGATTATTGAGCAAGTGAAAAAGTACAATGTAAAGAGACTGGTCATAGACCCGATAGCACCATTAATAATAATGAGCCATCAAGACGTAATTTGGATAAGGGAATATCTCAGGGAGCTTGTGTTTCAGCTTAAGAAGCTTAAGGATGTCACGACAATAATGACGTCAGAAATACCTACAGGCGAGGAGAATAAATTAAGCAGATTTGGTGTTGAGGAGTACCTAGCCAGTGGAGTCATTATGCTCTCTCTCAAGGAGTTAAGCCTGGCCAACAATGACATTGGATGCCTAATGAGAGTTATGTTCATTAGAAAAATGAGGTGGATGCCAATTAGGCCTATAAAATTGATCTACGAAATTGGACCCAGCGGCATATACATAATAGGGCCCTTGAACGATGAAACAACACTTAATTATTACAGAAGTTATTATTGCGGTAAACAAACAACGCAAAACTATTATTATCCACAACAATACTACACATCACAATACTACGGGACACAGCAATACCCGCAATAACAATAACTATTTAAGGCTAAGCCGAAGGAAAAATTAGGTTACCGTGAAACCGTTAATTGAGGCATTCACCAACTTAGTTGCTAGGATTAGGGGAATTAATTACATAGATGAGACAACGCTAAGGGAGATTTTAAGGGAAGTTCAAAGAGTATTATTAAGGGCTGATGTAAGTGCTGATGCTGTTTCATCAATAACTAAGTCAATTGAAGAAAGATTTAGGCAGGAGAAACCCCCAGAGGGAATAACCTCGAAGGAATTCCTCATATACCTACTCTATCAAGAATTGATTAAAGCCTTGGGCGGTGAGGGAGGACTTGATGTTAATATTACTAAGAAGCCGTATAGACTAATGTTAATTGGCGTTGAGGGTAGTGGAAAGACAACGACAGCTGCTAAATTGGCTTGGTTCTACATGAGAAGAAACCTAAAGGTTGGGCTCATTGAGACTGACACATACAGGCCAGGTGCCTACTACCAGCTTAAACAGTTAGCTGAGAAAGTTAATGCTATGTTCTATGGTGAGGAGAATTCTAAGGACTCACTTACAATATTGAGACACGGGCTTGAATACATGCAGAGAAATAAGGTTGACTTGATAATAATTGATACGGCAGGTAGGCATAGGAATGAGGAAGAGTTATTGAGAGAGGCCAGGGCAATTTATGAGGAGTCCAAGCCTGATGAGGTTATGTTAGTCATTGATGCAACCATAGGTAGGCAAGCAGCCGCCCAGACTGAAGCCTTCATGAAGTACGTACCCATAAATAGTGTATTTTTGACGAAGATGGATAGTACTGCTAAGGCTGGTGGTGCATTGACCTCAGTCATTAAGAGTGGTGCTAAGATTAAGTTCATTGGTGTTGGTGAGGGCATTGATGAGGTTGAGGTCTTCAATGCCGATAAATTCGTATCTAGGATGCTTGGTATGGGCGACCTTGAAACGCTCATTGAAAGAATCAAGGCCATTGAGGAGGAGAATAAGGTTATGGAGGAAATTGAGGAAGGTAAAATGAACCTATTAACCCTAAAGAAACAATTAGATTCCATGCTAAAACTTGGACCACTGAGCAAAATCATGGAACTACTACCAACAAGCCTACTACCAACCCAGTATAGGGCATTAATGCTTGATGATGAGAGAATGAGTAACGCCCAGGAGATGCTTAGGAGATGGAGAAACATACTTAACTCAATGACGAAAGAGGAACTGCTTAACCCTGAGACGATAAATGCATCGAGGATTAGGAGAATAGCTAAGGGTGCCGGTGTATCGCCTAAAGACGTTAAGGAGCTACTGAATTATTATCAACTAATGAAGAGAATGGTCAATCAAATAAAGAAGTCTAGGAGAAGATTAGATAGACTTGTTGGTGGTTAAGGCTGTATTAATGGTACGTATAACTCCCTCTCTGTTAACCCACCATGCTGGCCTTTTAACATCAACACCTCCTCATTATCAGGTCTATAGAGATATATTAAGGACGAACCACTACTTGGTATGAACACGGCATCTCCAACTCTATCAATAACTCCACCATCAATCTCACCAAACAGCTCCATACTTACCGCCTCTCCCTTGCTCAGCATAACCCCACTAATATTATTCTTATTCAATAACGACCTCAAGTCAGCAATATCAACACCATTATTAAGCCTATAGTATATTGCCCTAGCATCACCATATGGAGGTACAGTAAGCAGATCGAGCAGGTTTAATAAATCATTAGCCTTCACATTCCTCAATACCTCATCATGACCATGATCAGCAGTTATAATAACACTTGATTCCTTAAGGTAATTCCTGGTAAGACGAATCACGGAATCTACAGTCTCCCTTAAAACAACCCTACTCTCCTCAGAATTCGGCCCATACTTATGCGAAGCCGAGTCCACAGTAGTTATGTATATATGCACAAACACCTCTTTATAGTCATTAAGAAACTTACCCGCATTCACAATAGCATCATAATATGTAGCGTACTCCACAACCTCAGCCCCCGCATAAGTCAACCTAGACAACCCACCCGATATACCCCTTGGCACGTAAACTCTACCCCTAATACCCATTGCACTTAATTCTTCAAATATCGTAGATTTTATCGGGAATAACTCCTTCAAATCATAACCTGACCTATACAAACCATCCCTTTCACCAATTACAGGCCCCATGTTCAGGGTATTAATTATAGCACCTAACTCCTTAAGGTATAGGTTAGGTCCCAAGACTCCATGGGTTCCAGGGCTTAATCCCGTAAATAAGGTCGTTAATACCGTTGATGTTGTTGTAGGGAATACCGTAGACAACCTATACAACTTACTAACCCTAAGTGAATCTCCAAACACATTGATTAAGTCCTGATAACTAACGCCATCAATTAATATCAATACTACACGCCTATCTAGATCCAAGTCGTATCTCAACCTAGGACCCCTCACGGCAATACCGAAATTCGAAAGTAGCGTGTTAGCTAAATTTTGAATGCTATAACCATTATAATCAGGCTTTATAATCTCAATCGTCATATGCCTATACCAAATACACGCGTTTTAATCTTCTTTATTAGTGTTATTAATTCTAAGTAGATCAACCATGGACTAGCTTAGATTAAATAATACGAAAAATAAGCAAACCAATTGCTGCATTAATTATAAATCATTTAATAACTCCTTAGTAAGAATTAGAAATCAATGATACAAAGTAGTGAATTAACGATTAGTTATGTAGATTTAATATTACCACTCTTGAAAAATTACCCAACTACTGTTTAGTCAATCGTGACAATAGGAAACAAAGCCTTTTACATGGAACCTTAAGACATCCCTAGAGTTGAATGAATGTAATATATATGTCTTTCTCCTTCAATCATTTTCTTTTATTTTGTCTCTTACCTCCTAATAAAAGTAATTTATATTTTGGGCGTGCAATTAAGTACTGAAGGAGTTAGAGAAATGGTTAAAGCAGAAGTGTTGAAGAGGAATGGTGTTGTGGAGAGTTTCGACGAAAATAAACTACTCACTACTTTGAAGCTTGCTAGGGCTCCTGACCCAAGTGCTGTACTTAATGCCTTAGATATTAGTGGTGTTATTTCGTCCGTGGAGTTGTTTGATAGGGTTCAGTTGATCATGCTTAACATGGTCACTGAAGATTTGAGTTGGCATTATGCTGCTAGGAATTACTTACTTTGGAGCGTGTATAAGCAGGTTTGGGGTAAGAGCATTATTAAGGCTATTGATGAAAGTAAGTTGAAATTTGAGGGTGCCTACCGTGATGGTTTCAAGGATTGGTTTAGGACAGGGCTTGAACTGAGAATTTGGGATCCTGAGATGGCTGCTTGGTTTGGAGATCACATTGATGAGTTGGCTAGCTATCTAGACCCCAGTAGGGATGAGCTTCTAACGTACAATGGTGTCAGGACGCTAATGAGTAGGTACCTCCTGAAAAGGATTGATGGTTCTTTTTCGAGGCGCCTCAATACTTATGGATGAGGACTGCAATGGGTGTTGCTTATGCGGAGCTTAGGTATGGTGGTGATCCAATAACTTGGGCAAGGAGATTCTACGACCTAATTAGTCAGCTTAAGTTCATGCCTAATTCGCCAACGTTATATAATGCATTTACTAGGCTTGGCCAGTTATCTGCATGCTTCGTAATACCCGTTGATGATTGTCTATCTAGGGATAGCGATACAAATAGGGAGGATGCGGAGTGTAACTTCGGCATAATGGATGCCTTGAGACTTGCCGCCTTGATATTCCAGTCTGGTGGTGGTGTTGGTTATAACTTTGGTAAATTGAGACCTGAGGGAGACATTGTTAGGTCAACCACTGGCATTGCCAGTGGTCCTCTAAGCTTCATGCGCCTCTTCGACACATTGGTCGACACTATTAAGCAGGGCGGTAAGAGACGCGGTGCCCAAATGGGTATGCTCTTCTGGTGGCATCCAGATATTGAGAAGTTCATAACATCAAAGAGTGGTGGTTTAAAGGATACGCAGCTTCAGAACTTCAACATATCCGTAACTATCGACGACTACTTCATGCAGAAGGCTCTTAAGAGTGAGGATGTTTATTTAATTAGCCCAAGGGAGTGCCCATGCCTCTACAAGACGTGGGGTGAGGACTTCGTTAAGTGCTATGAGTCATGCGTAGAGGCAATAAGGGCTGGGAAGGTTAGGATATGGAAGAAAGTCAATGCAAGGGAGCTCTGGGACAAAATAGTTAAGTCCGCTTGGGATAGTGGAGATCCAGGTCTTTGGAATAGGGATTTAGCTAACTTCATTAATAATGAGAAGTTACCTGGCGAGGTTATTAATGCCACAAACCCATGCTCAGAGGAGTCACTGTATGACTTTGAGAGTTGTAACCTAGGCAGTATTAACTTGGCTAAATACGTGGTGAGTGGCAGTATTGATTGGGAGGGGTTAGCTAGGGATGTGGGTTTGGCGGTTAGGTTTTTGGATGATGTTATTGATGTGAATAAGTTACCTCACGAGAGACTTAAGAAGAGGGTTTTAGAGACTAGGAGGATTGGGCTTGGGGCTAATGGCTTGGCTGATGCCTTGATAGCCCTGGGTCTTAGGTATGATTCACCCCAGGCCTTGGCTGTGTCGGATGCCCTGGCTAGTTTTATGGCTAGGTTTGCTGTTAGGGCAAGTATTGAATTGGCTAGGGAGAAGGGTGCTTACCCGGCGTATAAGCATGGTGATTGGGCTGATGGTGTACTACCCTGGACAAAGCATAGGGAGAGACTTGAGAGGTTCTCGAGTTCAATAGATGAGGAGGCAGTTAATGAGTACTTAAATACATTGAGGATTGGTTATGAGGATGAGACTGTTAAGTCAATAATGAGGGGCTACACAGCAGTGCTTAAGGGTTATGATGCCACTGATGAGGATTTATCAATAGACGTGAGCACTATTGGCATTAGGAATGGCTCAATAATGAGCATTGCACCAGAGGGTTCGAGAAGCCTCATTGCAGGTGTGAACTCAAGCATAGAACCCCTATTCGCCATTGCCTACATTAGGAACTTAAGCATTGGCAAACTCATTGAGTATAACTATACGGCTCTCAAGCTACTAATGAGCACGAAGACACTTGATGAGAGGACCAGGAAATTCGTTGAGGAATACGGCGTATTACCCAAAGACCACCCATTGAATAATCTATTGAGGACTGCCCATGAGGTACATTGGAAGTGGCACATCTACATGCAAGTCACCTGGGCTAGGTGGAATGATTCTGGTGTTAGTAAGACAATAAACATGCCCAGTGAGACGCCTATAGAGGATGTGGAGCAGGCATATAGGTTAGCTTGGCTCCTAAATGCCTTCGGAATTACTGTATATAGAGATAGGAGCAAGTCAGCCCAAGTAATATACACAGGCATTAAGAGCGCTGAGACTGAAATAAAAGCCAAGATCGAGACAAAACCAAGGATTGAGATTGAGGCGAAGGCCAGCTATACATCCCTATCATCACTTAAGGACAAGTTGGTCAGGATTAAGGGTGATGGTTCAGGTAGTATTGAGGAGGAAATGAGAGAGGAGCTTGGAGAGACAGATGATCCGTATTGCAAAACAGGCTCTTGTGGATAAAACTAGTCTGTGGTTTTTCAATCAATAACATTCCCTCTCAATACTCCCTTGCTTACTGCCTCATCAAATAGTTCATTAAGTACATCTGCGTATTCTCTTTTGCCAT
Organism: Vulcanisaeta sp. AZ3; assembly: GCA_000960865.2. Classification (GTDB taxonomy): domain Archaea; phylum Thermoproteota; class Thermoprotei; order Thermoproteales; family Thermocladiaceae; genus Vulcanisaeta. Next base: position 26,211 of record JZWU02000004.1, on the reverse strand, counting down.
TTTCAATGTCGTCCATGTAATTCTCAACCATTCTAGTCCTCTCTTCACTAACTAAATCACTGAATTTACTATTCTTCTTCGTTAAATAATCATAGACTTGACGGCCGAGGGTTGTTGGTACAACGAACCTAGCCCTCTTACCAACAACAATTGCATAGTGCCTTTTTAAGATTACGTCAATTATTTTGGCGTAAGTACTCGGCCTACCTATTCCCCTGTTCCTCATTAAATCTATTATATCACCCTCCCTAAGTGGTTGTGTCCTGCTTACCTTCTTAATATAATCAACATTAATTATCTCATACTCACCCCTATCGAGGTTAAGCTCTTGAGACACCCTACCCTCAGGGTAACTCCAAACCCTAGTAAATCCAGGCTCATCGATCTTACTTATTCTTTCAAACTCCTCAGAATGAACCTCTTCATTATTTAAGTAAATGCTTAATTTAAATCTCTCTTTTGTAACCTTGGCACTCTTCATTTGGCTTGCGATGAACCTCCTGAAGATTAGGTCGTAGACTCTAAGGTGGTTTGGAGTAACTCTAATAGCTAATTGGAGAAGCCCTGTGTTCAATAGGTTCCTTAAATCATCAGAGTCTATAGGTCTTGTTGGTCTTATGCACTCATGTGCACCAAGCTCTTCACCGCTCCACGATCTGCCCACGAAATAATCTCCACCAATTCTCTCACTAATATATTCCTTGGCTATACCGATGCCGACGGTTGATACTCTTGTACTATCGGTCCTATGGTATGTTATTAACCCTGATTCGAAGAGTTCCTGGGCTATTGCCATTGTTCTCTCAACGCTTAGCCCAAGGATGTTTGCGGCATCTCTGAGTAAGGCATCTGTTGTGTATGGAGGTGGTGGATTTAACTCAATTCCTTTCTCTTCACTAATCTTGTTGACCTTGACCTTTATTGTAGGTTCAACGGGCTTATTCCTATGGAGTGCTCTCAAGACCTTTATTAAGTCCTCCTTCTCAGGGGGTATACTTAACCTTACCTTAATGTTGTTATTGAGAGTTAGGGTCACAGTGTAAACCTTGTCTTTTCTACTCACATCAAACCTATCTATTATCCAGCCAAGTACTGGTGTCTGTACTCTACCGGCCGATAGGTTCTTCCTGTGAAACTCTTCTTGGACCTTCTGGCTTAGTCCGAAGCCAATCCACCTGTCCTCAATTCTTCTTATCAATTGGGCATTGACCATATTTGTGTTTATTCCTCTTGGATTTGTTATTGCATCTATTATTGCCTTCTTGGTTACCTCATGGAACTCAATCCTATATATGTTACTTACGTAAGGTCTGAGAATCATGTAAACATCCCATGCGATCTTTTCTCCCTCTGAGTCAGGATCTGTGCCGATCATTACTTGATCAACCTCTGTGGCCACATCTCTTATTGCATTGACTACTTCCATGACATCTACGAGCTTAACATCATGTATCTTACATACATCAGAATCTTCCGTGTAGGTTTCACCCCCAACGGGGCATCTTTTTATTGTGCTATAAATAGGGATGAAGTTATCATTAACCTTTAGAACACCGTAATAATCAAGTAACTTACTTGCCCCTAGGATTGGCGCGAAATCTTTTACGTCGAGTGGAACTGAGGGCATTAAGTCCCACATATGACCCTTTGTAGCTGTTATTAGTAAGTATAGATTACCTAGGACAGCCTCATAAATAATGAGAGGACCGACCTCCCTTCTAGTGGGTACGCCGAAGAAGCTTGCTATTGTCCTTGCTTTAGTTGGCGATTCGACAATTACAAACGCTGTTCTTAACGGATCCTTACCCAGGAATTGATTTGGTATCTTACCAAGCATTATATTTCTAATTAACTCCCTTTCCTCTTTGATATTCTTTATTAAATTATCGAGGTTTACCTCACTTATTTCTTGAAATCTCACATCTTCAAGCCTGTACTTAAGGTTTCTAGTCAGTCCATTGAATATTTTCTCATTATCAATAATAAGTACGGACAGGCCCTTGGAAACACCGCCAACGTAGAATCTTGAGGTTCTACCACTACCTTGCACATACGTTGTTACATCAGGAACCACTACATATAATTCATTATTAATGTACTCAAGACCAACTTCGCTTGATTGTTCAATGGCCTTCCTAACATTTTTATCACTTAATAATTTATTTACGAGATCTACAGCCTCCTTAATTACATCAACGGCATATTTTTCAAATCCACTTAACTCTTTATTCTCCTTAATGGCTTTTAATAAATTATTTATTTGCTCTTGATTAAGTACTGTTAAATTCTTAAGTTTAGCAACAACTCTATCGATATCATTCCTTAGGTATTGAGGAACGGCATTCCTGATATTGAATAGAAGCATTAGGTATCTAATTGGTGTGAATTCGTCAAGCTTAACTCTAAACCTCATGCGTGGGACGCCTATGAAAACAACATAAGCAATCCTTTGAGGTAAATCGATACCCCTAACTAGAGATGACCTAGGGGTGGCGAGACCTATCAATACGTCTATTTTTCCATCAATGAAATCATTAAGCACGGACTTACTGGGCCTTAAGTAGGGTGCTGACTTTATACCGCTTTCATTGAGTTTCTTATCTAACTCATTAATTAAGTCCTTAAGGTCCGATGGCACATACACTATACCCCCACCACTAAGTCTCTTCACGATTTGAACTGCAGTATCGATTATGGACTTATCAAGTTTAACATAAACATCAACAACATTCCTAAGCCCCTCAGCCCTACCGCCTGTCTCAAAGCCCAAGAATTCCCTAAAGAGGAAGAGCCTGGTGGTCTTTCTTATCTTTGTCAACGCTCCTGAGGCTATTAAGATACCTATCTTATTATTGTTTATATAATTACGTAATTCACCACTTAATTTCTCAATATCCCTCCTAAGACTATTGATTTCTTCCTCACTTAATCTAAACCTAATTGCTCTCCTAAGCTTCTTTATTAGCTCAACGACCTCTAATGCCTTATGTAGCGTCTCCTCACTAATACCGAGCAGTATCAATAATCTATCTATGTTCCTACTAGAGGCTCTCAATACACTATCGACATCGTCAACAAAGATCAATGAGAATCTGTACCTCTTGAGGAGGTCCATGTGACGCGGTAAGAAGGCATTTGTTATTATCAATATGTCAAAATCACCATCCTCGACTGACTTCATAGCTTCAGAAAGCTCCTGCTTACTTAATATTGAGGATACATGTACTACTTTAACGCTAACGCCAAGCTTATTTGCATAATTCACAAGCCTTCTATGGATGTCGTAAGCCAGTGTTGATGTGGGTACCATTATCAATACCTTACCCGTCCTCCTAACCACCATGTATATTGACGCAATTATACCGAAGGTAGTCTTCCCACTACCCGTAGGCGCAACCACTGCAAAACTTTTACCCTTAATAAGTCTCCTAGCCCAGAGCCTCTGAGCACCCCACATGCTCATACCTATGGCACTTTTGAACATATCACTAAATTCCTCATACTCATGAATGAGATTTGATAATGTTCTAAGTCTATTAATCGTACCTAACCTCTCAAGGAGATTAAGAACTTCAATTACCCCAGCAACATTACTTAAATTCTCAGGTAAGCATTTATGGCATGGTAATCCAGAATTAAGTCTATCCGAGGTTATGTCTCCACCGCAGTTTGGACAGACCTTTCTATATATCACTAACGGTTGTTTCTCCATTAACTAATCCACCATACTCTGAGGAACCCCTTAATAAGCACTTATGGGGGTTCGTTATATTCCTCGGAATTCTAATTGTTAGCATTAAATATTAATATTATGAGAGTATTGCTTGAATAGTATGTCGGTTAATACGGGAGGTATTCAGGATTATGTAAGGTATATATACATAATGTCCCTAATCTCAGCCCTATCTATGGCAATGGCTCTCGACTATGTATTAATAGAGCTGTGGCTTTATGGCATTGCGAACCTAACGGTGCTGATAGTTACTCCAGTGTTTATGTTCATGCTGTCCATGCTTGTGATATCCTCACTAACAATGATTAAACAATTAAGGAACGGCTTTGGGGATATGTCATTCAGGGCCAGAGCGCTTATAATTACATACATAACTTTCTTCATGATAGCTCTTATGTACTTTACATACATATCAATAATGCATTATGCAGACCTTGGGCTTGTTATTACTGATTACCAATTGACCGGTGATCATTATCTAGGATTTGGGCTTGCTCTTTACAATGCAGGCTTATTGGTGATGTCTTGGCAGCTAATTGAGGATTTGATGAATAATAAACTATCGACATTATATAGATTCATTATCATGACATTTAAACCTCATGATGATGAAGATGATGATAGTACCATAGTGGTTAAATAAGGATTGGAGTGCTCTGTCTCGATCCATAATTTCCAATAAATTAAAACGCATGCTTTAAAATGAGACTTAAGCATATTCAGTGATGAGCACGCGAATAGCCGGCTTAGTGGCTGATTTACTAATGAGGACTTGCAATGCTATATCGGTTGAGAGACAGCAATTCATGAGTGGGTCAAGGTACATGGTGAGATTTAGTGGTGACAGTAATGTGGAGGTACACCTTGTTGACAAGGATGAGAAATTATTCGCAGAGTTCTGGATTAATACTTATGCAACACCAATAATGATCATCGAATACATGCGCTCAAACACAGAACCATATAACATTTGTAGAGAGATTTGTATATTGATAAGGATAATGAATGAATCAATACTAGGGCGAAAGAAACAAGCCAATATTAAAGCAAATCAAGTAAATAGTCTTATTCCTTCATCATAACTCCAAACCAAGTCTTAAGTGCGTCTCCTTAAGATCCTGCCACTTGAAGCATTGATCACCTAATGTAATCTAGTATACCGCCCTTCTCCTCCTGTATTCTCACGCCCGTTAATGCCTCACCTGCAATTATCTTAACTAAATCCTCCCAATTAAGGGTACCTTTAATGGCCCAATTAATAATATCTTGAGTATGATTACCAAGTATCACCAGAAATCTCTGCCAATTAATGTGAACCCTACTTAATTCTTTACTCCAATGAGCCCATAGATACTTAGCTAACTCGTTACCAAACCAAACAGCAAAGGAGTCACAACCAGTACCTGTGCATGCACTTCTTCGCTTCATGATCCTATCCTTAATATCCCCAGGCTCTGGCGGTATAGGTAATGACATCTATAATCATTAATTAACTACGAATATATTAATTTAACTAATATATTGACTTTTATTCTCTTTACGAAGTTTCTAGTTTACGAACTTATTCCAAAGTTCATAGTTTTAATCTTAATTAGCATGTTCTATTCCTAATTCCAACAATTAATTCAATATTCCCATGATATATACTTAGAATCAAATCCCTAGGGTTTAGTGCTAAATTAATGAGTCTGTTACTCCCGATATCGGACTAAAGTCTTGCAGGAATAAGCCTTATCAAACCTGAAAGAAGAAAATGAGATCTTAAGGCCCATTATTAATCTCCTCAATTATGCTATTCCCCTCTATTAATAACCAGCCATCCTTATCCTCATTAGCCTCACTCTTGTACTCATATCTACGTAATAATACCTTCAATAACGTCCCACTGTTGAACACATCAACACCAAGCTCTCTACCAAAGTATCTATTCACGTTTTCTAGATCCCTAAGTAGAAATTCAAACGCATTGGGATGGCTTACCCTCACGGCACTACCCCAATCTATAATAACCAATTCTCTTCCAGTGTTTAATATATTGAATTCACTGAGGTCTGCATGGATTATATCACCAAGTAATAATGCTCTTTCGATGAACTTGATAATTACTAAGTATGCCTCATTGGGATTACTTGGTGGTAAATCCTTAATTAATGGTGCAGGTACGCCGTTATATCCCTCGTAGTTTATGAATTCCATAACCAATATATTTTTATTAAAGGCTATCGGCCTTGGTACCCTAACGCCTGCATTGTAAGCACTGCTTAAATTACCATACTCCTTCTTACACCAATACTCAATTAACTTCCTCGTATTCGATATATTTACACTGGTGAACCTAGGATCGCCAAGGAGATACCTATATCTACCCCTAATGAATTGGGCTGTGGTTGTGTAGAATATCTTTAGGGCAATATCCTTATTGTCATGTGATTTTGCCCATACAACCTTCGCCTCTTTACCCTGAGCAACAGGGCCATAAACTTCATCAACAATGCCTCTGTTCATGAGCTCTCTCAATGCATTTATTGTGTATTGATTGAATACGTCATCAACAGTCTTTAGTTGATCGATATCCTTAATCCTAAACCTTCTACTTTCAATCCTCTTTCTAATTGCTCTATCCTCATCCTCAGGAAGGCTCACTGAGTATTCTCTATGAATTGAGACATTTTAAATCCTAGGGTTTCTTGTCATATCGTTATACTAATGCTTATGATAAATATTTCAATGAATATTTTTAAATGCATTAATATTAAATTATTTAAGTATATGGTAAGACCAATAAGAATTATACTGTTGAAGAAGAAGATTTAAAAATATTTTTACTGAAAACAATAGTAATCAGGTATGGTTCTGGCTCAGCAGGACGGGTCTTGGTTCATGCGTAGACTCGTTAACCTTCATAAGATGAAACGACCCATTGGTAAGATTCAAGTCAACATAGATCTTTGTAAGGATTGTAAATTCTGCATCGAATTCTGCCCAAACGATGTCCTCGAGGAATCTAAGGACGTGAATTTCAAGGGTTACCATTATCCTGTGGTTAAACCTGGTAAGGAACTTGAGTGCGTGGCCTGTAAGATGTGTGAGAAGGTGTGTCCAGATTTTGCAATAACCGTGATTTCAGAGGAGTATATAACGTATGATAAGTATTATGGGGTGAACAAGCATGCTCACAGTAGCTGAATTATATAAGAAGGACCTAGATAAGCTGTTGAAGCCTGGCATTCACTTCCTGGATGGTAATACCGCAATTGCTGAGGGTGCGGTAACGGCTGGTTGTAGGTTCTATGCTGGTTATCCAATCACTCCTTCTAACGAGATTGCTGAATACATGTCATATAGGCTGCCCCAGGTTGGTGGTAAGTTCATACAGATGGAGGATGAGATAGGAAGTATAATGGCATTACTCGGCGCATCAGCAGCCGGTGTTAAGTCCATGAGCGCAACAAGCGGTCCAGGTTTCTCCCTAATGCAGGAAGAGATTGGGCTAGGTTCTATGTTGGAAATACCCGCCGTGATAGTTGATGTAATGAGAGCAGGTCCATCAACAGGAATACCAACACTCCTTGGACAAGGCGATATACTACAAGCTAAGTACGGTTCGCATGGAGATTATGAAATAATTGCTTACTTACCTGCTAACCCCCAGGAAGCCTTTGACTTCACTATAAAGGCGTTTAATATGGCTGAGAAATATAGGGTCATTGCTATAGTTCTGTCTGATCAATTAGTTGGACATATGTACGGTAAAGTTAGGGTGCCTGAGTTCGATGAAATTGAAATATTTGAGAGGCCAAAACCAACAGTACCGCCAGATCAATACTTACCCTATGATAGTAGATACCTAGTTCCACCAATGGCCATAGCAGGTACTGGTTATAGGGCTAACAACGAATCATTAACACATACAGATAAGGGATACCCAACAACCGATAGAGACGCCTCATTCAAACTTGTCACGAGACTTGTTAGAAAAATTAGAGAAAACGAAAAGGAGATAGCTGAGTGGGAGGAGTACATGCTCGATGATGCAGAGTACGTAATAACATCCTATGGCTCAACATCAGGTTCTGCCAGAAGGGCAATAAAGATATTGAGGACTCAGGGCTACAGGGTTGGTATGCTTAGGCCGAAGACTGCATGGCCATTTCCAGGATGGGTTGTTGAGAATCTTGCCTCAAGAGGTATTCAGAAGTTCATAACCGTGGAGGTAAACATGGGTAAGATGTATCATGTAGTTAGGGAATTCTCAAAGGGAGTCCCGGTGGAGCACATACCATACGCTCCAGGTTACATACCGGACCCAGATTATGTAGTAAGTAATGTGAGGAAGGTGATCGAGAGATGAGCATGGAGGCTGAGACAACAACCACAGGAATAAAAGTCGAACTCCCTAAATCATACGAAGATATTAAGGATTTAATAAGAATCGATAGATTACCTCACATTTGGTGCCCAGGTTGCGGCTTAGGAATACTGCTTAAGCTATTGGCCAGGGCAATTAAAAATTCCGGGATACCAATTGAGAAGCACGTAATAGTTACTGGTATTGGATGCACAGGTAGGCTCGGTGGTTACTTAAAGCTCGATGCATACCACGTAACTCACGGCAGAGCTATACCATTTGCCGTAGGCCTTAAAATGGCTAACCCTGAGCTCGAGGTTACTGTTGTGGGCGGTGATGGCGATATACTGGCCATCGGCGGTAATCACTTCATACATGCAGCCAGGAGGAATGATGATATTAACGTAATAATAGTTAACAACTTCATCTATGGAATGACAGGAGGCCAGTATAGTCCAACAACACCCAAGGGTGCAAAGACAACAACATCACCCTATGGGCACTTCGAGAATCCATTCAACATACCGCTCCTGGCCTATGCAGCTGGAGCATCATATGTGACTAGATGGAGCGTTTTACATCAAAATGAGTTGTATCAAGCACTCCTCGACATGTTTAAGGTTAAGGGCTTTGCCGTAGTTGAGGTTTTGTCTCCATGTATAATATATACTGATAGGAATGCTATGGGTGATGCTGTCGATTTAATGAAGATCATCAGAGAGAAATCCGTGGTCGATCATACTGCGAGCCTTTCAGATTTGGATATAGATTTTAGTATGAAGAAGATAATCTTAGGAAATTTTGTTAAGAGGGAGAGACCTGTATCGTATGGATAATGATCATATAATCTGAACTTTTTTCGCATATCTATGCATATATTAAAACAACTTATGTCAAAAAGAACAAAATTTATAAAATCCCTTAGATATTTATTTATGGAACAACATGCAGCGATCCCTCGATCAAGTACGCATTAGGCTCATGGGCCTCGGTGGTCATGGTATAGTCTTTGCAGGTAGACTTGTGGGTATGGCCGCGGCGATGGGTGGGCTTGACTCAATATTAACAATAACTTATAGTCCTGAACAAAGGGGTGGTTGGTCTAGGGCTGATGTGATCATAAGTAAGGAGATGGTTGATTACCCATTAATCGATGAAGCTGATGTGTTTGTAGCCACCACTCAGCAAGCCTTTGATCTAGAGTTTAATAGCCTTCATAAGAATGGCGTATTTATATATGAAAACACAATCTATAAACCAATAATTCCAAATCCTAATGACTATGTAGTAATACCTGTACCCGCCACGGAAATAGCTGAGAGCGTTACAGGTAGGAGACTAACAATGAATGTTGTTCTAGTGGGGGTCATAACTGCAGCACTTGAACCATTGATGAAAGAGGATTCCGTAATAAACGCCATAAAGAATGTAACAAGGAGAGCAGGTAAACTTGATACAGCAGTCCAAGAGATGAACATCAAGGCATTTCAAGCAGGGCTTGACTACGGGAGAAAGTATTTAAGGGAGGTGATTGGTCGTGCCCACGAATAGGATCCTAATACTTGGTGGTGGTATTGCTGGTATTGAAGCTGCATTAGCCCTAGCAAACATGGGTTATAGAGTTACGCTTGTGGAGAAGTCACCAGCCATTGGTGGCAAGATGGCACAGTTAGATAAGACGTTCCCAACCCTTGACTGCAGTATATGTATTGAAGGCCCATTAATAAGTGATGTTGCCAGACATCCAAACATCGAGCTCCTGGCACCAGCTGAACTTGTGAATTTAACAGGTTCGCCGGGTGATTTTAAAGCTAAGATACTTGTGAAGCCTAGGTACGTGACTGATGATTGTACGAAGTGCGGTCAATGTGAGGATGTGTGTCCTGTCGTGGTACCCAGCGAGTTTGAGGCTGGTATTGGTGCTAGGAAGGCTATATACTTGCCATTTCCTCAAGCCGAGCCTGGTATATATATACTCGACATTGATCACTGCTTAAATAAGCCACCTAATTATTTCCCCTGCGACAGATGCCTTAAGGCCTGCGATAGGAATGCCATTATATACACAATGATGCCGAAATATATCGAGCGTGATGTAGCTGCAGTGATAGTGTCAACTGGTTTTGAACTTGAAGGAGGTGATGTGCTTAGTGAGTATGGTTATGATAGGTACATGGATGTCGTGACATCTCTTGAGTTTGAGAGATTAGTTAATGCTTCTGGGCCCTCAAGTGGCATTGTTGTTAAACCAAGTACTGGTGAGGAACCTGAGAATATATTATTAATATCCTGTGTTGGTTCTAGAAATGCTAAGAAAAATGATTATTGCTCAGGTTTTTGCTGTACATACCTGCTTAAGCAAGGTATTTACGCTAAGGTTTTGCATGGTATTAAGAATGTCACGATAATGTATATGAATGATATTAGGACGTATGGTAAGGGCTTTGAAAGTTTTTATGATAGAGCCATTAAGGAGGGTATAAATATCGTCTGGGGTAGGCCTGAGATTGTTGGTGAGAGAAATGGTAGGATAATCGTTAGGTTCGAGGATACTAGGAACAAGAGGATTGTTACGAATGAGTATGATATGGTGGTGTTAGCTCCATCAGTAAAGCCTGTAAGTGACATGGGTAAGCTCAGTAAGATATTGGGTATATCCCTCAATGAGGCGGGCTTTGTGAGGACAAGCCCTGAAAATCCAACAATAACAACAAGGTCCGGTATTTTCGTTGCAGGTTCTGCAAGTGGCCCTAGGGATATATCTGAGTCTGTGGTCACAGGGTTAGCAGCAGCAATACAGGCAATTAGATATGCAAGTCCCGGGGTTATTGAGGAGGAGAAGTATGAGGAAACGATAGAACCATACCCAGTAAGGGTTGGTGTTTTTGTTTGTCACTGTGGTACAAACATAGCTGGTGTAGCTGATGTGCCTGCCTTAGTTGAGGCTGCTAAGCAGATGCCGGGTGTTGTTCATGCAGAGGACTTACAATTTGCCTGCGCCAAGTCATCGCTCGATAGGATAACTGAGGTTATTAAGGAGAAGAAATTAAATAGGGTTGTGGTTGCGTCCTGCTCTCCAGTTACACACTTAAGGTTCTTCCAAGATTCTGCAAAGAGAGCTGGGCTTAACCCATACCTTGTTGAAATGACTAACATTAGAAACCTAGACACGTGGGTTCATTCAAATAGGGAGGCTGCTACCGAGAAGGCTAAGGATATGATTAGGATGGCTGTGGCTAAGACACATCACATGGTTCCATTAAGCACAATAAAATTATCCGTAATTAAGAAAGCGTTAGTAATTGGTTGCGGACCCTCAGGCCTTGCGGCGGCCACAGGCCTTGCTAGTGCTGGTATTGAAACAGTACTTGTTGAGAAGTCGAATGAGTGTGGTGGTATGCTCAGACGTTTGAATAAACTTGAGCCTGAGGGTATTGAGGCAAGGAAATTACTCGATAAGATGGCTGAGGAGGCTAGGGAAGTTGGTGTTAAGTTTATGTTTGGTACTACGGTTAAGGATGTGAGTGGGTTTACGGGTAATTTCCACGTAGTGCTTAGTAACGGTACTGAACTTGACGTTGGCGCAATAATAGTGGCCACGGGTGCTAAGCCCTACACACCCACAGAGTTTAACTATGGTAATGACCCAAGAATTCTAACGACACTGGACTTAGAGAATGGTAAGACCGTTGAGGGCAAGAATATAGCGATAATAAACTGTGTAGGTTCAAGGACTAATGGTAGGGGTTGTTCGAGGTACTGTTGCGCAGTTGGCCTTAGCAAGGCCTTAGAGTTGAGGGAGCAGGGTAAGAATGTGGTCCTTATCTATAGGGATATAATGGGTGTAACTCCAGAGGTTGAGGATCTTTATAAGAAGGCTAGGGATACTGGAGTGTTATTTATCAGGATACCCAGGAAGGCGGAGTTAATGGAGGCTATTAAGATGGATACTAATAAGTTGGTGGTTCACGATGTTGAACTTAATGATGATGTTGAGGTGCCCTTTGATAATATCGTACTAAACATAGGCCTTACACCTAGTGAAGACACTGATGAAGCCTCTAAAATACTGAGGCTATCTAAGGATCCCGAGGGCTTCCTAATGGAAGCGCATCCGAAGCTTGGGCCTGTTGACACAATGACACTTGGCATCTACATAGCGGGAACCGCAAGGGGTCCTAAGAATGTTAATGAGGCAATTGCCGAGGGCTACGCAGCCGCGGCCAGGGCCTTCATGATGCTCGCCCAGGGATACGTCACTAAAGAACCATTCATACCAAAATTCGACTGGGCTAAGTGCACTAAATGTGGTCTCTGTATAAAGGCATGCCCATATGGTGCCATCAGAGGGGTACCCGGTAAATGGATTGAGCACGTACCAGCCGCTTGTCAAGGTTGTGGTTCTTGTGTTGCTGAGTGCCCTCAAGATGCTATCACTCTCGATGCCCTTAGTGATGATGCTATTATGGCACAAATTGATGCCACACTTGCTGAGAAACCTGAGGAGAAGGTTATCATGTTTACATGCGCTTATTGCTCTTACTGGGCTGCTGATAATGCTGGCATCTTCAAGCTGCAATACCCACCGCACGCTAGGATTATTAGGCTTCAATGTAGTTCCAGGTTGAGTTGGAAGCATGTTAAGCATGCCTTTGAATTAGGTGCTGCTGGCGTCTTTGTAACTGGTTGTAGGCTTGGTGACTGCCATTACATAACAGCGAATTATAATACTGTTAGGAGATTTGAGAATTGGAAGAAGAGGTTAATGAATATTGGTGTTAGGGAAGATAGATTCCAATTAAGACTCTTCGGAGCACCGGACGTCACGGACCTAGTGGAGGCTATGAGAGAGGCGGAGAGAGTAGTAAAAACAATATCAAAAGAAGAAATAGAGCAAACAAAACAAAAAATAAAGCGATTGAGGTGAGAGTATGCCAGTAGCTGTTAATTTCGGCCTTAGGGAGGAACTCCTTAAAGTTGTACCAACCTTAAGCCTATGCTACCAATGTGGTACGTGCAGTACATACTGCCCTATAACTGATGAGAACTATAACATTAGGTATCTCGTAAAGAAGGCACAGCTTGGCGCCATTGAAAATAGAGACTTTAAGATTATATGGGACTGCGTAACTTGTGGTACATGCCAAGCCCTATGTCCCAATAATGTGGAGATTGTTAATCTCGTTGAGGTCATTAGAACCATGGCCATGAAATCTAAAGTATTTCCAACAAAGATAAATGAGGTTCTGTGGAAGATATATGAAAATCAAAATCCATGGGGCTACACAGTAACTGATAAGAGAAGGTTTACTACCCAATTTAGTAATTTAATAAATAATGAGAATCCTGACGTTGTAATATATCCATGTTGCTTATCTATTGGTGACCCAAGGCTTCAGAAACATATTAAGGCCCTAATTAGAGTACTAACTAGGGCTGGACTTAAGGTCGGTATGTACATGGGCCTATCCTGCTGTGGCGACATTATTCAGCATACGGGTAATAAAGCGTTCTATGACGAGTATACGACCAAGCTTAGAGATTCAATAATGAGTAATGTTAAGGCTCCAATAATAGTAACTCTATCACCGCACTGCGAGTACTCACTTAGGAAATACCTTAAGGGCGTTAAAGTTGTTCATTACACTGAACTTTTAGATGAATTAATACGAGCAGGCAAGTTAAAGGTTGATAAGAGGATAGATACAACTGTGACTTATCATGACCCATGCTACCTATCTAAGCACCAGAGAGTTATTGAGGAACCCAGGAGAGTAATAATGGCAATACCCGGTGTTAGGCTTGTGGAAATGGAGCATTCTAAGGAGAAATCTCTATGTTGTGGTGCTGGTGGTGGCGGTATTGCTCTCGAAACAAGGGTTTCCATGGAATTATCAAAGCGTAGATTAAAGGAGGCTGTTGATACGGGTGCCTCGGTGGTATTAACGGCATGCACATATTGCTTTAGAATGCTTGAAGATGCCAATAAGGTTATGAAGACAAACCTAAAGGTTATGGACTTGGTAGAATTCTTAGATAGCGTGATGGGTGATTAGCATGAGCGAGTGGAGAGGTGTCTCTGTATTCATAGAACAGGATGATGGCGAGTTAGAGAGAACAGCCTTAGAAATACTGACTAGGGCCAGTGAGCTAGGTGGTAAGTTTGGGGAGGAGGTTCTCGGAATATTACTAGGTTATGAGACTGATGGGTTAGTTAAAGAGGTATCTAAGTATGGTGCTGATAGACTCATAGTTCTTGATCATCCAGACCTTAGGCATTATAATAGTGACACCTATACTGAGACGCTCTCTTACGTAATAAACAAGTATAAGCCAAGGTATTTACTCTTACCAGCCACTAGGAACTCCAGGGACTTAGCTGGTAGGTTGGCCGTTAGGTTCAGGACTTGCCTAAGTGCTCATACTATTATGGTTGATATTGATGAGAAAGATAAAAGGTTAATCACTGCAGTGCCTGGCTTTGGTGGCAATATTGTAGCCACAGTTGCCTGTATAAGCGGCAAGCCCGAGATGGCTACCGTGAGCCCAGGCACTTACGAAGCAAGACCAAGTAGTAAGGAAGCTATGGTCATTAGGGAACCCGTGCCTGAGGATTTATTAAGAAAACGCAAAATTGAGCTCGTCGAGAAGAAGGTTTCACCAATACCTGACTTATCTAAAGCAGAGAAGGTCGTGGTTGCAGGTCTTGGTACAGGCGGCGACCTAGAACTCATTAAGGAATTTGCCAATTTAATAGGTGCTGCTCTTGGTGTCACGAGACCGCTGGCTGACATGGGTATAATGCCTAGGGATTACCAGATAGGTACGACGGGTGTCACACTTAGGGCTAAGACTGTTTTTGTCTTTGGCGCTAGTGGCGCCCCGCACTTTGTCTATGGCATTAGGGACTGCGGCACAGTGGTTGCTGTGAATACTGATAGGGAAGCACCAATATTTGAGAATTGTGATTATTGTATTGTTGCAGATCTATTTGACGTGTTAAAGGCATTAATAAAAGAGTTAAAGGGGTGATAGAACATGCCACTCAAGAACATAATAGTCACAATGAAGATAACACCAAAACCTGAGGAGATAAGATTTGACCCAGTCACTAAGACAATAGATAGATCTAAGGCTACGAACGAGATTAACCCAGCAGATAAGAATGCTCTCGAGCTAGCATTACAATTAAAGGAGAGATATGGTGGTAAGGTAATAATACTATCCATGGGCCCACCATTCTGGGATCAATTCATTAAGATGGGTATTGCTATGGGTGCTGATGACGCAGTACTAATTAGTGATAGAGCCTTAGGCGGCTCCGACGCATTCGTAACCTCTAAAGTACTTGCGGCTGCTATTAAGAAGATTGGTGATTACTCATTAATTGTGACTGGTGAGGAGAGTGAGGACGGCTCGACAGGACAGGTACCGCCGGGTATTGCCGAGTGGCTTGGTATTCCTGTGATCACTTACGTCTCGCAAGTTGTGGAGATTATAGAAGATTCAGTGATTGTTAGAAGGACTATTAAGGGAGGTTATGAGACTTTAAAGGTTAAGATGCCCACAGTACTTTCAGTGGAGTTGGGAGTTAATACACCTAGATTCCCTGACTTTGAGAGATTACAATGGGCCCAAAACGAACTTAAATTAACGATATGGGGCATAAAGGATCTAGGATTAACTGAGGATGAGGTAGGCTTTAAGGGCTCATTAACCTCTGTGACGGAGCTTAAGGAACTGAGAACACGTGAACGTCTACGTCAATTTATTGAAGGTAATCCTGAGGAGATTGCTAGGGAGCTTATTAAGAAATTGGGGCTTAAGTGATTATCCTGCAAGTTCATCTAATTGATTCAAAACCTCAGCGTAACCGCTTTGTTTCAATTCATTAACCTCGCCTTTTTCGTATTTATAGATTAAGTCAGCTCTATTTGGTTCAAAATCCCATGGTGCAACTAATACATAATCACCAACCTTGAGCCACATTCTCTTTCTATACTTACCTGGTATTCTAACAAGCCTAACCTTACCATCCTGGCACACAGCCTTGGCCCTATCATCACCGACTAACTCTACAATCTTAGCCAGCATCTCACCTTCTCCAGGCATTCTAACCTTACTTCCCTGTTGATTTTCCTTAGACATTCATTATCACGACAAATACGAATTTATAAACTTGTTCTTTCCTGCAATCCGTATTACTATTACTATGATTAGATTAACAGGCATTATCTATAATGTGTTTCTCATTACCTATCGTGATTTCTAACCCTCTAATTCCGTTATTATCTATGCATTTTACTTCATACATAGGTATTGTAATTCCATTCCTTATAATATCATTAAGTCTTACATTTACAACCTCCCTAGTTCTGATATTGAACAATTTTACGGTACTTTGCGAGTAATTAAGAACATAATATAAATTATTGAGATATGTTATTACAAATCCCCTACTTATCGGAACTATGGTCACGCTAATATTTAATTTAGTGATAACTTTATCACCACGACCTCTGACTACACTTTGGCTTTCAACAACTTTGCTAGGCAATGTTTTATGCACTTTATATGCAATAGTTCTGGCAAGTCCCTGGTCAGAGAGTTTCACATCAAAGCCTCCCTGAGCATCCTCTACTTTCACAAAACCACTATGTTCCTTATCTTTCCCAATTTCTCGTCGTATAATATCGATTATTAGTTCCCTCAATTGGGCATCAATGAGTATAACACTCCTAACCTGTATGACCGCTCTTTCCCTTTCATTAATCATATCCCTACATCTAGGGCAGAACTCCTCACTATACCTAACCCTAACAGGTACTTCCTCCTCATACTCATTTATTAATTCATGGACTGTACCTCTAATTCTAACGGTGGCGATATTCATACCATGCCTTAACTCAAGGTTCTCAATTGAAACCTTAGATACTTTACCCGAGTAATCAATTGAATCAATTATTAGCTTCTCAATAGCTTTAGAATCTCTAACCCACCTACCTCTGTATAGTATAGCCCCACAGCTTGGGCATTTGACAATGCCCACATAATCTCTCTTAACCCTAGCTAGAGGATGCGTCTTCCTATAGCAATCGGGGCATAATCCCTCAATCAGTATGTCAGTCTCCCTACCGCATAGTGCACAAATTCTCCTCATTCTGCCACAAAATATGCGGCTAAATAAATAAACCATATTGCTCCATCACCGCAATATTAATATACTAATGCATCATTAAATTCATGTGAGTAGAGATATCGAGTCGAAGGTTGTAAACATGGTTGAATCTATTAGACCATCAGTAGTGAGTATAATAACGACCAGGTTAATGGTTGATGAATGGTTAAATGCAACGCCAATAAGGGGTTTAGGAACTGGCTTCTTCATCGATGAGATGCATATTGTTACTGCTAACCACGTGGTTCAAGGAGCCTCAGAGCTCATAATAGTAACCCCGGATGGAGAGGAGTATGAAGGTGAGTTATTAGGCGCAGATCCTGAGTTTGACACAGCCCTGGTCAGGGTCAGAGGCGGTGTTGGTTCTGCAAAGCCCGTTAAACTTGGTGATTCGGATAATCTTAAAGTTGGGCAGCTTGTAATTGCAGTGGGTTACCCGCTTGGATTATTGGGTGAGCCTACAGTAACTCTGGGTGTTATTTCAGCAATAAGTAGGAGTATTAGGACACCGGTTGGTGTTCTTGAGGGTTTAATACAAACTGACGCCGCAATAAATCCTGGAAACTCAGGAGGACCGTTACTTAACCTAGATGGTGAGGTAATTGGAATAAACACGGCCATAATAGCTGGGGCCCAAGGCATTGGATTTGCTATACCAATTAACTTAGCTAAATTATCAATTGAGGAGATACTCAAGTTTGGAAGAGTCATTAGACCCCGTTTAGGCATATACGGCGTTGATGTTAATAAACCCATGGCTAAGTACTTCAGGCTGTCCGTGGATAAAGGAGTGTTGGTGGCTGGTGTCGTACCTGGTTCCCCATCAGATGATGCTGGTATTAGGCAGGGCGATGTAATAACGGCTATAGATGATGAGGAATTAAATAGCACTGCACAACTGAAGGTCCATCTAGCTAAGAGATTCATAGAAGGCAACAGAGTATTTAGCTTAACACTGGTCAGGGGAAGAACAAGGTATAGGATAAGGGTTGAACTTTAACTATTATAAATTATTAAATCTAAGTAATGGACCCTATCTGATAGAATGATTTAACTTTACGGACCAAGAGATTGCGACGTATCTCACGAAGGTAATAAAAAGTACTAAACATGTTAGTTACTTAATGTATCTGATAATTTCGTGCCCGAAATGTGGAAATTACTCAATAGTCAAGGACAGCACAAAAACTCATCAATGTCCATACTGCGGATATGTAATGCACCTTGAGGAAGCCGTGATATTAGCTAGGGCTAAGAATGGTAAGGAGGCTAGGGAGATCATTCTAAGGCTTAAGATACCTAGAGAATTGAGGAAGTAATTAATGGTGCGGCCGCCGGGATTCGAACCCGGGTTCTGCGGCTCGGAAGGCCGCCATCCTGGACCAGGCTAGACTACGGCCGCACCTTAACCATTTCTCCTAGAGCATTTAAGTCTTTACGCCGTCCCGCTCTTTATTATTCTGCGCGACCTAATTATTGAAATTCATTAATCTCTATGAATTAAGCTCTTTGTATTATTATTGCATAACCCTGCCCACCGCCGACGCAAGCCGTGGCTAATCCATACTCCTTACCAGTGAGTTGCAGCTGCCTGGCTAATGTGCCTACGAGCCTAGCTCCTGTGGCACCTAAAGGATGCCCTATGGCTATTGCGCCTCCCTTGACATTGACCTTATTCTCATCAATACCAAGCTCCTTGATTGCGTTTAGGGTAACTACGGCGAATGCCTCATTTATCTCCCATAAGTCTATATCCTCAACCCTAAGCCCAGCTTTCGCTAACGCCTTTCTAGAAGCTGGTACTGGCCCCTCACCCATTATTGACGGATCTACCGCCGCCCAGCCAAGCGATACGATACGAGCCAGTGGCTTAACCCCCAGCTCCCTTACTTTCTTCCCAGACATCAACACCACTAGCGAAGCCCCTGAGTTAAGAGGTGCTGAGTTGCCTGCCGTGATTAAACCACTTGGTTTAAAGGCAGGTGACAACTTTACAAGGGCCTCCATTGATGTATTTGGCCTCACACTCAAATCCTTATCCACAATAATTCTCTGTCCATCCTTAACTACCTCGATGGGTAATATCTCATCTTTAAAATAACCCTCTTCATAAGCTCTTGCAGCTAACATGTGACTCCTCAACGACCACTTATCCATCTCCTCCCTATTAATCCCCTTAAGAGCAGCAAGCTTTTCTGCTGTGAGCCCCATTACATATCCGGTAGCCATGTCGTACATTGCATAATCAGGATTCGTGACAAGCTCCATGTGAGGCAATATGTATGGGTTGTTATACATGGGTACCCTAGACATGTGCTCATAACCGCCCACAAACACTATATCAGCTTGCCCCGTCCATATCTCCATGCTTCCAATACCAATCGCATCAAATGATGATGCACACTGCATATCTACCGCCATAGCAGGTATATTAACTGGAAACTTAGCCAGGAAAATCGGTATTCTACCACCCATTGACCAGTTATCACCACCCTGGAGCGCATTACCAACTATAACATGGTCGATGCTTTCCGGCTTAATGCCTAGATCCTCTACTGCCCTAACCATGAGCTTAGAGATTAATGTTGGTCCGCTTATCTCGTAGAATACGTCAAACTTAGGATCCTCACGCTTAACCCTGGAGAAGGCAGTTCTCCTGAAGTAGACTAGGTATGCCTCCCTATTCTCAGTCATTAACATTCCATGACTTAATTAAAGTTAATAATACTTACCTATAAATAATTTATATATTTCGATTAACAAGATAATTATTTTGAGAAAAGACTTTTATTTCGAGAGAATTTTCAATTAAGTAGTGAGCACGGAGGATTATGTGATTAGCCTGTTGAGGAGTAATAAATTGAAGGTAACGCCGCAGAGAATTGCAATACTTAAGGTATTAATTAACGGTGGTCATTTTAGCATAGATCAATTATTAAGTGAGGTAAGGAGATTAGAGCCTAGTATAAGCATGTCCACGGTGTATGTAACATTGAATACCTTAGCTAAGGCCGGTATTGTGAGAACCTTTGAAGTTATGGGTAAGACTTGGTATGAAATTAGTAAGAAACCCCACATAAACGTACTTTGCGAGGACACAGGAGATATTGTTGATATTAATGATATCGACCTAACATGGATAGAAAATAAACTTAGAGATAAGGGCATTGATGTTAAAGACTTGGTAATAATAGTCCGTGGTAATTGCAGAAAAGATCCCACGAATCCTAATTCAAAATAATTTCGAAGAGGAAATATTTATAAACTAACTAAGCATAGAAGACTTCGTGAGTATAAAGAGAGTACCGAGGGGTACAAAAACCTTTGAAAACCTTAAGGTAGCTTTTCAAGGCGAGGCCATGGCGAATAGGAGGTATTTATACTATGCACGACTTGCTAGGCAGCAGGGCTTTAACGATATAGCCGAAATCTTAGAGAAGACAGCCAATGCTGAAACCGGCCATGCTTTTGGCCACTTAATGTATCTTGGCGTGGATCCTGTGGCTGATATTGAAATAAATACTCTAGAGGATGCCCTGAGAGCGTCAATATATGGCGAGACCTACGAGTGGACACAGATGTACCCCGGCTTTGCTAAGGTAGCTAGGGAGGAGGGATTTCTTGATGTAGCTGAGTGGTTTGAAGCTGTGGCTAAGGTGGAGAGATTTCATGCAAATAGGTTTAATGAGGCCTTAGAGAGGTACTATAAAACTAAGGGCGTTAAAACAGAGATTGAGGATGAGACGCTGGGTAAACTCTGAGGCGTCAAGAATGGCAATAAATGAAATTTTCAAAATAATAAATAGGGTTTACTTACCAAGCGAATACTCAGGAATTAGGGAGAGAAGCTACTCGCTCATCACTAATTATAAAGCACCAAGATACGTGAAGATTAATGATAGAGTAACAGCATTGATTGAGGATGCAGTGACCGTTTGGTTTCAAATCGAGGAGACAACATACCTAGAAGGTGTAGATGATGAGACCGTGCTTAACGAAGCAATAAGAACCTATGCGCCAATAATACCCAATAAGGATGAGATTAGCTTAACATTATTCATATATATTTATAATGATGAAGAACTAAGGAATCTATTACCTAAGTATGAGGGTATTGAGAGGACTGTAGCCCTCATAATTGATGGCCATACGATCAATGCAACTCCAATATATCCTGAGGATTACGGACCAGGGACGCAACCAAGGAGTATACATTATCTAAAGTTCCACGAGGAGGGTCTAGATGATAAGCTTGGGAAGGCTATGGACGTAAGGCTTGCGGTAAATCATAAGCTCGTTAATAGGTCCGTGAAATTTAGCCAAGATCAGATAGTTATACTGAGGAATTCAGTAAGGCGGGATCAAGTCCCTTGGGTTCATTAAAAATTTGCATTACTTATTTCCTTGGAGGCATTCATTGATTGCTCTCGTTATATCGCTTGGATCAGCCTTACCTCTCAGGTCCTTCATTAATATCTTAAATAATTTATCCTTATCTTTGATGTTTGTTTCTTTAACTCTCTCAAGTATGAAAGCCTTGATTTCCTCATAACTCATCCTCATAAGTCCAAGTTTCTTAGCCACAGCATTTACGTTTTCGTTTGGCTCCTTAGTCCACTCTTTAATTATGTCCGGTATTGCCTCCTTCGTTATTAGGTTATTGGCTAAGGCTTCAAATAATGCTTTTAGGTGTTCCTCAGTAATTGCCGACACATCAACCCCATCTCTCTGAAGCGATCTTAGGGTATTAACTACAGTGTTAGCAATTAGAGTTGCTGATATTCTTCCGTTAAACTCCTCTATTAAGTAATCAACCATGTCGTAATATGGGGACTTAATTACTTGCATAGCCAACTCCCTGCTCATGCCATAACTAATATACCTATTGAACCTAGACTCGATTGACTCCGGTATGAAGGACTTAGCTCTCTCAAGCATTTCTATGGTGACCCTAATAGGCCTTAGGTCAGTCTCTGGATACATCCTAGCAGCGCCTGGCCTTGGCCTCATAAACTTTGTAGTGCCATCTGGATTAGCTGCCCTAGTCTCCTCAGGAACTCCGTGAAGTGCCTCCTTAATTCTCTCCATTATTACGTCCACAGCATCTACGATGTCTCTCTCATTGGTACCTGCTAATAGTATGAATGAGTCGGTGCCAAGCCTTGAGGAGACCTTGGAGACTTCCTCAGCCGTTATGCCATACCCAGGCAACTCATCGCTATGGATTAAACCAGATAGGCTTGTCCAAACTCTAACCCTATCTGCTAACTCAGTACCAAACCTACGCCCAGGCTGCACTTCCTTACCCAACACACCCTTGAGACCCGGCGTCTTTACTGCAATTACCCTACCGCCAGCATCAATCACTCTCCTTAGCACACTTGACCTTGTCTGTGTAAATATGTCTGTCACATCTATGAAATCCTTCATAAACCAATCCTCTTTAACACCCCTATTCCTAAGCTCATCCCTTATCGCCAATAAGTTTAGCTGTCTCTGAACTTCATACTCAATGACCCTGGGTATGAGACTTAAGTCAGGAACTCCCTTAATCTCTGTTTTTGCGCCATTAACTATCGACACATTTATGTCCTGCCTAACTGTGCC
Source organism: Vulcanisaeta sp. AZ3 (assembly GCA_000960865.2). GTDB lineage: Archaea > Thermoproteota > Thermoprotei > Thermoproteales > Thermocladiaceae > Vulcanisaeta. Next base: position 3,345 of record JZWU02000004.1, on the reverse strand, counting down.
AAGACCCCTTTTGGCTTTACCAGTCATCTTAATACTATGCCCAATGTAGTAGGCTATCTCCATGATCTCTTGGGGGCTGTAGGTAAGTACTCCAGTGGATATTTCGATAAGAGGTATTCCAAGTCTATCTAACCTATAAATCACTACGTCACCCTTTTCCTCAATCTTCCTAGCTGCATCTTCCTCGAGGGCTATTGTCTGTATGGGAACTTCGTAATTGAAGAACTTAGCTAAGCCATCGTGAGCTATGAGCATAGTCCTTTGGAAACCTGATGTATTCGAGCCATCAATCACCGTCTTCCTCATCACATAAACCTCATCAAAAACTTTTGCGTTAAACATCTGAGCCACGGTAAGGGCCACCTCTAGGGACTCGGGGTCCGGCTCATGCGGCGGCTCCTCGTCAAGCTCTACTAGGCATGTCGTATCATAATAACCCTCGTATATAAACGTCCTATGCTTTCTGAACTCCCACATGGCTGCTGGATCAACCTCGCCGAGTTCACTCATACTCGGCCTTAGCTTCCTAATAACCTTGAAGTGGGGTTCGTCATTCCTAACCATGGGCAGGCAGTTACAGAATAACTTCCTACCAGTGTTTAATTGTACATGGATCTCAAGGCCAACCTTTAATCCTAAGGCACTATAATTAATTGGCATAACAGTGATTGGGCAAGGAAAACCCTAATTTAAATTGCTTAGGCATAAACCCTTATAAGCAGTTCATGAGCGTTAAATATACATAGAGGGATCATGGCTCCACCACTCAAGAGAATAGATAAGTATGTTTGGGAAATACCGAGGAGTTATAAACCATGCATGAAGGTACCCGCTAGAATATTCGCTGATGAAGAGTTAATAGAGAAGATGAAGACTGACATGACGCTTGAGCAAGCAGCCAATGTTGCATGCTTACCGGGAATTTATAAATACAGCATAGCCCTACCTGACGCTCACCAAGGCTATGGATTTCCAGTTGGCGGGGTCGCTGCAGAGGATATGGAGGAGGGAGTGGTTAGCCCTGGCGGCATTGGTTACGATATAAACTGTGGAGTCAGACTCCTAAGGACGAATCTCACAGAAAAAGACGTAAGGCCTAAGCTTAGGGAGCTTGTAGATACGATATTTAAACTAGTCCCAGCAGGTGTGGGTGAAACTGGTATCCTAAGGTTGTCCTTCTCAGACCTCGATAGAGTCCTTGATGATGGAGTTGATTGGGCTATTTCTAGAGGCTATGGTTGGTCGGAGGACAAGAATTTCATTGAGGAATTTGGGCACTATGAGGGGGCTGACTCAAGTAAAGTTAGCCAGAGGGCTAAGGAGAGAGGTAAGGATGAATTAGGAACTACCGGTAGTGGCAATCACTTTATTGAGGTTCAAGTTGTTAATAAGATATTCAACCCTGATCTTGCCAAGAGACTTGGTATTGAACAGGAGGGACAGGTCATGGTATTAATACACACAGGCAGCAGAGGTCTTGGTCATCAAGTCGCAACTGACTATATTAGGGTTGCAGAGAATAAGATGAAACAGTGGGGCTTATTCCTACCCGATAGGGAGCTAGCTGCGATGCCTCTAAAGACTAGAGAGGCTGAGGATTACTTAGCTGCCATGAAGGCCGCGGCGAATTATGCATGGACGAATAGACAGATAATAACGCATTGGGTTAGGGAGGCCTTTAGGAGGGTTTTTAATAAGGATCCCGATAAGCTCGGGCTTGAGGTTGTATATGATGTGGCCCATAACATAGCCAAGATTGAGGATCATGTGATTGATGATGAGGGACGCATTAGGAGAGTCTTGGTCCATAGGAAGGGAGCTACAAGAGCCTTCCCAGCAGGTAGGCCTGAAATACCGCCTAAATATAGAGATAGTGGACAACCGGTTCTCATACCAGGCAGCATGGGCACAGCATCCTATGTATTGATTGGTGAACCGTTATCATTCCAGGTAACCTTCGGTACAGCACCACATGGTGCAGGCAGGACGCTCAGCAGGTCTGCAGCTGTCAGAATGTTACCGCCTAATAAGGTTAGGGGTGCCCTGGAGGGTAGAGGCATCATCGTTAGGTCCGCTGAAAGTGAAATAATTAGCGAAGAGGCCCCTGAAGCCTACAAGAACGTAGATAAGGTAGCTGAGGTTGCTGAAGCCACTGGGATGGCTAAGAGAGTTTCGAGGCATATACCCATGGGTGTGGTTAAGGGTTAAAATTAAGATCGACCTGGTCTCAGGATAAAACGATGTATTGATTATATCATAACCTCTTAAGAAACTTAAATGAGCAGGCTTTAGCATGGACCGAGCAAATCTTTAAAAATGCACCTATTTATTGTCCTCATAATGAGCGATAAAGGAATTACATTGCCTAAGGAGACTGTGACCTATCAGGTTGGCGGTATAACGATAATTGAGGAGTGCCCCAGAGACTTAAAGACCTTGTATGGTGAATCAATTATGTTGTTTGGTAAGTGGACCTTTGAGGGCGTTGTGATTAAAGACCCAGGTCTCAGGAGATACCTATGTCTTAAGCCCATGTACTTGCCGCACACGGCAGGTAGGTACCAGAAGAGGAAGTTTGGTAAGGCCAGGATATCGGCCATTGAGAGGCTAATAAATCAACTAATGCACCCAGGTAGGAATGCCGGTAAGAAGCACAAGGCCTATAATATAGTCAAGAGAGCCTTTGACATTATGTATCTGAAGACTGGACAAAACCCAATACAAGTATTTGTAGATGCTATAGTTAATTCAGCACCTAGAGAGGAAATCACTAGAGTTATTTATGGTGGTATAGCATACCCAGTCTCGGTTGACGTATCGCCGTTGAGAAGAGTAGACTTAGCCATTAGGTGGATAACCGAAGGCGCTAGGCAGTGCTCTTTCAATAATCCAAAGCCTATAGAGGAGTGCCTAGCCGAGGAAATAATTGCCGCGTCCCAAAATGACCAGAAATCTTACGCTATTAGGAAGAGAGATGAAGTAGAGAGGATAGCTGCTAGCGCGAGATAATTCAACACCCTATACAGTATTACGTATTTCCTTCAACACCAAAAGGAAATTTTATTTATCTCCCTACCTAGCTTAATTAGTACCTACATGTCGATAGCCGAATTAATATGGGTTGAGAAATACAGACCCTCTAGGATTGATGATATTATAGACCAGGAAGAGGTGAAGGATAGAGTGAGACAATTCCTAAAGACAGGCAACATGCCACATTTACTATTTTACGGTCCTCCTGGTACTGGTAAGACTACTATGGCTCTTGCTATTGCTCATGAGTTGTATGGTGATGCTTGGCGTGAGAATGTTTTAGAGTTGAATGCAAGTGATGAAAGAGGCATA
>JZWU02000003.1:0-75249 GCA_000960865.2 Vulcanisaeta sp. AZ3 | reverse complement strand
TCAATCGTTTAAGGATAGGCTCCCATAAATGACCAAGGGGCCTCCCACAAGTCCAGCATCTAATGGGTACAATCATTAATGGTCATAAAGGTAATACCCTTTATATTGCTTTCCAGCCTCAATGCATTAACAAGGGCCTCGAGAAGAATTGAGAGTCTATAATAAAATTGAAGTTTTGTTGTTTACGGTGCGGATAGTGGTTTTGTTGCTTAAGTATTATGAGGATTATTTTTAGAATCCCGACCCTTTAGGGGGCCTCAATGATTCCTCAATCTTAACCACAAAATGAGCGAGGTCTCTTCCTCTCACAATCTCCAGAGGGATAAAAACATACCCTTCAGGGCAGGAAGAAAGTCAGTTCATCTATAGGCCTTCTGTCTCTTACTCCTGGCATGTTTAAGGCCCGGCTTCTTAGGCTCTGTCCTCCTTGGGTCTCCCTTAATCATTGATGGGTCGTATTTCATGTATAAATCAAGTAGTTGCGAACTTTGGAAATACTCAATTAACCCCCTAGCTATTGCCATCCTAACAGCAGTTGCCTGTCCCATGAATCCACCACCATTAACAGTGACATCAACATCAACCTTACCTATTAACTCCTTACCAGCTAGTAGCAGTGGTTCCATCATCCTCATCCTAGCCATCTCAATAGGCCAAATCTCAACTGGCACACCATTAACCCTAACCCTACCAATGCCCGGCTTAATAACAGCCTTCGCAACTGCGGTCTTCTTCTTACCAACAGCAATAACCACTCTAACACCGCTAACCTCCTGCACCGTGGTATTAGGAACCTCCCTAGGCAATGTTGATGTACTCGTCTCACTCTCGCTCATTTACCACCACCCTTACTCTCAGCCTTTTTAAGTCTCGCCTCCCAAGCCACCTTACCCCTAATCCACTCCTCATAGCTCTTAGGTTCTATGTGCTTCCAAAGTTCCTCAAGAGTTACATACTTAATGCCAGGCCTTGCAGCAAGAAGAGCACCCTTAATGATAACCTTATCAGCATTAACATACTGAGGAGGTACACCCATGAAAACCCTAACCCTCTTAAAGGCCTCCCTACCCCTGCTACTCTTCCTAGGCAACATACCCCTAATAACTCTCCTGAGTATTCTATCGGGCTTCCTAGGTATCTTAGGACCTGCCTTTTCAGGATTATAGTGAGTTAACCACTCGCTAATTCTCGTCTTATACCAACCAAGCACCATGTTAAAGTCCCCAGTGACTACTGCCCTCTCTGCATTTACAATAATCACTCTCCTACCCTCAAGAGCCCACTTGGCAACTATGGAGGCTAGCCTACCAACAATGTGATTTGAAGCATCAACAACAACCTCATTCAGTTGAGGCGCATTCCTATTAACCTCAATGACCCTATTACTCACATTCACCACCTCTAAACAATCACCTTAACATTACTACCCTTATTATTCCTCCTAACAAGCTCTGGTATTGGGATAGCCTCAGCACCCACCCTACTAATGACTCCGAGAGCGCCTTTGGAGAAGGACCAAGCAGCTATCGTAACTCTCTTACTCAATGTCCCATAACCAAGTACCTTACCTGGAACCACAACTACATCACCATCACTCACCAACCTATTTATCCTACCAATATTAACCTCAACCCTACGCCTAGTCGGCCTTTCAAGTAAATCAGCCACATAATCCCAAATCCCTGCCTTATACTCATTGGCCGCACGCCTAAGAAATCTAATTAACATCCTAAGCTCCTCATTCGTTGGACCCGTTGGGTTCGGAGGCATTGCAAAATGACGTAGACCAAACCCCTTTAATAATTTTTCCAGACGATATCAATACCTACACTAACCCAGGATTAAGGTTACGGGCCTAAACAAGGACTTAAGCATAACCTTACCTAGGAATAAAACATTACTCTTCAATACCTTCCTCGGTACCAAACTCCTCACTAAGTGCCTGACCTTCAGTCATTGATTGCTCACTTACTCCAAGTTTTGTCTGTTCCCTTGATAGTTCAAGTTCCAACTCATTAACGAATTCCTGAAATTCACCCTTCAGTATCCTAAATCCCTCCTTAATCATATCCTCCACCGGCATGTTGCCAAAGCTCTCCACCCAAAAGACATACTTATTCTCATCCCAATCAACCCTTATAGCAGGACAGACCTGCTCACACGTCTTCCACTTATTAAAAGTGCACTTCATCGCATCATTAACGATTACAGAGCCATCATCCCCAATCTCTAGGGCGCCATTGCATATTTCTGTACAGACCCTACACCCCTCATTAGCCTTACCCACAACAGTGACTCTTGGATAGTAGTAATACGACGCCAAACCTGCCTGCCACTTAGCATGGTCTCTAGCCCTACCGAGCTTCGCATACGCCTCCAGGACTACCTTCTGCCCTGGTATAAGTTTAACTATTGGTATATCCTCATAGACAGGCTTAACCTCCGGATCATCAGACTTAAGGTCCCTACTATATACCACAGTGAGTTCCTTGGCCTCGACATTTAACTCAAACCTAACTTGACATAGGCTTGGGTCGACTAGTTCTTGTTCGCACTCCTCAATCTTCGGCAACTTACTTAGATCAGTCTTTACCGGTATCATGGCAAGCCTATGTGCAATAACTTCATCGTAAAGCACTGAGGTGTTATCCAGTATTATGACTTCATCGATAGCTAATACGGGGACATCTGAAATGAGAACTCTACGCAGAGAGTTAACTAAGGGTGGTGTGGCGCCATCAATAATGGCCTTTAAATAAAGGTCCGACCTATCAATAGCCTTTACGGAAACCACGCAATTCAACAAACATTTTAAGTAAATAAACATTTCTCAAATTAAGAAGACTTACCTACCCCTAATTAACCTAGCAATCCCAGTACCCACAAACACTATGGCCAGGTTAACGGCAAGGGCTATGACAGCAATATACACCGAGTGTCCAGCAATTGGATAAAGCGGACTTAAGGGCTGATGATAATATATGGTAGGTATCAGGGCTAAGTAGACACCTAATCCAAGCCCAACAGCCCAACCAGCCATTAAGGAATACTTATCAAGCTTATCTGTGGCAAGCCCCAGGAATACAGGCGGTAATGTCTGTGTGATAATTATACCACCTAATAATTGCAGCCATATTGCATATGTGGCAGGCACTACGAATACGAAACCCAGGGCAAGGAACTTAAAGATAACGGAGGCCCACTTCGCAACCCTAGTCTCACCCTGCGGTGTTATCCCTGGACGTAGAGGCTTAATTATGTTTCTAGTTAATAAATTAGCCTGGGCCATTGCCATTATCGCTGCAGGAACTAAACCACCAGCGAATACACCCAATAGAGCTAGGCCAGCCAACCACTCAGGCAAAGTCGTCACTGCTAACGTAGGTATAACCAGGCTACCCCTGGCGCTTGCTGGAAATAGACTTAGTATATGCATTGCTTCACTATCACCATAAATCAATATGCCATATATGGCCAATAATGCCAAACCAATTCCATAAACAGGAAGTAATGCTAAACTCAGAGCAAGCTTTTTATCGCTCTCAGCACTTAACGAACCATTAACGGAATGAGGATATAAGTAAAGAGCTAAGGCACTACCAACCCAAAGCGTAGTGTAGGCGGGTACGAATGGCCCCTTAAGGAAGTCAACGCCGCTCGCAAGGAGGCCCTTTGTGCTTGATGCCGCTAAGCCTGCAGCCCTAAATGCGGCGGTAAATGCACCAGGTATTACGAATGGTGCAGCCACGAGTATTGCAATAACGGCTAAGAAGATCAAGGCATCCTTAAACACAGCAGTTAGTGTCGCACCCCTAAGGCCGCTTGTATATGTGAATGCCGCCAGTATTATAAATGCTATTGTTAGAGCTAAATCGCTCACGAGCCTAATGTTCTTAACAATCCCAAGGAGCATTATTGTTAATACGGCTTGAAGACCGATTATCTGGAGGGCTATGTATGGAAACTCGGCAATAATACCCGTAATAGCCACGAAAGCAGCCAACAACTTACTATTAAACCTCTCCTGAACAAAATCAGCAGCAGTCACATAATTCCTCAATCTACTCCACCTCCAAAGGACTGGCATTGTTATCGCGGCAACCCCAAATGTTGCAGCTACATATGGTACAGCATAGAAGTATAGGGCTCCACTTGCAAATACACCTGAAGGTACAGCTATGAACGTGTAAGCCGTATATACATCGGCACCAACGAGGAACCAAGCTAAGAACGTGCCTAACTTACGCCCAGCCAAGGCCCACTCATGCAACTGACTCAGATCACCCCTACGCCAACGTGCACCATAGAATCCTAAGAAAATGAAGATTACAAAGAATACTATGAATACTCCCCAACTCAATGGACCAACCAACACCATGCAGCATCACCTCTTGCCTGGATATAGTAAGAACACTGCTATTACGTATAAGATGGCTGTAATAAAAAGCCATAGCGTTTGTACCCAGTAAAAGTATGGCACACCACCAAGTTCAGGCTGCCTAGTGTTATATAGGGGATACAACAAGTAATACACCCACGGAATAACAAACAGCACCCCAGCAACAACTTTTCTCCACATAGCCACACCTTGTCCTTTATTAATTTCAGATGTCATAGTCATTATCTGACTCTCTCATATTTTTAAGCACTACCTATAATGAAGTTGTATTAAGAAAACCGGAAAAGTATTAATGTTGATGGTAAGAGGGATAAAGCCAGAGGGCGTTGGATAAGATATATAGTTTATGAATTATGACGGACCTGCCCAGGCCACAGCCTGGGCAGGCTATGGTGTGGATGCATACAGGGGGCTATTACTTGGTTAGTAGTCATTAATTTATTGGTATTGGTTAAGTTTGTTGCGTTACTGTAAAGTGGAGTAGGTCTTCATCCATCGTGAGTATTCCCTTCTTCCTTAGCGACCATAATATGTCTACTACGTATGGTCTTGCCTTAGCCTCCATATCCTCATCCAATGTAATTCCCCTCCTTCTTACCTCCTCAATTACTGAATCGACGAAGCTTAAGGTTTCGACCTTACCCTTAATCTCCCTTAATTTATTTCTCGTTATCTCCTCGATGATGTTCCTTAACTCGTCAGGTATGTCTATGCTCATTTTATTCTCACCCATGTGAATTTCATACAGACCCTATTAATTGGGCATTCGTTGCACTTTAACTTTGAGCAATAGTCATGGCCTATCTTGAAGGCGCCTCTTTCATATATTATTGGGTCGTTGCTTATTCTACCGATGCTTCTAACGAGACCCTTAACTTCATCAATCCTTACGGTGGTTCCAGTTTCTCTATTTATCATGATCTTATTTATTATCTTGATTATTCGGTCATCCCTTAAGGTAAGGAATGCACCGCTTCTTATGGTTACCATTGTGCTATAGATATCTGCTGCCATTGCATAACGCCTATATGCTCCTCTTCTCATTATTTCTAGTGCAATGGGTAGGTTTGTCTCGTGAGAGACCCACCTAATGAATGTCTTAATCGCTCTTCTTCTTCTTTCGTTGGCTCTCGTTGGATAGAAAAGCACTAGTTCTCTCTCGAAATTCTCAATATCCCTGAACTTAGACACCCATCTAAGGAGTGTTGTTTTTCTAGCATTTACTAATTTCCTAAGCCCGTAGGTGAAGCTATGTATGGCATTACTAACTTCCCCAATATCTTCACCCTTAATACCCTCACTGACATACCCCTTCAGTAATACATTACTCACATTATTGATAATGCCGTAACTCGGGCTTTTAATTAAGTTAATTATGTGGTCATAATTCCTGGCCATTACCCTATATATTAACTCGTTCCTAAGGTTTTTAAAGCCCGTGAGTAAAACCGTGGCTAATAGTAAATACCTCACTAACTCCTCGGCCCCTGGTACATTCATATATTGCTGTACCACTGAGTTAGTATCAAGTTTACCTTTGCCCCTAATGATCTCTTGATTGTAGATTTCACGAATCCTCTGATAGGGTGTTATTAATTCATTGGGTAGATTTTCGAATATTGCGTCCTTTACTGATGACCCATATTCTACGATTGACCTTACAATATTCTCATACCTACTCCTATCCTTAAGGTTAATTTCAAGTGAATAATCCATCAACAGCAATACGATAAACTCAGTAAATTATAAACCTTGGCATCATGTTTAAACATTGTGTTTTAAACACTGCCAATCTCTCCACCTAAAGTGTACATCTGAGTAATCCTCCATCTATCAATATCATGGCACCATTTATGTAAGATGCCTTATCACTAGCTAAAAAGGCTACTAGGTAACCTATGTCCTCTGGTGTTCCGTACCTACCCACAGGTATGTCCTTTGCCATCTCTTTCAAAACCTGTTCCATCGGTACACCCCTCCTCCTCATCTCATCCTCAGCTAACTGTCTCGTCCTATCAGTGAATATGTGTCCCTGCATTATACCATTCGCCGTAACTCCCCTAGGCCCATATTCAATGGCTAAGGACTTGACCAAACCCGCCAAGGATATCCTCACAGTATTTGAGAGGACCAGGTTTGGTATTGCGCTCTTAAGGCTCATGGATGTTAAGTATATTAGCCTACCCCAACCTCTGCTCACCATATCATTAATGACACCTCTTGTCAACCAAACAGCCGAGAGCAATAATAATCTTGTTGCATACTCCCAATCCTCATCACTCAACTCACCGAAGTAACCTGGCTTAGGTGGGCCTGTATTGTATACTAGGATATCCACGGGACCCATTATACTCCTAGTCTCTTCAATTAACTTATTTACATCTTCCTTAATAGTTATGTCACCAACTACATAAGAGGCATCACCACCCAAAGCCTTAATCTCATTCAGCGCGGCCTTTAATTCCTCCTCTTTCCTAGCGAAGAGCATAACCTTCACACCCTCCTGAGCTAGCACCTTAGCCACACCCTTACCAATGCCCCTCGAAGAAGCAGTTACAATAGCCACCTTACCCCTTAACCCTAGATCCATACGACTAGACAGTAATGTATAGGTAATTAAGCACTACTAGCACGGCCTATCTAGATTTATGAGGTTTGGCATAATTTTAATAATACGATGGACTTAGTAATATATGGGTACTTCTTCCTTGGGAGGTTTCATATATTCCTCTAGGTTTTTCTCAATTAGGAATGCGTATTTATTAGCATGTTCGGTTAATTTATCGACAGGAATCTCAGCATTTATTAGTTTACCCACGGCCTTGACTAACTTCAGTGCTGCAGTTACATCAGGCCCGTATTGACCAACAGTTTGGTTAAGTATTGCTAATAGGTCTCTGTGGTTTGCAATCTTACCACCAAGCATTAATTTACTTATTGTTGAGAGGAGCTTAGATTCTGCGAGCAGTAAGACACCGTTTAGGTTCCTGGAAAGGACTGCATCGAGGTAAATAGCCTCTATACCCGTAATTGTGGCCTCTCCTAATGGTTCGAGGCCTAAGTTCTTATACTCATCAACATGGTTCTCCTCACTTACAAAGTATACGGTTTCTGACTCCTTTTCGCTAAGTGCTGCGGTTGCTGTTAGGCACGCAATGCGGTTAATGCCATTCTCCTCAGCCCAATCTAAAATCTTATTCATGAACTGCCTATAGGCATTTGGCGGTATTGGTACGTGCTGCCTAATGGTAATTAGATTATACTCCTTACTGTAGAAGAGTAGGTAGGGTAGTTTAGCGGCACCGTTCATAACCGTTATTATGGGGATCGCATTTCTAGGCTTTATAGAGCCTATTTCTTCCATCTTCAATGTTTCGACTAAGTACTCAATCGTGACCACGGACGCTAAACTTGGTTCTGGGCATGCCATTATTAGGATGTTCCTTGAGTCTCGCGGTATTGACTTAATCTTAACATCAAATAGTACTTGTGATGACATCAACGAATAAATCCTAATACTTTAATAAGCCTTACATTATTAGTGTGCGTGCCAATAGTCAGTGTTGGTGGTAAGACACCTAGGATTGGAAGTAACGTATTCATAGCAAGTACGGCATACGTAATTGGTGATGTAGTTATAGGCAATAACGTCAGCATATGGCCACATGCAGTAATTAGGGGTGATGAGGATTCCATAGTCATTGGAGACGAATCAAACGTACAAGATGGAGCTGTAATACACGTAGATAAGAGCTACCCTGTCAGAGTAGGTCGTGGTGTAACCATAGGGCATAGGGCCATAGTGCATGGGGCTACTGTGGAGGATGAGGTCATAATAGGTATGGGCGCTATAATCCTCAATGGTGCTGTGATAGGTAGCGGTAGTATAGTAGGCGCAGGCGCCGTAGTTACCCAAGGCACTAAGATACCACCCGGTAGTGTGGCGGTTGGGGTTCCAGCTAAGGTAGTTAGGCAAGTTAGTAAGGAGGATATAGAGTACATAAGGAATAACTACAAGGCTTACTTAGAGCTCGCCAGAATGTACATAGAGGGCAACGTGAACCTCTAGATGTGATCAACCGTGGTTAATGACGGTAATAAATGCATTGATTTAATTGTGGATGGAATTGATGGCGTAACGGGTCCGATAAGAGTTGCAGTTACGCTAGGTTACTTCTTACGTTTGAGGAGCTACAGGGTTACATTAGTAACACCATACGTAAACTCATCAGTTAAACATGAAATTCAAGGTCTCAATATCATAGAGTTAATAGGAAAACCCACACTCAGTGGGCAGCTGGGGCATCTATGGCTTTGGATACGTAATGCATTTCGTGAAGTAGTGTATAGAAGTGACTGCATCACGATAAACCTATCCTTCGAATTACCAATACCTTCAACCATATTCTACGCCCAGGGCTACGTAGGAGATCTACTGAAGGATATGACTGAAACAGCACCGATGCATTACAGGTTGGGCTACTTACTTGCGTCACCATTAATTAAGGCAGCGAACATGGTCTATCACAAGGGTATAGTTAATTCTAGGTTTGTGGTTGCAAATTCCAGGTTTACTGCAGACATGGTTAGAAGTAGGGGAATCACTGTTAGTGACATTATTCATCCACCAATTAACACAAACTTCTTCAAGCCAGTGGAGAATCCCGGTGAAGATTATGTGCTTACTTACGTGGGTAAGGAGACGGAGTTTAAGGTTTTAAAGGCCCTGGCTGATAATGGCATTAAGATAGTTGCTTTTGGGTCTAAGGTTCCCTGGCTACCCAAGTGGTTCACTAGGCATAGCATGATTGATTATAAGGGTAGGGTTAGTGATGATGAGCTCGTGAAACTCTATGCAAATGCTAAGTTCACAGTTTTCCCATTTACCCATGAACCCTTTGGTTATGTTCCAGTGGAATCCATGGCCTGCGGTACGCCTGTATTAACATATAATAAACAAGGACCCGCAGAGACTGTAATCAATAATGAAACTGGTTGGTTAGTGAATAATCCTTCAGAGCTCGTCGATAGAGCCTTGAGGATTTGGAATAATGGTTACCCAAACATAATGAGGATTAAGGCAAGAGAGAGGGCTTTGAATTATAGTGAAGATTTAATCATGAGAAGGTGGCTAAACCTAGTGAGTACGAAGTTGACTCCCTCCTTGCCCTGAAGGGTAAGGTTTCCTCCTTTAGGATTGGTTCTCTCAACGGCTTGAGTTTGTACCCCTCATTTAGCTGTTAAGAGTGGGAGGAATTCTCGAGGCCTTAGGAACTGAATCTTTAACTCAATTCACCAAACAAAGATGACTCCTTAAATATCTAAGGAGCTGGAACTACCGCTCCAACCATAACAGCGAGATTTTCAATAAATTGTAATTCTCAACAATAGATAAAAGGTAAAAAAGGCTAATGAATTAATTCGTGATGGCTGATAAGTTGTCATTCCACTTTGGCACGGATGGTGTGCGTGGTGTTATTGATGAGGAGTTCACAGAATATCTAGTGGCTACACTGGCAGAATCAACATTTAGGTATTGGTCCAGGAAGTATGGCTTGAGTAAGGTTCTAGTGGGTTTCGACGCGAGAAGAAAATCCCAGGACTTCGCTAGGATCACTGCCAATGTAGCGTTGAATCATGGGCTTGATGTGGTTATGGTCAATAATCCAACACCAACTCCTGTCGTGGCTTGGTACGGCCATAACCTTGGCTTTGACTTAATGGTTCAAATAACAGCCAGCCATAATCCACCCATTTACAACGGCTTTAAGGTCATAAGTAAGGTCGGCGCGCCGGCTCAGGAGGAGGATACTGATCAGATAGAGAAGTTGTATCAAGAGGAGTGGCAGAACATTGCGAGAAGCGTGAAAAGTCTTGAATTAAGGCCCGTATCAACCATAGACCCAGCTCCAGAGTACATTGAGCATGTTATTAGTAATGTAACAAGCATGTTTAAGTTAAGGAGAAAGTTTAAGGTCCTCATAGACCCGATATATGCAACATCTATTGGTTATACAAGCAAAATACTTAGAGAATTCGGTATGGACGTTACAGAAATACACAATAATTACGATTCAAGCTTTGGAGGTAGAGACCCAAACCCCGAGCCCCAGAACATACCAGAGCTTATTCAGGAGGTAACGAGTGGTAAGTACGAAGTTGGTATCTCACATGATGGTGACTCTGATAGAATAGCGCTGGTTGATCAGAGGCACGGTTACCTAGGGGCTAATGACATAATACCCATAGTTGTCGAGAGGCTAGCATCCGCGTCCATGATTAAGAGAGGTGTAGTTAGGACTGTATCAACAACACACATACTCGACAACATAGCCACTAAGTATGGCTTCAAGGTAATAGAGGTACCTGTAGGTGTCAAGTACGTGGCTAGAGCAATACTCGAGGGACAAGCAGATATGGGTGGTGAGGAGAGCGGCGGTCTTGTTTATTCATGGCACATACCCGATAAGGATGGCATATACACAGCATCATTGATTATGGCCATGGCCTCAGAGTATGGAGACCTAACGGACCTAATAAATCATGTAAGAAGTATGTACGGCAAAGCATACTTTAAGAGAATTGACTTAGATATGAAGGACTCCAAGAAGTTTGTAAATAATAATAAAGATACGCTACTCACTAAATTAAGTTCATTAGGCCCTGACCCAAGGCCAATAACTACAGATGGCGTCAAGGTCGTATTTAATGACGGGTCCTGGGTCCTAATTAGGGGTAGTGGTACTGAGCCTAAGCTTAGGATATACAGCGAAGCATTAAGCATGAGTAGAGTTGAAGAGTTAATAGGCAAAACCATAGACATCATAAATCAATTGACCTCACAGTAAGGGTGATTTCAGACTTGTATTTCCTATAAATTTAAAGGAATTAACCAGTCTTTCCCTTAATCACCTTCTCTCTAAGCTCCATTACGAATTCCTCGTTAACCCTGGAAAGGGCCTCAGCCAGCAGCTTGGCTGCATTTACAGCATCATTTACATTCAGAAGCTCCACTGGGCTATGAACATACCTAGTAGGTATGGATATTGTAGTTGCTGGTATACCATCCCTGCGAAATGCAATACCAAGAGCATCCGTTGTGCCACCAACCAAAACCTCAAGCTGATAAGGTATCTTCAAATCCTCAGCAACACTCACCAGGAAGTTCGTGAGTTTCGGATACGCTATGAACAAGCCACTCCTACCACCATCCATGACCTTTATAGCGGGCCCTCTACTAATCCTCGTAACATACTCCCTCTCACCTACACCAGGAACATCAGCTGCTATTGTAGTATCCAGGGCAATCGCAAAGTCCGGGTAAATTCTATCAGCAGCAACCTGGGCACCACGTAGGCCAACCTCTTCCTGTACCGTGGCTACAAAGTACGTAGTGACCTCACTCTCCCTTAACTGTCTAGCTGACCAAAGCATTACTGCAAGTCCAACTCTATCATCAAAGGCTTTGCCTGTGACGGCATTCTCATTCAATACCTCGAACCCCCTATCAAGTACAGCCACAGAACCAACATTAATACCCAACTTCCTAACCTCATCATCACTAGATACTCCAATGTCTATGAAAAGATCCTTAAGCTCAGGCGCCTCCCTCTCTTTACCAGGGGGTGTAATATGTGGAGGTCTGCCACCAATCACACCTTTCACCTTTCTCCCGTTACCTGCCTTAATAATAACTCTCTGACCCACGAGAGTTACTTCATTCCAACCACCAATAGCCCTAAACCACAGAACCCCATTCTTATCAATATTATCAATGAGCAAGCCAATCTCATCCATATGCGCAGCAACCATGGCCTTAAGATCCCTACGCCTACCATAACGAACACCAATCACATTACCCCACTTATCAATAAACACCTCATCAACATAAGGACTCAACTCCTCAACCACCAACTCTCTAACCTCATCTTCAAAACCCGAGGGACCGAAAGCCTCAGATAACCTCCGGAGGAGCTCTATGAAATCCTGAATAGACATACAAAGCACGTTATTACTAATCAAGCAAATAAATGTTATCTTGCCTTCATCATGATCAATGACAACATGTATCTCAAAACCATACTATAAAAATCCTAAAGACACACGGATGATATCACCAAAAATCCTAATAAATGTTTTATGCATAGCGAGAATAAAAAGCTGAATAAACCTTCAATAATTCAAGGCTAGCATTAACGCCCATTTCAATACCAGGAATATTTAGATTCCTCAAGAACCTCTCGACCTCTCCCTCACGTCCAATACCAATTATTGGTATCGTGGCTATTAAAGTCCTCGATAAAGTACCTGGATCTCCGTATGCCTCGATGAATAATTTATAATTCTTCACCAACCAATCAAGGCTTACATCCCTTGTGAATGGGTTCCTAGCACCAACAATGAACATCCTAACATCCTGCTTCTTAACCTCGCCAGAGACCAAGAAATCAAGAGCCTTAGCATATTCCTCAACCCTCGGTATGCTAAGCATTGCTGAGAGCACCCTAACCCTATCCTCATCAGTCCTCAATGATCTGTATAAATTCTTTAAGGTTTCAAATGGATTATCACCAACTATGGCATAAGCATTAACAATTGCCTGCCTCATCACAGGGTTAGCATTTTCATAATCCTTAACCATGTCCGCCAAGGTCTTTGCATAATCCTCATCAATCAATGCCCTCCTTGCCAATACGATCTCTCTAACATCATCAATACCACT
This sequence comes from Vulcanisaeta sp. AZ3, assembly GCA_000960865.2. Taxonomy (GTDB): domain Archaea; phylum Thermoproteota; class Thermoprotei; order Thermoproteales; family Thermocladiaceae; genus Vulcanisaeta. Next base: position 62,128 of record JZWU02000003.1, on the reverse strand, counting down.
CATACCCTCCAAAGCCCTACTCTGAGCCTTAAGATAATCCACAAAGGCCTCCTTAATTGCCGAGGGCCTTATTGAGTATAGGGTTCCCAGTTGCATTATTAATGATGTTGTGAGTAAGTAATTAACGACATTATTAACGGACTTAACAAGGCGTAAATACTCATCTAAACTAACCGAACCCTGAAGTAGGTGTGAGTAGGCATCATTAAGCACGCTCCACCTCTCAATATCGTCAGAGGCATTGTTAAGGGCCTTAGACCAATCATTATACTTAACCCTATAATAACCACTACCACCAACATTCAGAAATGTAGTTTCGGGTATGTTGAGTGATAATGAATCACCCTCCATCAATACTCTGTTCACCCTGTCATTAACCCTGAATACAATAGGTATCGGCCAAGTATCAGTTACATTACCACCAAACACAAACCTAGCCTGCCTAAGAGTAACGCCTTGGGTCTCTGTCTCTACGGTAATTACCGGATGCCCTGGTTTATCAACCCAAGCCTTCATTATTTTCATTATGGGCTTACCACTGACCTCCTCAATACTCCTCCAAAGGCCATCCTCAGTAGCATTAGAATAAGCATGTCCCTTTAAGTAATTACTTAGGCCCCTCCTAAAGTCTTCCTTACCAACATAATTCTCCAGCATCCGTAGTAAGCTGGCACCCTTACCGTAACTAATATCATCAAATATCTCAAAAGCCTCCTCCTCGCTTGCAATAGGTACATGGACTGGGTGCGTACTCATTAATGAATCCCTAAGCATAGAATTCATCGTCTCGTCAGCCAAGAATCTAAACCAAACATTCCATTCCGGAAATAACGCATCCATGGCCTTATAACTCATGAACGTCGCAAAGGACTCGTTAAGCCATAGATCATCCCACCAAGCCATAGTCACTAAATCACCGAACCATTGATGAGCAATTTCATGAGCCACAACCTCAGCCACACGCCTTCTCGAAGCCTCAGTACTCCCCCTCCCAATCAAGAGGGCAGTCTCCCTGAAGGTTATGGCACCCCAGTTCTCCATGGCACCAGCCGCAAACTCAGGCACATGTATTAAGTGCAGCTTTGGGAGTGGGTAAGGTATTTCAAAGTAATTACTGTAAAATTCAAGAACCTTCTTAGCAACATCAATTGCGAAAGCCCCCTCCTCAACTCTATCACTCAGGGGTGTTGCGAATATTACATCCACATTACCGACCTTATCCCTAATCTCGTAAAATCTACCAATACCCAGGTAAATTAAGTATGTGGACATTCTCGGAGTATCTGCAAACTCAAAGACCTTCCAACTGCCATCCCAATAAACTCTAAGTGGGGGTGTGTTAAAGATTGCATCGTAGTCACCATCAACACGAACCCTAAACCTAAACCTAGCCTTAACAGCTGGGTGGTCTATGCACGGTATGAAGTACCTGGCACCCGTAGGCTCAAATTGTGTGGTGATTATGTAACTATCGCCGTAAGGAGCCCTATAAATACCTAATAATCTATCGGGTATTTTACCCTCAAACTCAATCCTCACAACACCGTTCACAGGACCATCAATCTTAATCACCTTACCATCATAACTATACTTAATCGGTTTACCATCAATTGATACGGATCTTATGGATAAATCTACGGAATTAATGAGGAGTTCACCATCTGAGCTCACGTTCATTTCCACGGAGCCACCGTAGGTTAAGTCCCGAAACCTAACATATAGATCAACAACATATGAATCAATAACCACCGACACAGAAACTCTAAGATTATTCGTTATATTAAAATTTTAACCAGCCAGACCAGAACACATCATAGTTATCTAGCCCTTCCAACTAAAATCGCCATAATTCCATGAGGAGGATTTCTTGGTGCCGGGGCCGGGATTTGAACCCGGGCCCCCTTGCGGGGACGGACTTAGCAGGCCCGCGCCTTGGACCTGGCTCGGCCACCCCGGCAGTTCTGCTTAATGACCCAATAGTTATAAAGCTTTACTTATGCTTATTCCCTACTCTAATGCATTGGTTATTTAAAGGATTGTTCATTTGGATGTGATTGAGGATTTAGTTCGCTTCTGGCCTTGGTCTCATTACATAGGGCTTAAGGTTGCGCTTTAGTTCACGCTTCTTATGAACATTGAGAAGGTATATGATAGTGAAGGGACAAGGTCTCAGGAAAATGACTCAAGGCCTAAAGTAAGTTCACGAACCAGGTAACTTTAAACGAACGCTGGGAGTCCAGTTGGAATAAATTTTAAAAGTACTAATGCTTGATTCCGTGATGGTTAAGTCAACGATATTAAGGGTTTTAGTTGTGGTTGCACTAGCCTTAGCAATGGCAGCGTTAGTTGCCCATGCTCAAGCAACCGATCAAGCACAGGTAATGGCGGCTAGAGCCCTGGGTGCTGGTATTGGTTTTGGTCTTGCTGCTCTAGGTGCTGGTATCGGTATTGGCCTTGCTGGTGCTGCTTCTGTTAGTGCTATGGTTGAGAGAAGAGAATTATTTGCAATGTATTTAATCTTTGTAGCATTGGCAGAGGCCATTGCAATTTACGGTTTAGTCGTGTTCTTTTTAATGATCTAACAAAACACCTAAAGGGTACTAATCAAATTAAAAACCCATAGCAAAAGGCAATCCTAAAATAACATCATTGTAAAAGTTTCCGTAGGCTAAATTAAGTTTTATATACCAACGCATTCCCTCTTAAGACAGTAAAATTAGTTATAAATTCCAACTTAATGTCACTATTGCTAATTGCTACATCATAGGCTTCGAACATAAACGATATGCCCCTACATGGCTGCCCCTCATTTTACAGGATTTAAGATCTTAATTACCTACCAAAGCTTTTATGTTAATGTCTTGAAAGCAAATTCATTAACTGCTCTGTAGTTGAACTCCAAGGCTTTCAAGGGTATTCTTTAGCATGTTTCTGATCTCATTTACATCTATGGGGACTATGGTGCCCTTAGCCGTTGTAAAGTATAACCAATTCATTGAATGAGAGATTCCCTTCATCCTCTTTATCCTAAGCCTCCTCACTGGTATTCCTAGGCTTGCCATATTCTCATCAAACTCCATCTCGATTACACCATCAAACACATACTCAACGTTATTAAGTAGATTATCAACATCATCCGTGGTTACGTGAGCAACCATGAAGGTTATTAAGTTGTAAGTCCTTGATACGGATTTTAATTGCTTAAGCACAGTAATTAATCCTCTGGGGTCGATATTAATGAGTAAGTCATTTATCGAATCCATGATAAGCCCCCGAATGCCTTTTGAATATATTACCTGCCTAACCTTACTAATCAACTGTCCTGGATCTAACTCAGTAATTGCATCAACAATGTTAGGGGCCTTAATCCTGCGCTGATCACCCAATGTAAATCCATCAATTATGAACAACCTACCACTCGTGTCCTTAAGATCATTAATTATTGATTCAGGATCATCATCAAGGGATACATAAAGCAACGGGTTGCTTTGAAGTATTCTCCGTGCAAGTATCTTCACGATAAGTGTCTTTCCCATGCCTAGGTCGCCCCTAATTAAAATCATGTAGCCATATGGGAAACCCTCAATTAGGTCACTCAAAACGTCACATTTGAGTAATTCCATAACATTAACTTATATTACACTAATTTATTAAGTATTATCCACTATGCTGCATAAGAAACTTGAGGAGTTAAAATCACAATACTACAGTGACGAGAGAGGAGGTGACTGATCGTTGACGAACGCGGTTATATGCTGATAATTCTAATCATATACTCAGAGCAGGTCAGTCTCCTCACCAATCAGTACTGCAATGTCTCATCAACCGCCAATAAATCTAGAAAGGTAACTCATAAAGGTGACTATTCATTAAAATCTTGAAGAAACCGCGGTGAGTGATTGGCGGCCCCGGTGGGATTTGAACCCACGACCTACGGCTCTCTCCCGTCTCGATAGAAGGCCGCCGCTCTATCCATGCTGAGCTACGGGGCCCTGTGTTACATTAAATAAACCATTTTTATTCTTTTATCCCCTCATATCTCCATTTTCTCACTAGACCCCCTACTACTTGCCTTGAATTCTGATGTCTCTTAATAATCCTCACAATGCTTGTAGTATTAGATACCTTATTTGCTTTAATACTCGTTAACGTAACTGTGAAAAATACTTTTAAATAAAGCATTCAACCAAACCGTAATGAGCAAGGCAAGGGCTGCAAGTAGAGTTGAGGGCAAGACTACTGTGCATGAGGCAATAAGTATATCACCCGATATTAAGGCCTCCCAATGGATTGCATTCACCTCAGCCATACTCTCATTCACAATCATAGCTTACTACCTCAGGCTATACCCAGTCCTTCTCTATGGTTGGTACATAAATGAATTCGACCCCTACATAAGGTACTTCATGACAATACAAATGCTTAAGTACGGCACCATCAAGGGACTCCTCTGGTGGCTTCATAAGGGTTACGGAGCCATCTTCACTCACTTCTGGTATCCCTGGGGTGCCAATTGGACCGTAATACTGTCACCAGGCGTTTCCTGGCTCGGAGTATTGGCTTATAAGGTATTATCCCACCTAGGTTTTGACTTACTCCAATCCGTAATCCTATTACCCGCCATAGCTAATGCTGCAGTTGTACCAGCCATGTTTTACCTCGGTTACAGACTTGGTGGTAAGTACGTAGGCCTATTAGCAGCACTGTGGTCTGTATTCACAACAATGTTTCTCCAGAGGGGTACAGCAGGTTGGTTCGCGGCAGAGCCATTGTTTCAATTCATAGCAACCCTCGGCATAGCCTTCTACGCGGAGTCTTTAATTAGGAAGGATAATTATTGGCTTCTATTTGCTGTACTTTCCGCATTGTTTAATGGAATAACTACGTGGGTGTGGGGTTCTTACGTCTTCCTATGGAACTTCTATGGATTATTCACAATCATCATACTTCTCTACCTACTAATTAAAATAGCCAGGAGACAAACACTACCATTCTTAATCGATAAGGTCGTCATAACCTACGTATTAACAGACCTCGCATTCTCTACCTTCGTAGCAATAACACCCAGATACGGCTTCCATACTCTGGTTTCTGGTATGGGTGGCGTGGCCAATGCGGCCTTATTATTCTCAATAATTGCCTACGCGCTCATTAAGCTTTACCCCAAGAGCCCAAGAATTATGACAGTAATAACTAGGTACTTCCTCGCAGTCCTCGTTATTGCAATTGTTACAATCATAGGATTAAGTTTCACAGGAATTGGCGGTAAGTTTCTCGGCGCGTTAGCTCCGATAGCTAGGAGCGCCATAGTACAGAGTGTGGCTGAGCACTCTCCTTCATCTCTTCAGCAGAGCCTTTACAATGTATCTATAACATTACCCTTCGTTATATACACAATATTACTATCAATAATGTCATTATCACTGCCAGCGGTCTTAATAAGCCTAGGTTCATTAGCGGCAGCTTATTTCGCATCCTCAGAGGTTTGGTTATTCATGGTCTTAGGGTTATTCTGGGTCCCTGCTGCTGCTTATGGTTTTGTAAAACTCACAGAACTGGCCTTGGATAGGCGTGCCTTGATTGGCATAGCTATTAGTGTGTTATTAGGTATTGTGTTTGCGTTATCCCTCATTATTAATGTACAACCAGCACTATCAATGTCAGTGGTACCCCAGCAAATAGTGAGCACTGTATCACCACCATACCCAACCCCCGATTGGTTAGATGCCCTCCAGTGGTTATCATATAATACGCCACCAAATGCCACAATACTATCCTGGTGGGACTACGGTTATTGGACAGCCATAATTGGTAATAGAACAAGCCTTGCGGATAACTCCACAGTCAACGCCACACAAATAGCCCTAATAGGTAATTTCTTTATGTCTAACCCCTACAACTATACAGGCATTTTAGACAAGCTTAATGAACTGCATGATCCTCAATATATATTAATATTCGAGCCGTATTATGTTTACGGCCCCATTAACGCCAGCGGTACAGGGCTCACAAGCTCCATGTGCATCCTAATACCCGAATACCCAGCCGGTGGTGATTTCGCGAAGAGTTATTGGATGGCCAGGATTGCGGGGTACTCAGACAACTATATACTAAATACCTTCATTTCAACTGGACAGGTGGGTGCCTCAACGATATACGTGCCATATGCCAATAATACATTCTACGCCGCCTATAACGTCACATTATACAATCTCATGTTTAATTCAGAAGTCGTAAGTTCATCCTATTCTGTTTGGGCAACATGCCTTAGGAATGGCATACCTGCATATTGGATCTTTGAGGGAATACCAACAATAATGCCTGGCGCTGGCGGAACATCATTCCAATTAGCATATGTAGGCATACCCGGGTACTCAGGGCCTATAACACCTTGGTACTACCTAATCTCCCCACCACCATGGGCCCAGTTGGTCTATGTCTCCAGGCCATACGGCTGGGTAATAATTTACAAGATCAATTACAACCTACTTAATGCTCTAGCTAAAAACCAAACATTAACTAGGAGTTAAGGTTAATCTTACTTAACCTACTCTGCGATAGTATTGCCCTCACAATATCCTCTCTTAATCTTACCTCCCCACTCATTATCCTCATTAATAACCTATACCTACCATACTTATCTTCAGGCGAATACTTAGGCGGATGCGGTACCTCAAGCTCTCCACCACAGTATGGACATCTATCCTTCCTCATCGTGTATCTACCGCAAACCTTGCACCTCCTTAGTATGGAGTCCACATCATTCACCAATCCTTGTGAAGCTTGCCTCACCGCCTCTCTTCCTTATCTCCGTGGTTACTAAATTAACAATATCATTAAGCACACGTTCCAGCTTCTTAGGATCCCTACCAGTAATATCTATCCTATACCTAGGCGGCCCTATTGTGTATATCTTAATACTCTCAACTCTCTCTTTTCGGGCCTGATTTATCGCCTTCATCAAAACCTCCCTTATATGCTTAACACCATCAGGCCTTATGCTTATTAGCCTAATGACCCCCGAAATCTCAACAGGCTCAATCTCAATCCTTTCCTTAGCAACCTCAGCAATAATCTCTATTACATTATCATTAAGTCCCAATTTCCTCAACTCATCAGGCCCATACTTAGCCACATTCTCAAATACTGTCAAGAAGTCGCCATAGTAATCCTCAAGCTTCCATCCAAAATCCTGCAACGCCTTATCTAAGGGTATGCCCAACTTCTTAGCCACCAACTCGAGTAACTTAACACCCCTTAACGTCCTCTTCCACCTAGCTAACTTCTCCTTCCTCTCCTCCTCCTTAACCTTCCTAAGAGATACATCGACTAATTTCTTACGATAATCAACCCTAACAACCCTAAACACAGTCTTCTGCCCAGGCCTTAGGTAATCCTTTATATCATGGAACCAGGATTGAACAATCTCATTGACAGGCGCATAAGCCTCCAAGCCACCATACTCATCAAGCAGCACATACGCCCCATGCTCCAACACCCTATACACCGTGCCAATAACAAGCTCCCCCATATCAGGTAACTCCCTCCTGGCTATCCTCACAGGCAATACGCTCTTCCTAATCTCATCAGCCGACTCCTCCCTCTTACTCATTATTAACGGGAGGGTTAAGGAACCTTATTAAACCTTTATACTAGGGTGCGTCCATACGTATTATTCATAAGTCGTCACTATAGTGGCACCAACTATCCTTCCCCTACCGCCAGTCGGCTCTATAAGCACATTACCACAGACAAGGCACCTAACAACCATTGCTGGTCTATCAAAAACCACCTGCTCATTACCACAATTATTACACCTAACCCTTAAAAACCTCGATCTGGGCCTAGGTACGAGGACTAATCGCCAATTCGTAGGCATATAATCACCTCACCTCAACTATCTCAACCTTCTTCAACCTACCTAAAGACCTCATAACCACATAACCACACTGCCTACATTGTAACTTAACCATCACCTTCTTCGTAGTCTTCGAGAACCTCTTCTGCTTCGGCTTTCTACTCGAACCATAACCCTTAAGCTTCCTCAAGTACCTCCTCTGCCCCTCAGATAAGTCCCTCCTCTTCCCATGGCTATATATCGTTACTGAATGCTCCGTGTATGCATCGCATCTCGGGCAGTAGGTCTTAATCACCTTGGGAAACTTCACGCGCTACGTTAATCCAACCCCCTTTTATACTTTTACCTCAGGAAGATCAACGTAGAACATCTACAATACCTCTACGTCTTAAGTCCTCTGCATCAGTCCTAGGCAACACCGCAATGTCAAATTGAGTGAAGGGACCATATGTGGAGCCCGTGACTGACCTAATCATCGGGAAGTTCTCCCTGAAAGATACCAACACAACACCCACCGCCTCTGGAATCCTTAAGTCAAGAAATGGCGTCAAGAACCTCTTCTCCTCCATGAATAATAACTCTTGAGGTATTATCTTACCCGCTCGGTAATACCCCATTATCTTCTCGATCCTCCTCCTAACCAATACCGTGAGAGTCTCCTTAACCATATTAACCATAGACTCAAGTAACTCCTTGTCAGAAGTATTACCCGTCGGTAAATTATTAACGATTCCCTGAATTAACTGTGCATAAGACTCATAGAGAGGCCTCTGTAACTCATCGCTATTCACCTCCATTTGCGTGAATTCAAGTAACTTCCTAAGTAGCTCATTAATCGAGAGGCTCACCCCAACCACCCATCACTAAGTACATACCTATATACATGGGAACCTTAATAATACTTCCCTCATTACCAACCACATCCTCACCAAAAACCCTCCTCACAGGCAACTTCTTACTCAACCTAATAGTCAACGAGCCCCTCCTAAACTGTATTGCCTTATCAATAATGTACTCAGCGCCTCTTTCTAACTCACTAAGGCTAACCCTAACAACACGTAATCCAGTCTTTCCATGAAGAGAATTAGGCATCCTAATGAGTCTATGTATATCCATCGTAACCACCTCATCAATATTCACAGCTAACCTATCCCTAATAATTGAAGATAATGAACTCAACCTCCTAGCCACACCCTTACTCACCTTACCCCTAACCTTATCGAGAATACTTGGATCAACCTCATGGATCACAGAGGCCAACCTACCACCAATACCCCTCAACCCATCATCTATAAGAATAACATTACCCCTAACTAAATGCTCAATACTAAACCCCCTAAGAAGCAAATAATCAATAATCTCCCTCCTCTCCTCATCACTCAAACCCCTAACCTCCTCAGTCTCAATATGCACATGATAACCCCTATGACCACTAAAGAAAACCTTAATCGATGATTCAGAAAAACCAAAATCCTCAATAAGCGAGTCCAAGAGCTTATTCACCTCCTCGGTAGCATCATTAAGACACTCAAGCGTCATTAACTCAACACCCTGGCAACCTTGAGTAGGTAAATGATCACCATCAATATCAAATATTAAGTCAGCACCCAACCAACCCTTAGCATCCATATCCTGATTCGTGGGATCCCTATAAACCGCTGCTGAGTAATACACATGAGATGGGGCATAAGTAATTAAGTACTGTCTCAATTCATTCTCATCTCTAAACCCCATATGCCTAATCATGCCTTCCTTATCGAAGAACTGAAAGCCAAACTCCCTACTCCTCAAATCATCAACCTCAGATAAATCCACTGACCTATAATAATTCCTGAACAAAACCCTAACAAGATTTGCGAAGCTTTGCATATTCATTATTAAGCATTAATTATTATTTAAGACATTAAATAATTCATTTTACCATTAAAACTAGTATTATTAAATCACTCAATCATGGGTGCTATGTAATAAGTCAACTTACCACCCATGGGTATCTCGAAGGTTAAGGCTATGGGCTTCTGAGTTGCAAATTCAATAGTAACTATATCACTAATCTTATAAGCCTTTGAAACAGTATCCATTAAATAATCAAGACTATACTTGGCGGTAGCCGGCTCCTTAAGATCATACTCAAACATAACCTCACCCTCCTTCTCAAACTTCACCTCCACATCACCCTTATCACTACTAGCCGATATGTAAAGACCATCATCCTTAGCATCAAACTTTACAGAATCAGCAATAACATCGGCATCCCTAAGAGCCTCATTTAACGAATCACTAGACACCTTGGCGAGTACGGTATACACCACCTTGGGCGTTGGTAGCTCCTCAACCCCAATATCAATGAGTGGCAGGGTCATGGTCCTAGACGCCCTACCAACAAGCTTAACCTTAAGCTTACCCTCACTAACCTCCATACTCAACTTATCACCCTTCCTAATCCTCCTAAGTAACTTCTTAAAGTCATCAAAACTAACACCAATTTTAACCTCCTCAGCGAGGTTCTCAGGGAATTCCTCAAAAGCCTCCCTAGGCACTAATAAATCCACCATGGCAGTTCTCGATGGATCTAGAGCTCTAAGCTTTAACCCATCACTGGCCAGCGTAAAGCTTGACTCCTCAATTAATGCCGATATAGCATCAATTATTACAGAGAGCTCCCTAGCATCTGGATACGTTATCCTAACCTCAGACATCACATTAAATCCACAATTACCCAAATTTAAACTCTACATCCTCAACAAAAACCATAATACTAGAGTTAACATTACTACCGAACTGAACATTAATCCTCATTCATACTCACGCCAAGTATAACCACATCTAGTACACCTGTAAAACCTAGTTGGCGGTTCATCAGCAGCCCTAGTCTGCTGAACCCAGAAATAAGCCTCCTCATTACCACACCTTGGGCACACCTTCCTAACCTTCGGCAATGCCTCCTCACTCGATTTAGCTAGCACTATTGGTTTATCATCCCTCCTATTCACCGTAGTTCTCTCCACAAACTTAGCATTATTGCCACTAACCTCTTCAACATAACCACACCTTGGGCACCTCCAGAAAGACCTCCCACCCTCCTTCACTAAAACCATCATGCTCTTACAACGAGGACAGAACTTTATGGACATTACACACAACCCTGAAGGCAACCCATTTATTAAACCTTCTACTACTAAATCGATAAACCCCTACGCCTAGCTTCATTAATTAAGTAACGGAGCACTGAACCCCAAACCTTATCGTCCTTCCTAATCTTATTCTCAAGATTCTCATAACCAGCCCAATTCTCAAAGGCTAACTCGGTGGTCTCATCCCATACACCCGTCAATTCACCGTTATAGAAGCCAAGAGCCTTAAGAACTCTCTGTACCGTCATTGCAATACTAGATTTATCTATAATATCGCTCGGGTCATCCCTATTAAGCATTGTTAACTCCCAAATACTAAATAATCTCTGCAACTCCTGCACAGGCTCGGGATTATCATCAACCCTAAGATCAACATAGACATCCGAGAGCCCCAAATAACCACCACTAGGCCTAAGCACTATTATAGCCGCTGACTGCTTACCCCTCCTATCGCCACCAGCCCTATCACCTGCCATCAAGGCCTCAAGAAGTTTATCAACAAGCTCTCCACGCTTGGACTCAAAGGCCTTAGCCATATTCTCAAGTACCTCCGGTCCCGTCAATATGTTACCCTGAACAGCATAATTACTACCAACTATATGACCAGCATACCACGCACACCTAGACCCTGTAAACGCTGCCGCGCCACCTTTTATAGACACGACACCTAACTGCCTATCCTCCCTACCCGGATCAGAGGATAGTGCCTTATCCAACGCCTCATTTACTGCAAGACCCTTGGATAGTAAGTCGAGAATTGCATCCCCAAGCCTTGGATTTGCGTAGCATTGCGTGGCCACGGCACCAACACGTGCCTTAACATGAGGCACCACCGCACCCACAGCTATGAATTTTGAAGCAACAGCCACACCAATGTCAATGCCATCCGTAGCCACTATGGAGAAAGTCATCACATTAACCCTTGCCACGTCCACTTATAAGCATTTTACAAGCAGCTTAATGTTTATTAACCCTAGTAACTACGTTCAGCGACCAGCCTTGGTTAGTGTCAAAGACGTACCTGCGGACCTAATGATTAAGGAACTAGCTAAGTACTTAAGGGAGAATGTGCCACAAGTAAAACCACCCGAGTGGGCATTATTCGTAAAAACAGGAGCTAATAAAGACAGACTCCCAATGCAAGATGATTGGTGGTACGTAAGAGCCGCCGCCATACTAAGGAAAATATACCTAAATGGACCCGTGGGCATTGGCAGCCTCAGAATGGCATTTAGTTATAGAGCTAAGGTGGGACCTAGAACTAGGAGCGAAAGAACTAGGAAGGCTGGCGGTGCAATAATAAGGAATATACTACATCAACTAGAAACCGCCGGCCTAGTCACCAAGGCTAAGGAGGGTAGGGTCTTGACACCACAGGGTAGGGCGCTACTGGATAAATTAGCCACAAATATACTTAAGGACCTTGCAAAACAAAGGCCAGAATTAAATAAGTACTTAACACCAAAGACACCCAGCGAATAAACAAAAACCAAGCCCTAAGCAATACAACTCAAGCCCAACCCATACTAAAGACAAGGCCTCACACCCCAACTAAGGCTTAGGTTAATAAATAAGCCCAGTAGCTCTGCACTAAGATGTCTTCAGACGAAGATTATTATGAGCAATCAACTAACGATGAGGAACTTGAAGAAATTAGACAAAGGAAAATGCAAGAACTAGAGAAACAGATCGAGGAGGAGAGAAAAAGGCAGGAACTTGCGGCACAGAGAAGGGCAGCCCTCAGAGTAATACTGACACCAGAGGCCAGGGAAAGACTTGACAACCTCAGAATAGTGAAGCCAGAACTAGTCGACACATTGGAGCAACAGTTAATAGCCCTAGCCCAGTCAGGAAGGGTTAAGGTACCCATAACTGATGAAGACCTAAAGAAAATACTAGAAACAATTTATAAACAAACCCGCAAGGAATTCAGGATAAGGTACAGGTGAGAGTATGGCCAAGAACAAACCCCTAGGCAGGAAACTAAGACTTGCAGCAGCAAACAAATCAAATAGAGCACCACCAATATGGGTAACCGCAAGAACAAACAGAAAAGTCCTAACAAACCCAGCCAGAAGACTCTGGAGAAGAACCAAACTAAAACCATAAACCAGTAGTACAGTCTTCTCCTAACTCTTAAATAATAAACACCGCCTCGCAGAAATTAATTACAGAATTAAGAAAACCCTATGAAAGACCTATTGTAAACCCTGAATAGGCAAAGACCCAACCAGTGAATAAGCCATAAGTCAACCCCTTCCTTACCTTGGAAGGGGTTAGTAAGGTCTTTAAATTCATAACTAGTTATTCTTCAATGCTTCGTGAGGCAATGAGAAATAAACTCATAATCAGTGCATACATACTCGGCACAATAACAGTAATATTGGCTATATTCCTAATACTAATGCCATACAAAGTCAATCAATATTACAACGGACCAGCAATAAATAAAACATTCATCGTAAACCCCTCAGACATAATAATAATAACCCTAGAGACAAGCAAAAGCAGTCTACACGTAAACTTAACAATAAATAAATGGATACCCGAGACAAACATCACAATAACACTATACTACACAGAAAACCTAGGCCCAAACCAACTAAAAACACTCAACTTCACAACATTAACCTCACTAAATACAGTATTAACAGGACAAGGACAAATAGAAATACTAGGTATCCGTAGATCCGCACTGGCCAATGCATTGACTATTATACTAACAATACTATTTATACTAACAATATCATTATTAATAACTGGATTTATAGAATTAATAACCAATATATCTAGAAAAACTTAAATACCTAGATAAGATGATAACATTATGCCTAACAAAGGAGAAACCATAAGTTACGTGCTTATAATAACAGTAATGGCAATAACGATAATAGCCCTAGCCTTAAGTCTCACAATCAATGCACAACAGACCCTCACAATGCCATCCACAATTTATGTATACGAAGTAAGCCCAACGGAAGCCGTACAATACTTCACATCAAACAAAATAGACATATACCTAAATCCATTCGCACTACCACCCAACGTATTATCCCAATTAGCCACCACACCAGGTATACAAATGGTCAGCCCAGCAATAACCTCAGGCTACGACCTACTCTTCAACCCATACCCAAGCAACACCACCTTCAACCCATTCGCCTACTGGCAAGTTAGATTCCTAATGAATTACCTAGTCGATAGGAGCGCAATAGTAACACAGGTATTCTCAGGCTACGCAACACCAATGTATGACTGGCCAAGCCCCTTCGCACTAAAGAGTCAATTATTAATTCAAGGTAAGATCGTACAGGCAAACATTCATTACAACCCAACCTACGTGAATCAATCATTATTCCAGATATTCAAGGCCATAAACACCTCATCAACCTTCGACGGCATGCCAAACCCATGGGTCGGTAGAATACTCTACATAAACCACAAGTGGTACTACATACCACCAAACAGCACAACCCCACAACCAGTCACCATAATATTTTTCATTAGAAAGGACGACCCATACAGGTACGCAATGGGCCAGATGTTCATGTCAGCACTAGAGAGCCTAGGCTTCACTGTTAAGCCAATATACGGCACACTATCCGACGCATTAACAATAGTCTACGGCTCAAACCCAGCCAGTATGGAGTGGTCAATATACACCGAGGCTTGGACAATAACCCCAACACCATGGGACACAAGCGCAGGCGCCTACTTCTGTGCCACCTGGACCGGCGACATGCCAGGCTGGGGCGTGACAGGTTACTGGCAGTACACGAACTCTACAATCAATACATTAACTACATGGGTCTCCATTGGAAACTTCACAAGCCTACAGCAATTCGAGAACTACTCAGAGACATCCCTATACGACTGTTTCCAGCAAGCAGTTAGGGTCTGGCTTGTTGCTGGTACATTCCCATACCCAATACAGAACCTAACAAATTGGATGCCAAGTGTCTTCGGCTTAGAATGGCCACTCGGCATTAAATTCGCATACTCAACAACCCACCCAGACACGCTCAATGTTGGTATGCTCCACGTTAGTGAATTCCCAATGAATACCTTCGGGTGGTACGTATCCATCGATACATATACAGACGACATAATACAGGAGTTCACCAGTGACCCATTCGCCTACTACAACCCATTCACAGGTGAACCAATGCCGTTAAGGGGTTCTTGGTATGTGGCCAAGCTAAGCCCCAATGGCTCAGCAATATACCCAGTACCGCCGAACGCTGTAATTTGGAACGCAACCACAGAGAAGTGGCAACCAGTTGGTCCTGGCCAGTATGCGAAGGACGTTGTTTATTACTACTTCAACGGTACGTGGCTTGGTCAGGAGTGGCAGGATGGTCAGCCCATAAGCATGGCGGACATAATATTCTACTACTACACGTGGTTCGACCTTGCTGCAACAACAACCACAGGGGCACCTGACCTAGGGCCTAATCAGGCGACAGCCAGCGATGTTGGTGGTGTAATATCTACTACTACGAGTACAATAGTGGGTATGCAATTCTTCCCGAACGGCACTGTAGTTGTCTACGGCACCTACTGGTTCCCAGACCCCAATATAGTTGCTTCTTTTTACGCACCTGGGTTCCCAACGCTTGCTAACCCATGGGTTGTTGAGGCTCTTGAAATGTATGCCTACCAGCAGGGTAAGTATGCATTCACAAGTGGTGAGGCTCAGTCATTGAAGGTTCCGCAGGAGGACTTTAGATCGCCTGCTTTTAACGCATACTTGGCTAGTGTATTGCAGAATTGGATTAGCACGGGTTATATTTGGGATAATGGTTCTTGGGCTATTGTTAATGGTTATAACTTCCTCGGCCCCAATCCAACTGCTACGGCTGTTCAGGATTATAAGTATGCACTTAACTTCTATAATACCTACGGTAACTTCTGGATAAGTAATGGACCATACATTCTAAAGAGTATAAGCACGGTAGTTCCGCAGTCTGCAGTATTTGTTAGATGGACTGGCTATCCATATAATTACACGTATTGGTTTAAGCAAGTGTTCGTTAAGTTAGGTGTTACATCAGTGCCATCGAGCCTTGTACCAAGTATAGTATCAGTATCGCCGACGTCAGTAACCGTGAACACTACTGCGACATTAACAATTAGCATGAAGGCGGTAGGTAATCCAGAGGGTTATGTTTACTTGATAAATCCAAGCACTGGGAAGATTATCTACGAAACCTTTGCTAGCTCAACAACACCAGGCGTGTTGACAGTAACAATACCGAGTAGTGTAACGGCGACATTAACGCCGGGGGCGTACAATTTATTGATATATGCCTTCACTAATATTGTAACATTGCCTGTGCAGTATGTCACATCATTAACAGTATCGCCACCTCCACCACCGCCGCCACCACCGCCAACACCACCGCCCACAGTGAGTTATGCATGGTTATGGATAACGGTAGTAATAATTGTGGTAGTGGTGGTAATTGCAATCGGTGCCTGGCTTGCGATTAGGAGAAGGAAAAGGTAAGGCTAATTAATTAATTAAAGTTGCATTAAAATTAAAATTCTCATATTTATAATTCTTTTAATTATGATTTTCTAAATTGATCTACATATGTTAGTAAGACTTAAATAGCCTATGGTAATTTAATCATCAATGGGACTCACTAGGACGTTGGCTGTTAGGGCTGCCACACTTGTTATTTTGCTACTTATTGTTCTCTTCATAATATCTTTTGCGCTTTCAGGACCTGCTTCGAAGATTCTTGAGTCTGAGATAATGTTGGAGGCTAAGTCTATAGTAATGAACTTAATGATACATGGGCATTATAACACAACACAAATACAGCATATTCAGCAACAAATAATTACGCAGTTAAGGAATGCCTATGGACTTAATCAGCCGCCTGTCATTAGGACATTGTATATTATGTACAATATGTTAGCTTTTAATTGGGGTTACTCGTATTTCCCCAATGAGTATGGTAATGTTGGTGGTGGTAAGGTTGTGGATATAATCTTATCTGCTTTGCCGGGTACGATACTCCTTGATACCTTTGGAATACTTCTTAGTGCCTTAATTGGTATTGAGGTGGGGCTTTGGTCAGCCCTTAAGTATGGTTCTAAAACTGATAAGGCAGTCATGTATTATGCAGCGTTGTCATATGGTATTCCTCAGTGGTGGTTCGGTGTCGTCTTGTTACTGGTATTTGCATTTTACCTAACACAAATGCACGCGCCTATTTACTTCCCTGCGGGTGGTATTTTAAGTCCTGAGTATTATACTTTATGGCTTACAAATCCGCTTAAGGTGTTTGCAATACCCTCAGCTGTCCTTAACTTGCTTTGGCATTTCACATTACCTCTCGTTACAGTTTTAATAATTAATATTGGTGGTTGGGCTTACTTCGCAAGGACTGTTGTCCTCAGTACTTCTCAGGAGGATTTTGTGACGTTTGCTAAGATAAAGGGTTTACCGGAGAGCCAGGTTGTTAATAGGTATATTCTGAGGCCTGCGGCTCCATCAATATTGACCAGTGTCTTTATTACGATACCATTTATAATATTTGGCGGGTTCCTGATTACTGAGGCTGTGTTTCATTGGTGGGGTCTTGGTTATGTGTATAACATAGCGATTGTTGGATCACCAATACCTGACTTACCCGTTGTTGTTGCATTAACATATGCATCGACGTTACTCTACATAGTGATAATATTTATAATGGAGATAGTCTATATAATCCTAGATCCTAGACTTAGAGAGTGAGGGTTATGGCTAGGAGGAAGAGTGAATTTAGGATCCTCGGGATGACACCGGGTGAGATAGCTAGAGAGTTTATCTCAAGTAGTGTTGGTAAGGTTGCTTTAGTACTGTTTATAGTACTTATTGTATTTTCAATCTATGCATTAATAGTGTTGCCATCAAATTTTGGGAGTGTTTGGAATAATCCTAATTATTGGCAATTAAATCCTGAATATGCGCCGCCAGCCTGGGTAGATTCGTTAATAGGTCCTGTCTATTCACCGCAGGTCTACGTTGATAATTATCAGTACACGGTTCAACGGAGTGATGGTACTACTTACATAACCGTGTCCTTCAGTGTTGATTATAGGTATGACCATCCGTGGAGTGAGATCTTCATAGTCATAAATAATCCATCAATATATGGCTTGTCACAGCCTCCTCTCCTCTCAATAATAGTTACTAGGCCGGATGGTAGTGAGTTAACCCTGGGCCCATTACCCATTAGCAGTGAGACTACGCTACTTGGTGCTGCTCCGCAGGTTGTTAGTCAAGTGAACCTATTCTATGCTGAGAAGTATCATATAATTAGTGTTGTGCCTTCGGGACAGCCGGCTACGCCATATTTATTCTATACTGTGGATGATGGTAGGTTAACTCCGTTAAAGGGTGTGTATAACTTTAGGCTTGTTTTTTATGTATTTTCAGGAAATGGTACATCAATAATTAATAAGGATGATCTTAAGGTTGTGCTTCAGGGACAGGTGTATGGGTTAATGGGTACTGATAATGAGGGTCATGATTTATGGCTTGGTTTATTGGCGGGTTTTCCAATTGATTTAGCCATAGGTTTGTTAACCGCCTTAATAGCGGTTATTATTGCTGTAGTGATAGGTATTGTGGCGGGCTTCTATGGTGGTTTAGCCGATGAGGGGTTGATGAGGCTTACGGACTTCACAATATTGCTACCAGCCTTTCCATTATTAATAGTATTTTCTGTACTGTTTCGTTGGAGCATTTGGGATGCAATTATTTTCCTCGCTATTCTGTCTTGGGGTGGTTCGGCTAGGATTATTAGGGCTATGGTAATGCAGATAAGGAGCGCTCAATATATAGAATCTGCAATGATAGCTGGTGCGAGTAGAATGTGGATACTTAGGAATCATATATTACCGCAAATAATTCCGTACATACTATACCTACTTGTGACTGGTGTGCCTGGTGGAATATTAACAATAACTTCAATAAACTTCCTTGGCCTAGCTGGGTCTGAGTACCCAACCTGGGGTATGCTGCTTTATTATGCGGATGTTTTTGGTGCGTTGACCTCGGGTTATTGGTGGTGGGTTATACCACCTGGCCTTCTCGTGGCTTACACAGCTGTGGTATTCATATTGGCTGCTATGGCTTCTGAGCCTGTGGTTAATCCGAGGCTTAGGTATGGGTGATTGTTATGGTGTTGCTTGATGTTAAGAATGCAAGGCTTTATTATGGAACGAGTAAGGGTATTGTTAAGGCTGTTGACGGTGTGTCTTTTGAGTTGAATGAGGGAGAGAGTCTGGCTGTTGTTGGTGAGTCAGGTAGTGGTAAGTCTACATTGGCTAAGTTGCTTGTTAGGGTTTGGGAGAGGAATGTCTCTCTAGCTGATGGTGAGATTTACTTAGAGGGTAGGGAGGTTCTCCATATAAGTGAGGAGGAGTTCAGGAGAGAGGTTAGGTGGAAGAAAATTGCTATGGTGCCTCAAGCATCAATGAATGCCCTAAACCCGGTCATAAAGATTGGAGATCAGATGATAGAACCTCTCCTGCTACAAGGTGTGGGTAGGGAGGAGGCTCTTAAGATGGCTATGGATTCCTTGGAGGCTGTGGGTCTTCCAAGGGATATAGTCAATAGGTATCCACATCAATTAAGTGGCGGTATGAAGCAAAGGGTAATAATAGCTATGTCAATAATGGCTCATCCAAAGATAGTAATTCTTGACGAACCAACATCGGCTCTTGATGTAATTACGCAGGCAAACATAATGAACCTACTTAAGAAGCTGAAGTGGGAGTTTAAGTTGTCCTACATATTTATAACGCACGATTTAGCATTAGCCAGTGAGTTGGCGGATTCTGTTGCAATAATGTATGCAGGTAAGTTGGTGGAGATTGGAGGTGCCGAAGATATATATCATAATCCGAGTCACCCGTATACACAGGGCTTAATATCGAGTGTACCAACATTAAGGGTTGATAAGACACTGTCCTTCATACCTGGCGAGGTCCCGAGTCTCATAAATCCGCCATCAGGGTGTAGATTTCACCCAAGATGCCCGTTCTATAGGGATAGGGATTATTTAAAGGGGCTTTGTGATGTTCAGGATCCGCCGTTAGTAGAGCTTGAGGGTAAGTCTTCGAGGAGGCATTTAGTCCTTTGTTGGTTATATAGGTAATCATAGTTTCAATATGCATATATTCGTAAATGTAGGTTAACTTTTTAAATAATGAATCAAGAGTTTCTCAATGTCTAATGTGTTTGAGGATACGCCATGGGTGAAGAGAGATAGTTTGGTTATTGCTCATAGATTGAGGACCTACTACACAATAAAGCCTGGCTTATTTGCGGCGCCGAGGTTTGTTAAGGCTGTTGATGACATTAGCTTTAGTATTGAGAGAGGAGTGACATTGGCTGTTGTTGGTGAGTCAGGTAGTGGTAAAACGACGCTTGGTAGGACAATGGTTAGGCTTTTGAGGCCGATTTCTGGTGAGATTTATTTTGATAGTAATGATATAACATATGCTAAGGAGGAGGAGCTGAAGAGGATGGGATTTAGGAGGAGAGTTGGTATGGTTTTTCAAGATCCATACTCAAGTCTTAATCCATTCCATAGTGTGCATTTTATATTGGAGGAGCCATTGATTGTTCAGGGGGTGCCGGCCGAGGAGAGGGAGGAGGGGATTTATAAGGCTCTTGAGGAAGTTAAGTTAACACCGCCTGAGGACTTCATTAATAAGTACCCACATATGCTTTCTGGAGGTCAGAGGCAGAGGGTTTCGATAGCTAGAGCGGTGATTACGAATCCAGATTTTATAGTTGCTGATGAGCCTGTTTCAATGCTTGATGCCTCCATTAGGGTTGAGATACTTACGATACTTAAGGAAATACAGCAGAGGCATAAGATGGCATTCATGTACATAACTCACGATATATCCACGGCAAAGTACTTCAGTGATTACATATTGATAATGTATGCAGGCCAGTTCGCCGAATACGGCTTATTTAAGGACGTTATTAAGAACCCACTTCACCCATATGCGCAATCATTAATAGAGGCAATACCAGATCCTGACCCAAATAATAGGTTGGTTGAGAGGAAGGTAGCACCTGGTGAACCACCAAACCTCATAAACCCACCACCAGGGTGTAGATTCCATCCAAGATGCCCATATGCCATGGATATTTGTAAGAAGGAGGAGCCGCCTATCGTGGAGGCTAGACGGGGTGTTTATGTTAAGTGTTGGCTCTATGTAAAGCGATAGAGCGAAGTCCCTCTGGTTCCTCGTCAGTTGTCTTACTTCATTGTGTTTATTATTATGTGTAATGAATCAACTAAAGGACAAAAGACTTTAACTATAATACTTGCTCCTAATTTAATATATTAAAGGAATAAAGGATATAAAAGTGCATCAATTTTCTCTCGGGTTGAAGGTATGTCAATAACGGGTGATGCCCTGAAGATGATTATGAGGAATTATCCAACGGGTGTTACCATAGTTACCACTGTCTATAATAATGAGTATTACGGATTGACTGTTAATTCCTTTACTTCATTATCTCTGGATCCACCTCTCGTATTGATAGCAATAGATAAGAGGCTTACTAGTCATGAGGCTATTGATAAGTCCAATGTATATGCAGTTAATATATTGTCTGATGACATGAAGGAGTTAGCCATAAGATTCGCGACAGCCCCTAGGGAGGAGAGGTTTAAGGGGTTAAAGACTAGGACGGCAAAGACTGGGTCACCAATAATCGAGGGTTCAATAGCATACCTTGACTGTAGGGTTGTTGCGAAGTATCCAATTGGTGACCATACAATTTTTGTTGGCGAGGTTATCGACGGCCAAGTAATGAATAATAAGTCACCATTGATATACTACAACAGGGGGTACTACACGATAGGCCAAGCAAGACAATTACCATAGTTTGGCAGTGAAAATTATTTTTAAGACCCATAACTTAATACAAGCGGTGATGATGGGTATCAAAACGGAGGGGGTGAAGATCTCACGACGAACTGACTAAACACTAAACTCATTGAATAGGTAGGGTACTGAGGATGATATGGCTAGGGCTTTCCTCATCGTTCCAGTGACCTTAACGGTAATTACGGATATTCCAGAATCCCTACCAACCATTACGATTGCTGACCTTAAGTATTTAGTGAGGTTATTAGGAACTTTAATGACTAAACGACCAGTATCTCTATATTCCTTAATAATCCTCAACTCAGCACCAATTGCTTCTCTTCCAGCAAATAATCTGAACCAATTATTTAATTCTGAAGTAATACTATCAATACCATTTCTGGGGTAAATGTCGATTATTACGTACCTCATAAACACACACCTCTTTGGTAAATGGCATCGGTAAGTACTTCATAGGGGTTGTCGCTGACGAGGGGTCTCGCGTCTACTCCCGTCAACATACTTACTAGCTCAACAATGTCCCTAGGGTTTCTTACGTCAGTTACACTCGTTATTCCCTGGGAAATCACTATCTTAAGTCCCTCAATGGTTGAGTATTCATTAATTGCATCCCTTAGGAATGCGAGTCCGCGTTCACCATGTTTAATTATTGGATTGAGGATGAATTCTAGGGCCTTGCCCTCCCTGGCCATTATCTTGGCCTGGGGTTTTGATGGCAATATGTTCTTATTAATGTCATTTATTGTTATTACGTTAATCCTATCGTTACTTATGAATTTATTTAATACAAACCTATTCCAAGGAATTATGGAGATCACATCAAAGCCTTCATGCATCTTAATCTTCCATGTATTACCTTGCGTTATCACTAACTTCCTAAAGATGGGGATCTCCTCAATGTCATTACCGCCATCTATAGTAAGCAGGGCTAATCCATAACCAAGTCTTTTCAATAACCTGATCAAGGCCTTATCCGTGGAGCCTAGGTGAAATTCTATAAACATTTAGGTAACATCTCATGCTGCTCTAATAAATATGGGTTAGTGGTTATTTACTGTTGAGTTTTAGGTTCAGATTGCTGCTGGACTGATTTCCTCAGTCTCTCTATCAATTTCTTCTGCCTTTCCCTTAGTCTACGTCTCTTACGGCCCTCCTTATCCTCCTTACCTACTAACCATGTGAAGTCTGGGTCATTCCTTATGGCTGGGTGGCTTGGGTCGACAAGTATTACTTCGTACCATACGTATGTTCCATCCTCACTGACCCAGTATGAGCCGAGTACCTCCATGTTTGGGTATTTCCTGGCAGCCCTTTCCTCTGCGATTAATTGAAGGCTTTTATGTGTTGTTATTCCGTAAACACCCATTCTCTTGGGTCTCCTACCGCTATTTGGTCTCCTTCTATTGAAGGGACCTCTCATGAGCCTGACTCTAACAATTATTATGCCTTGTTTAGCCTTATAGCCGTATTGCCTTGCCTTATTAATCCTCGTAGGCTTCTCAACCCTAACGATAGAGGGCTCTCTACGCCATTTAATTAACCGCTGCTTCATAACAGTATCCCAAATCCAGTTATCCTTAGCGCTGCTCCAGGCTTCGGCTAAATAGTGATAAAGTCCCTTCGCCATCAAGACCTGATATACCTTAGGTATTAAAAAGATTATGCTAGCTAAAGGCCCCTAACCTTAAGTCCTAGGGATTTAATCGCTAACCAAGCCTATTCTCGCATGGATTTCTTAAGTTGAATGATAAGTCCATAAGTACCTTACTTATGAGGTCTCTCTCTTTAATTGATAATTCCCTAAGTGCTATTGAGAGTAATGTGGGGGTGTTTAAGTCTTGGTATGCATTTACTATCCGCATTAGCTCGTTTAGTAGGTCTTTAAGCCTAATTATTAGGTAGTCGCCGAAGACCACGTACTCATTACTCATGCTGTACATTTCACCAATAATTCGTCTACCCTCCTCAGTAACTTTAACAATGAATCTATTATTAGCACTTAAAAACTCCAAGAAGCCCTCATTAATTAGTTTAGATACATCATTAATTAATGCCTCGCTGATTATTGGTGATAATTCATATTCATACCTAATTATGTGAGAGGATATATACGTCATTAAAGGTAAACGGTGAATCTGCATTGAGGAGCCGCTGGAGTACCAAATCATGAATAATATGGCATACCTATTCGGTAAAACTCTAAACCTCACGTGGTTAATCTCCACCTCTGGAAGTTTCATTTATCATCATTAGCCAGGTTGTGAATATTAAGCTTAAGGCATAGGTTAAGGCTATAGTTGTCCTCATGGGATGTCCAGTGGAGGGTCCAAGGCGGATTTCGTAATGAGCTTTGCCCCTTAGGTCTAGGCTTACGTCGTCATACTCATTACCAAGTATTAAGCCAATCCTTAGGTTTTTTCTAAAGGTCTCCTTACTTATCTCAATTAGTTTTTCTTCATTATACTTTGCATGCATTGAGAGGACTATTAATAAATCAACACCCTCTAAGGCATCATCTTTACTTACCACCTTAACGTTAGGCAAATAGCCCAACCTTAATGACTTATATGCTCTCTCAATCAATGCTGTATTTGTTATTAACCTCAGCTCAATACCTAATGCATGGCTTAATTGTATTAGGTCCATGGTCTCGTAAACCGTCGAGGGCCCCTCAACGATACCTACTATTCTCTCGGCCCATGTATTAGGTATTGAGACTCTTCTCTTCCTGTATAAATCTCTTGTCGAGTGGGCTATTATGAATGAGTTATCCCTAACCTCAATGTATATGTAGTAATCAGGATCCTCTAAGTCAGTCTTTGCATATTGAGCGAGGTATTGCCCGAGCCTCTTGCTTAATTCTACGCTTGTCATTGGGAATTTCTTATCCATTCTCCTAACGATTACTTTAAGGGTGCCGTTATTAATGATGCTTGTCAGCAATTCCTTGGTTACGTTAAATAATGTGTTGAGGTCTCTATTGATTACTTTGTCTATGATTGATATGTGGGATACGTAATCAATATCCCTAAGTCTCTCTAGGGCATTGTCTGGGCAATTTGCTAGGTCGATTATTGCCTTATTACGACCCCACTCAACCACATTACCGCAGTTTAGTTTCGAGAGTATGTTGTAGGGGTTGGCCTTCCTGGCGTAGGGCTCAAGTGTAATTAAGACCTTCATTTAGGTTATTGAATAAGTAATACTTAATCAAAAATTAATCTGCCCGTTGGCAGTACGATTAATTACAGTAATAGTGATGCGAGTACTACTTTAATGTCGTTAAGTACGTCCTTAATGTTTACATGCTCATCAGGTGCATGTGCGGTTTCATGAGATGTCATCCAGACAGCAGCGGGTATGTTCCTGAGTCTTAAGTAACGTGCGTAGGTTCCGCCTCCAATACCTAGTGGTTTTGCTTCAAGGCCCTTGACAAGTCTTATGGCATCGGATAGTTTTTTAACAATTTCACTATCGGGGTTTGTTGGTGGTGCTGGGTCTTCCCTACTAACTACGTCAATCTCAACCTTACATCCGTGGGCCTCGCAATAGTTATTTGCTGTGTCCTTAATTGCCTTTAGTATATCGTCAATGCTATACTTAGGGAGTATTCTGCAGTCAATGTAGAAAGTGTGCTTGCCAGGTATTGTGTTTATATTACCTACATTAGCTTCTACCCTTGTTGGTTCGAAGGTGGATCTGGGTGGTACGAACATAGTATCTTCATAATTAAATAACTCATGAAGCCTCCTATCTATTTCCAAGGTTAGCTCGGCACCAAGCCTATAGGCATTTAATCCATGCTCAGGCAAGCTCGCGTGAGCCTGCCTACCATAAAGTGTAACCCTAATCCAGAGGATTCCTTTTTCAGCAATCTCAATCATGGTACCCTCAGAGTTCCCAGCGTCTGGGACGAGGACTAAGTCCTTACTTGTGATTAATGAGGGTTCTTTATCAAGTATATACCTAATACCATACTTACTACCAACCTCCTCATCAGCCGCAAGTATTATGCCATAATTAATGGGAGGTTTCACACTTAATTCTCTAAGTACTTTACCCACACTAACGGCCATGACCAGACCTTGACCATCATCCTCAACACCCCTACCATACACCTCATCTCCAAGTACCGTTGCTTGGTATGGATCATACTTCCAAAGAGATTTATCTCCCTCAGGCACTGTGTCTAGGTGGGCAATGACCCAGTAGGTCCTCGTTGGATCTATGCCTTTGATTAAGGCAACAATATTGGGTCTAGAACCTCTGGTGACCCGTGGGTCTGGTGCCTCAATAATTCTAACATCATCGAAGTACTGCCTAACGAGGCTCAGGAAGTACTCAGCTCTATTCCATTCTCCATCACCCCCATTCTCGGGTGCTAAGGCTTTGATTGGTATGAAATCTCTATATAATTTTACTACGAAATCTCTTAAACCATCAATATGCCTAAGTACAGACTCTACATTATTTTTCAGGTTCACGGGTATTGAGAGCAGAGCTTACATATTAAGTTTATGTATTATTTTACGTAAACACCGGTAACAATGCTTAAATTAAATTACAAATCGTGACTAATGATTATAGAATGACTAGGATTAAGGCATTGGTGATGACATATCGAGATTTCGATTTAGATACATTGACTAAGGCATACTTCACAAACAATGAATTGGAGGATTTGTACGGAATTTATGAATCAATGGTAGCCTTGGAGACTTGCAATAGGATTGAGTTTTACTTAGATGGTGATGAGGATGAGGCTAGGTTAATAGGTATCATTAAGGATAAGGCGGGTGTTGAGCCTAAGGTGCTTAGGGATTTGGATGCCGTAAGGCACCTATTATTGGTCACCGCTGGTCTTGATTCGATGTTTCTTGGTGAGAGGGAAGTATTGTCTCAAGTCAAGAGGGCCTACTCCATGGGAAGGCCCTCGAATAGGCTAAAAATACTCTTTGAATCAGCCATTAGGTTTGGTGAGAGCTTTAGGCATAGGCATAATTTAACGGAAATATCATTCATAAAGTTTCTCTCAGATTTCGTAATGAGAAATACCAATAGAGGTGATAGGATTTTAGTAATTGGTGGCGGGGAGGTTGCTAGGGGTGTGGTTAGGGAGTTGCTAAGGAGTGGTTATGGTGATATTACAGTGGCTAATAGAACCCTCGATAAGTTGAGGTATGAGTTTGGAGGTTCCGTGAGGATGCTGAGTCTTGATTCCTTGAGGCAGGAAGTTATGGTTAGTGAGTATGATGTGTTGGTAGCTGCAATATCAGTGAGTGCGCCAATATTGGAGTTTAGTGATGGGCGGTATAGGGTTCCTAACCTAATTATTGATGTATCAACACCAAGCGCTATAAAGGTCCCCCCAACGATTACTAAGGTTTTTAGACTAGAGGACTTGAGGGAGCCTTACCTTAAGTACGTTAATGGGAAGAGCCGCATACTAGATAATCTTGGTGAAATCGATAGTGAGGCAGAGAGAATAATGAAGTTAATAATACGTAGTGATGCGGATGAAATTGTAAGGGATGTCATGAAATTTGTTGAGGAGATTAGGAGAGAGGAGGCTAATGAGGCTATCAACGCCCTCAGGAATGGGCAAAAGCCTGAGGAGGTCGTGGAGGTCATGAGTAGGTCATTAGTTAAGAAGATGATGCATAATTACTTAGAGAACATACGTAGACTCATTGAAAGTGATGATGAGGAGGCAGCGAGGAGATTAAGGGACTACCTAACAAAAGTATGAATGTCTTTTTAGCGCTTAATTTTTTAACTCAAGGCGCTCTTCTAGGTGTAGTTAACGAACTCGTCTTCACGGAAGAAGAATCTAATTTCTCTTTCTGCTTCCTTGGGGCTATCGCTTGCATGGACGAGGTTGAATAATGCTCTTTTCTCTAGGTTTGCTAGTTCCGGGCTGTCAGTTGAGAAGTCGCCTCTGATTGTGCCTGGGTTTGCTGAGTAGGGTGTTGTTGCGCCAACAATTTTCCTAACAACCTCCACAGCCCTATTACCCTCAAGTACCATGGCCACTACAGGCCCCATTGATAGGTAATCAGCAAGCCAGCCCCTAATTATCTTGCCTATTTCTACGGGGTCATCAGTGCCTAAATCAACCTTAGGATCCTTACCTAACTCTGCGTAGGATTTTAGGGATTTACTGCCGACGGATCTTAACCAACTCTCATCGTTTGGGTAAAACTTAGCTGCTTCTTCCTTGCTCAGCCTGATCATTTTCATAGCTACTATCCTAAGTCCAACTCTTTCAAACCTACTAATTATCTCCCCAATCAACCCCCTCTTTACGGCATCAGGTTTTATTATTACCAACGTCCTCTCAACCATCGTATTAACCATAAAATCTAGTGCTTTAATGTATGACCATCCCTGTGGAATGGTGGGTAAACTTAATGAATAACGCCGTGCATTGGAACTTAATGGAGAAATCGCGGAGGTTGTTCGAGGAGGCTCAGGATGTTTTAGTTAGTGGTGTTAATAGTCCAGTGAGAGCTGCTATTAGGCCATATCCGTTCTTCGTGAGGGAGGGCACAGGGCCCTACCTAATAACTGTTGATGGTGTCAGGCTTATAGATTATGTCCTAGGCTATGGGCCACTAATACTAGGCCATGCACCTGAGGCTGTGGTTAGGGGAGTAATGGAGTACGTAAGTAAGGGATGGCTATATGGAGCACCCACTGAGCTTGAGGTGAGGCTTGCAAGGAAGATTGTAAGTCACTTTCCAAGCATTAAGAAGGTGAGGTTTGTGAATAGTGGTGGTGAGGCTGTGGCTACGGCAATAAGGCTTGCCCGTGGGTATACAGGGCGTAGGAAGATTGTGAAGTTTGAGGGTTGTTACCACGGTGCTGTGGATCAAGTGCTTGTTAAGGCGGGTAGTGCTGCTGCTCACTTTGGTGCTCCATCATCAGCGGGAATTCCTGAGGAGGTGGCTAGGTTAACCTTAGTGGCTAGGTATAATGATTTAGATAGTGTTGAGAGGATAATGAGGGAGGAGGGTAATGATGTTGCTGCAATAATTGTTGAACCAGTCATGGCTAATTACGGAGTAATACCGCCAAAGGAGGGTTTCTTAAAGGGGCTTAGGGAAGTGGCTGATAGGTATGGTGCATTACTTATCCTTGATGAAGTAGTCACAGGCTATAGGCTTGGGCTTGGTGGGGCTCAGAGGTATTATGGTGTTAAGGCAGATATAACTACGTTGGGTAAGATAATAGGGGGTGGTTTCCCCATAGGTGCTGTGGGTGCTCGTGACGAAATAATGGATAAATTATCACCGAAGGGTCCCGTATTTAATGCCGGAACCTTCAACGGCCACCCAATATCAATGATCGCTGGTTTAGCAACAATAGATGTTTTAGAAACAACCAATGCGTATGAAATAGCCATAAATGCCTCTCGTAAATTGGCTAAGGGCTTAGATGACGTATTAAGTAGGCATGGCATTGACCATGTAATTAACTGGGTACCAACAATGCTTCAAGTCTTTTTCACAAAGAATGAGGTTGTGGATCACGAAACCGCAAGCAAATCAAACGCAAGTCTCTACATAAGCCTCCATGAGGAATTGCTTAGACGCGGCGTGTTTATTGCACCGAGCCAATTTGAGGCAATATTCACGAGTGCGGCACATAGTGATACTGTAATTGAGGAGACTCTTAGGCAAGTTGAGGACTCTGTGAGATCCATAATATTAGGATCTCATTAATCAACTTGTTAATTTAAAGGCTCCTTATTTGGATTACAGACTTTATATCATCATGCCCCCAGGTATAGGCATATTCATACTCATCAAGTGGGACCTCCCTCGTTATTAACTTCCTAACCCAGCCACCAAACTCTAACTTAGCCTTAACTAGATCATTAACGCCGTCCTCAAAGGCGTCTATACTGGCATTCGTTGCTCCAATGATTAATTTATTTTTCTCCAATCATCAAATAGTGGTGCCACATTAACAACCTTATTATCAAGGTAAATACCAAGCAGCACAGCAACACCATCGGCGCCCAATTGCCTCAATGCATCATAAGCAGCAGATGTGGATCCCGTAGCCTCAATTACTATATCGAAATCACCGCCTAATTGATCTACGAGAGTATTAACGTATGTAGCGCCAATTTCCTTAACAAGCTTAGCCTTGTAGCTGTCGTAGGGCCTCGTGGCTGTTACTGTTATATCCGTAAATCCGCGAAGCCTCATTACCATGAGCGATAGCATCCCTATAGGCCCAGCTCCCATTATCAGGACTTTCTTGGGATTCCAAGATCTAAACCTCGCTTTACCAAGTTCCAAGGCCAACTTAACGCCTTTCTCGACTATTGATAGTGGTTCTGTTAGTACGGCTATGTCTTGTGTTTCTTTGGGTACTTTGACTAGGTATTTGGCGTCTGTTACGGCATACTCAGCAGCAAAACCATGTAGGTACCAAATGCCGTGTTCAGCATAAGTCCCCTTGGGGCAATAGTCTAGTTCCGTCATTGGTAATGTACAAGTAGTTGGTCTTCTTACTGTTGGTACTACAATATCCCCAGGCGAAACACCATCAACACCATCACCCAACTCACCAACAACAGCCACAGACTCATGACCAAGAATCAAATATTCTTCACCTGGTGGTGGTGCTCCGTATTTGCCCTCAATTATGTCTTTATCAGTACCACAAACACCGACCTCAATGGGCTGTAACAGTACTTGTCCATTCCTCGGCTTTGGCTTTGGCATATCTCGAAGCTTTAATGAGTCTCTTACAAGTGGTATTACTGTGACTGCCTTCATCAATGAGGATAGTATTGATTATCTTAATAAATGTGCATTGTAAAGAAATTTTGATCAATAACTGATTTTGAATAGAACATAATGGTTGAACTAATTTTAACCAGTATATAGCTTATATATCAATTAATAAGATACGATAATCTATGTCAAGTAACTAATACTTTGAACATTAATACTAGGGCTTATGCACGATTGATTAGTCAATACTACCCATTATTATATGCATTCAGTGTTTTAAGGATCACTGAGGATTAGTCAATATCTCGGGGATCTTTTGGTAAATCGATATTGAGGGCATTTTTGAGTATTCTACGTAATATTCTATACGTCATACCCCATATTGTTATATCACCAATTATTATGGCAGGTCTTAATGTACCCTTTATGTTAGTGTTAGTTTTGACGTAATTAGGTGCATCCTTTATATACAACCAAAATACTTTAGATAGCTCTGCCTTGTTGATGATCAGTGGCGGATCGCATTTCCTTAATATGAATATTACGGGTAGAACTTTAATATCAGGTGCATTGCTTGGAGATATTGGATCAAGGACGCCCAATAAATCAGCATCCTTAGTTAGGTCGAGCCCAACCTCCTCCCTAGCCTCCCTAATTGCTGTATCAACGAGGTCCAAGTCCTTATTTGGTTTATATCTACCTCCGGGGAAGGCTGCATCACCGCTCCACGGGTCGTTTGGATTATTTGTTCTTTTTCCAATTAGCACTGCATTTATGCATGGGTTAAAGATTATGGCAACGGCAGCCCAAGAATGTTCATTATCGTTTGGTTTTGGCCTTTCATTTTTTACAATGCTCCTTAATCTTGGCGCAATGTTAAGGTTCTCCATTAAGTTCTAATTATGATAGTTAAAACATTAATAAATACTATTCATCGACACTTAAATAATTGGTTCCAGAGGTCTTATTGAAAGCACCTCTGGGTTGGCTAGGTAAAGTGGTTTTTTGCCCATGAGGATATTTATCATGTTTCTAACAGCCACCTCAGCCATAGCATTCCTAGTTTGTACAGTGGCGGAGCCTATGTGTGGTGTTAAGATTACGTTTTCGAATTTCGTAAGTTCATGAGTACTCGGTAGGGGTTCCTCTTCGTACACGTCTAAGGCCGCACCTGCTATCCAACCCTCCTTCAACGCTTTTATTAGTGCCTGAGTATCCACCACGTCACCACGAGCCACGTTTATTAAGTACGAACCTCTCTTCATAGACTTAAGTCTCTCCTCATTAACTAAATGCCTAGTCTCCGGTGTGGCTGCGACAGTAATCACTACGTAATCGGCTTCGGTCAATAATGCCTCGAGAGGTCTATACTCAATACCCAGGGCAAACTCAACCTGGGGCTTCCTCGTCCTAGACCAATAAATAACCCTCATATCAAACGCCAAGGCTCTCCTAGCCACTGCGGTCCCAATGTTTCCCAGCCCAATTATGCCTAGGGTAGCTCCATGAACCTCATTACCCAACACCCAACCCCAGTTATCGTAGACCTTACCCTCTCTAACTAACCCATCGCTCAGTACGATTTTTCTAGCCAGGGATATTAGGAGCCCCATTGTTAGATCTGCAACTGCGTCAACGAGAACCTCAGGTGTGTGAGTTACATAGATACCCTTTTCCGTAGCGGCCTTGAGATCTATGTGGTCTGTACCTACACTATATGTACTTATTGCTATTAACTTACCAGTCTCATTAATTAGGGACTTGTCAATAATGTCACCAAGGGTTACGATGGCACCCACGCAGTTTCTAAAGACATCAATCCAAACCTCCCTGGGAGGTGATGCAGACTTACTCCACATGGGCCCCGTCTCTCTCCACATCCTAATCTCAACGGGTAGTTTATTCAGTTCATAGTAAATTATGCTAGGTAGATTACTCCTACTTATGAAGATGCACGGTTCAGTCATTGGGTACTAACGAATTAAGTACTTAATAAGAATTAGGGAGTCATAGGTTTAATAATAAATAGTTGCATAGTGTAATCAATGTGTGGTAACAATTAGGGATATACTCAATAAATTGAAATGGACTAATCAATTAGATAATCACATGTTGATTTATGTATCGAGAGGCTCACCAAACAATGAGGAAGTTATTGATTTATCTAGGTTAACTGCCATAAGTAGGGATGGGTTTACCTACGTAGGTAAGGATGGTAGAGAGACCTATATACCATACCATAGGGTTGTAGAAATTAGGAGGAAGGATGGCGTGGTTATTTTCCGTAGGAATGTACCTCACTAATCATGTCCTCCTCGTGAACTCTTCAACAAACTTCATGTGATTAAGTACTAAATCATTATTAATACCAATTACATGGACTAGGTAATCAATCTCCACAGGATTGAGTATACCGGGTATCACTATGGTATGCGGTGGATCCCCTAGGTTAGGCACTGCTTTTATTGTTGATCCTACTATTTCCTGGTCCTCCCACCCAATCCTCGCTGCGTAAATAACCAACAATTTCTCATTGATCACACCAAGCCCCCTATTATTCTCCATCCTAATGAGTATATTTGCAGCATCTTTCACATCCATAAACCCCCCATCATCCCTAATATCGAGCAATAAAATTGTATGCAGCCCGCGTCTTAGGTTATCAAGGAGTACATCATAAGCCCTCATACTCAGTACTCCCATCCTTGGGTATGTAATTGTTGCCATCAGGCCCAGCTTATATGGTGAGAGCCCTAGTTGGTTTAATAATGCACATATTATACTTACGGAATTAACAACCCTAACATTGAATCCCCTTCTCTTGACTGTTACGGCTAATGCTGCGTGAGTTGTTGCAATCATAGGATCCCCAATGACTAGTAGAGCTACATCATGCCCCTTACTCAACTCATTAATAAGAGCCTCTCCCTCCCTATCTTCAAGATCTCTTCTAGTCACAGACCTAGTATCACTCCTTATCTCCATAATGCGATTGATTAAGTCGCCTGGTGCTTTTGAGGTATAGGTCTCTAGGAATATAGAATCGACTTTCTTTATTAAGTCGAGAGCCTCCACTGTAATGTTCCCAGCGCTTAAGCCTAGTCCAACTAGGTATAATGTTGCTTTTCGTGAGATCACAGTGTTTATTGGATTATTAAAAACTTAAAAGCGTAAAGAGATAAACAAACCAGATGGCATCTAGGGTGAAAATACCTGATGATGGCGAGCCCATCATCGCGCAGGGTGGCGTTTGGAGAGTTCCCAATAAACCGATAATACTCTACATAGAGGGTGATGGTATAGGCCCTGAGATTACCAATGTAGCTATTAAAGTGATTAATAAGGCTGTGGAGAGAGCTTACGGAAGTTCCAGGGAGATTAAGTGGGCTAAGGTATATGCTGGTGAGGAGGCTGAGAGAATTTATGGCAATAGATTTCCCGAGGAAACAGTAAATCTAATAAATAAGTATAGGGTTGTCCTTAAGGGTCCTCTAGAGACTCCTATCGGTGGTGGTTGGAGGTCAATAAACGTAGCCATTAGGATGCTCCTGGATGCTTATGCTAATGTAAGACCCGTTAAGTATATGCCAGGTCTGGAGTCACCACTTAAGCATCCAGAGAGAATTGATTTAGTGATAATTAGGGAGAATACAGACGACCTATACCGCGGCATTGAGTGGAGTTGGGACAGCCCTGAAGCGGCTAAGTTGAGGAAGATCCTTAGAGAGGAACTTAAGGTTGAGATTGAGGATGACACTGGAATAGGCATTAAACCAATTAGTAAGTATAAGACTCAGAGAGTTGCCAGGTTTGCTTTTAAGTTTGCCATTGATAATAAAAGGAGGTCCGTGACTATCATGCATAAAGGAAACATAATGAAGTATACTGAGGGTGCCTTTAGGGAGTGGGCTTATGAGATTGTTCTTAAGGAGTTTAGAGATTACGTGGTCACTGAAGATGAGGTTAATAAGGTCTATGGTGGTAAGGTGCCACCTGGCAAGATCTTAGTTAATGATAGAATCGCAGATAATATGTTCCAGCAAATAATAACAAGACCTGAGAATTATGACGTAATACTTGCACCAAACCTAAATGGTGATTACATAAGTGATGCGGCGGGAGCTCTCATAGGTGATATAGGCGTGTTGGGTGGTGCTAATGTTGGTGATACTGGTGGTATGTTTGAGGCAGTCCACGGGACTGCACCCAAGTATGCGGGTAAGAATGTGGCTAATCCAACAGGTATTATTAGGGGTGGTGAGTTAATGCTGAGGTTTATGGGATGGAGGGAGGCTGCGGATCTTATTGACAAGGCAATAAATGAGGCTGTGAATCAGAAGAGAGTAACTCAGGACTTAGCCAGGTTTATGGGTGTTCAGCCATTAGGTACGAAGGAGTTTGGTGATGCACTAATAGAAATAATTGACCAATTAAAGTAGAAGGTTAAAAGGTTAAACGGAATATCAAAAACATTCGATTCTCAAGAAGACTCGTTATTTGGGACTAGAGGGAGTTAGTATTTCTTCTTCCTTAACCTTAATTATTGGTGATTTAGGCGTTAGATACTCATTTAAGGCCTTGACGGTTAGATCTATGTCTGTTGGATCTAAGTCCTTGAGTATTGGTCTATGGCTCCTGTAATTAACGATATCACTTGGGTCGATCTCTATAATCTTAATATCCTCCTCATAATACTTAGCCTTGGTAAGTACCACGCCCAAGGGATTAACTACGTGACTACCGCCAAAGAAGCCAAGTCCATCATACTGCCCAACAGTATTCACATAAACAGTATAGGCCACGTTCTCTAGAGCCCTGGCTACCATAAATGTTTCAAAATGAACCCTAGACATATCAGGAGCTGCACTTATGTAAACATGAGCCTCAGCGCCCTTTAGCATCATCACCCTCGAGACCTCTGGATAAAATGCATCATAACATATTGCCAAACCTACCCTATGTCCATTAATGTCTATAACTGGCACATCACCTTTACCAATACCGAAATACCTATACTCATCGAAAACGCCATATGTCGGTAAATGCCTCTTCCTATAAACAGCAAGCACGCCATCCGGGCCTATAGCAACTGCGGTGTTGTAAAGTACGTGAGTCCTCTCATCTCTCTCGGCAAAGCCGGTTATTAAATGGCAATTCCTCCTCTTAGCCTCTAGTACGAGCTTTGTAATTGTCTTTCCATTTATTGGTTCAGCAATTTGGAAGAATATGTCTTTAGACATATAACCTGGGAGATAAAGTTCCGGTGTAATTAGGACATCAGCACCATCACCCTTACAATTAACCTCCATATACTTAATTAATCTATTAAGGTTAAACCCCACGTCCCCTAACTTACTACTGAACTGAAGCAGATGAAACCTAAGCACAAAAAGAATTGATTAAGAACTAAATTATAAAGTTGATTCGCCAAAATAATTGTATACCTCATACCTCCATTAGGATACAGATTGAGCGTATGGGAAGGATATTCATGACATATCTGGCACTGATTATTATGGAGACCTAACTGATTATTTATGATTGGTTTTTAAATACCCGGATTGTGTTTTAATTAATGCCTAGAATAACGCTTGAGGATTTAATAAGAATTGACTATGAATATGTTGTTAGAAGAATTTCCGATTTCATTAGGTCCTACATAAGAGATTCAGGAGCTACAGGTGCTGTGATTGGACTTAGCGGCGGTGTTGATTCAAGTGTCACAACATGTCTACTAGTTAAGGCCTTGGGTAATGAGGATGTTATAGGCTTAATTATGCCGTACAAGACAACGCCCCCTGAGGATATTGAGGATGCTAAGTTCATAGCTGAGACCTTGGGCATTAAGTATTATCACATAGACATTAATGACATTAGGAGTGCCTTTGTGAGGTCAATACCAGTGTTTGATGAGAGTGATAGGATTTCTGCGGGTAATTTATTGCCTAGGATTAGGATGACCATACTTTACTACTTTGCTAATAAGTTCAATAAGGTTGTTGCCGGTACTGGTGATAAGAGCGAGTTACTCATTGGTTACTATACGAAATATGGTGATGGAGGTGTCGACATACTACCCATTGGTGACTTATACAAAACCCAGGTGAGGTACTTGGGAAGATACCTAGGTTTACCTGACCGTATTACCTTCAAGCCATCAAGTCCAAGGCTTTGGGAGGGACAGACAGCCGAGGGTGAGTTGGGTGTTAAATATGAGGATGTTGATGTTATACTGCATGCATTGGTTGATTATAGGATGAATGAGGAGCAAGCTGCGGTGGCTACTGGTAAGCCTCTCGAATTTGTTCAAGCTGTTTGGCGTAGAGTTCTGAATAGTGAACATAAGAGGAGGACTCCAATAATTACTAGGGTTAGTATGAGGACTCTCGGTATCGATTGGAGAATGCCTGTAAACAGGACTGGGTTAAATGAATTCGTGGAATAAATTATTAATGCAGCGTTAATAATTTAATTAGTAATGAGCGATAGGCCTCTATGGCATGTGGTTGAGGATCCGGCTTTTGCTGTCACGTTATCGGCATATATAATTATTACTCTAATGCTGGTGGGTTTAATCGCCATATACGTAATTACGCGCTCAATAATCGACTCAGTGATAGCCTCCGTACCACCAATATTCATAGCCTTAATTATGATTCTAGCTAAGAGAACCATTAAGAGAAATGAAGTTGCGATATATGTAGACCGTGTAATGGTGATTAGAGGTTCCGAAAGAGTGGAACTACCAATACATAGATTAACTAGGATTAGAACTAGGCCCGTTATAAATACTGTCAAATTAAGAGGCGTGAAAATCATACCCAACATACCTAGACTCAACATACCTAGGTTTAATACTTGGTCAGTAACCTTTCTCTCAGGTGATGAGGAGTTGGTTAATGTGTGGATAAATGAGACAGAGCTCGAGAAGTTGAGAGGAATGATTAGGAAGTTATGCATTGAGAGAGGATTATGTATAAATATTGAGGGTATACTGCTCAGTAGATGATTACGGTCGTAATTGCCAAGCCCGTTAATAATGTTGAGATTGAATCTAGATTCACAGCTGTGTGCCCTGTTGATAATAGCATTGATGATTATACCATTAGAATTACGTATAGGCCTAGGTGTAATGATAAGAATTGTGTATACTTAGAACTAGGTAGTCTGAAGGACTACTTGGATGGATTTAAGGGTAGAGTTATTTATCATGAGGATTTGATAAACGAGATAATGAATGAAGTCATAAAGTCCATTAGGCCCATCGAGATTATGATAGAATTGATCAGTAGTTATAGGGGTATTAAGTATATACTTGAGAAGAGAGTCATTGAGGAGAATTATCAATACGAATCCTAATTCTAATTCCTCCAAGATCGCTTAATGAATTCTCAATAAAGTTAGGTCTCCTTAAGTAATTCGCATAAATGATAGCCTTCCTCAAGCCTTCTCTATCTCTCGCCCTTATGTATGGCCATAAATCGATCACAGGCTCCTTGTAGAGACAAGTCTTTAGTTTTCCATCACTCGTTAATCTCATTGTGGTACAGCCTGCGCAAAAGGTTGGGTTATTATAGTTTTTCACTATCTCCACTCTAACACCATCAACCTCAAAGATAGGTCTATTATGTAGGTCCTTCCTTGTGCCTATCAACTTACCATGCCTATTAAGCCAATTAATTATCTCACTTAAATCATCATAATACTTAGCAAACACGGGAAAGCCATCACCCATAGGCATTAACTCTATGAGTTGCAGTATGAAGCCGTATTTTGCGGCGAATCTAATCATCATGGGTAATTCATAGGTGTTTAATCCCTTAAGGACAACAACATTTAGTTTCACTTGCTTAAAGCCTAGGTTACTTATGTAATCAATATTATCGAGTACTTTGTCTAATGCATCAATCCCAGTTATGAACTTATACTTTCTCCTATCAAGGGAGTGCAGCGATATGTTGAGTCTCTGTAGTCCGTGATTATGCAGATCCTTTGCATATATATCTAGGAGGTAGCCGTTGGTGGTCATTGATATATCCTTAGGATGAATACTATTTAATTCATCAACAACCTTAACAATATCCCTACGTAGTAAGGGTTCACCACCAGTGATCTTGAAATCCTCAACCCCGAGCTCCTTGGCTACAGAAGCTACAAAACCGATATCCTCAGCACTTAACTCCCTATTCAGAAACTTACTCTGCCCTTCAAAATGGCAAAATAAGCATCTATAATTACATATGCTATTAACGACAATCCTAAGCTTAAGCCATGGCCTTCCATAATTATCAACAAGCATTACAGTAATTACAAGCTTGACACGCCTTTAAAAAGACAACAATCAAGTGTAGTTATGTTAATCGTTCTAATCAATGATCTTATTTCCGTGAATCTTATCAATTAGATAATCATGTAAGAACTTGAGCCCATGAGTTGATAAAGCCTCAATCTCAACCTTCTTCTTACTTCTCAGAAAAAGCTCAAGCTCCTTCTTCCAGCGATCGCTTTGGAACCATGGGTACTTAAGAAGTTCCTGAGCCCTCTTTAAGTCTCTATCCGTTGCCTTAATCACATATTCATCACTAATTTTATAACTTCGTATATCAGTTGCCGTAACACCTATGAATTTAGCATTGGGGGTCGCCAATCTATCGCTTTCGTAACTCAGTTTTATAGAACCACTCTTATACACACTATAGATATACCAACCATATGGATCACCATCGGTCAATACGTAAATCGGTAATCCATACTCCTCATTAAGCCTTCTCACAAACCTCCTAGTGGCTCTGTCAGGCATTCCCTTCGCAGTTATCAATAAACAACCCTCCTTATTCCAAAATCCCTCCCTATTGAGCCTTTGGAATATTGCGTCCTTTTCAACAACCAATACATAATTAGCCTCAACCTTAACAATGTCTAAATCATCAGGATTTGGTGGCAGGCTTAATGCTGTGTCCCCAAGCTTTGTGGCATCTATCTCGAAACCCTTCGACCTAACAATTATAGGCCCAACTACCTTACCCTTAACATCAGCCGAAAGCCCCGTCTCCTCCCTAAGCATGCCTGTAGCTACCTCGATATCCTCAATCACTGCATTAGACTCTGATTGCTCATCCCAAGTATTCTCTCTAATCACCTTATTTATTGCATCAGCCTTAAACTCTATAGTGTGCTTACCATTGTAATAAAGATCTCTTATTGTTGGGTAGACTCCCTCCCTAATTGACTGCACTATTAATTTAAGCATTAACATTGTTTGCATAAACCTCTTGGACTCCTTGAGATCTAGAAACCTCCTCTTCATTCTCTCAGGACCTAGAATTAACATTCTCCTCTTCTCATCCCAAATAGTATTACTAAGAGTCCTTGCTGGTATGTCTAGCATAGGCTCCTCATTGTTTAACACCATATTAGTTACGGAATATCCCCAATCCTCAAGGGCCTTCAATACTTCATTCCTATTTCTGGCCACGGTATTGTCTCATCATTAATTTATTAAAAACCTTAAGCCTATTAGACGCGTATTCATAGGGAAAATTAGTGAGGCTATGGGATTGACTTCGTAAATGGATTAACAATAAGCTTAAGGTCATGCTTTAAAGCCCCGGTGTTAATTCCATAGCCATGACAAACACGAAAGCACTTAAGGGTAGGGATTTCATAACACTGATGGACTACACAGCGGACGAAATAAAATACCTATTGACCTTATCCCGGGATCTAAAATCTCGGTATTACCAAGGAG
This sequence comes from Vulcanisaeta sp. AZ3, assembly GCA_000960865.2. GTDB lineage: Archaea > Thermoproteota > Thermoprotei > Thermoproteales > Thermocladiaceae > Vulcanisaeta. Next base: position 21,724 of record JZWU02000003.1, on the reverse strand, counting down.
ATAGATACAGTGAGGTATTGAGGGGTAAGACTCTACTTATGATATTTGAGAAGCCAAGCACAAGAACAAGGGTTAGTCTGGATGTGGCAGCTACGCAATTGGGTATGCACGTTATTTACTCCAATCCCCAAGAGCTTCAGTTAGGTCGTGGTGAGGCAATAGCAGATACTGCTAGGGTCGTGGATAGGTTCGTGGATGCCATAGCCGCCAGAGTCTATAAGCATGAATCTCTAATAGAGATGGCGAAGTACGCAGTTGCACCGGTAATAAATGCATTAAGTGATCAGGAGCACCCATTACAAGTGTTAGCTGATGCATTAACCCTATGGGAAGTTAAGGGTAAGCTTGACGGTTTGAAGTTGGCTTTCATGGGTGATGGTGATAATAACATGGCTCATTCACTCATGATAATAGGTGCTAAGCTTGGTTGGGAAGTTAGGGTAATCTCGCCCAGGAAGTACTGGCCTACGAAATTCATGGAAACTCTAACTGAGGAATTAAGGAAGACCGGTGCAAATATAGTAATTAGTGACAATACTGATGATGTTAGGGGTGTTGATGCCATATACACCGATGTTTGGGTTAGCATGGGTATGGAGGTCGAGGCTGAGGAGAGAATGAACGTATTCAAGCCTTATCAAGTTAATACTGAGATTATGAAGAAGGCAGGGCCGCAAGCAGTCTTCATGCATTGTCTCCCTGCTCACCGAGGCTTAGAGGTTACTGATGAAGTAATTGATGGACCTCAGAGTGTCGTTTGGGATCAGGCAGAGAATAGATTTCACACCGCTAAGGCTGTCCTAATATCCCTATTATCATGACCTTAAAGTCCCTATAATTGAGTTCCTCAATCTACTTAATCTGTGTGCGGAGTGTGTAAGTTTTATTAATAATGAGGCCAACGTTATGCTGTATGAAGAGCGAGACATCGAGGCTTAGCATTGTAGCTGTTGTAATATTATTATTGGTAATGGCTTCGTTAATAACGGTATTGGCGAGTGAGTGGCAACAATTAGTAGTTTACACGAGGTCAGTGACAATACATGCTCTGGCTGTTTCCTCGAATAATACTGGCACAGTAATAAACATAACAATAACAGCAATAACACCCGGCTCAGGCTATGTGTACGTGGCTTCAAGCCCATTACCAACGGCTGAAAGTGGGACATTCCTATCATCATCCCAAATAGCAGCGCTGGTAGCCACTTACTTAGCTAATCAACCCTTCGATAAGTATAATTTCCTCATAAACGTGGAACCCACAACGTTGGAGATTGGGGGCCCTTCAGCGAGTGGTTACGTGACTGTGGGCATGTGGGCATTGATAACAAATCACACGTTAAACCCTGACGTAGCCATGACGGGCATGATATTACCTGACGGATCAATAGGACCAGTGGGTGGTTTGCCGGCTAAAATAAAGGCAGCAGCTCAGGAGGGCTATGAAATAGTGCTAATACCGTATGGCCAGCAAATATATCAAACAAGTAGTGGTCAGGTAATTAATTTAATTGATTATGGAAAGAAACTTGGTGTAGATGTCATACCAATAATGAGCGTGAGACAGGCAATTTACTACTTCACTGGTGCTAACCTAACAATACCCTCATTACCAAGCCAAGTGTTGAAGAATGGAGCCTATATCAATATAACGAAGTTCCTATGGATGAGAATATACGATAGGTTAATGAGGAGTGGGGCTATGAATTCCTCAGATCCTAATGTGTCTAACTACGTTAATCAAGCTCTAAAGTATGCTAACCAAGGCATGTACTACACAGCCGCCAGCCTTGGATTCCAAGGATTAATTAATTATTATCAAGATGAAATGCAGAACTATACATCAACGCAGCTCTATGAACTATTAAACCAATTAAACAATGAACTAACTACCTATGAGAATATGGTATCTCATTATAACGTAACCACAGCAAACATAGACATTGTGATTGGAATATATGATAGAATACAGGACGCACAACAATCATTGAGTACGGCTAATCAGGACCTATCCAGTGGCAATATTCCTGACGCTATAAGTAATCTCGCCTATGCAAAGGCAAGGATTGAGACTCTTAGAGATTGGTTGGCCGTACTTAATGCTATAAAGGGTGGTGCACCAATATCAAGTAGTTATCTTGAGGAATTAACAAGTATGTATTTAGTATATGCACAATCAATAACAGAGTACACATTATCACTATCTAGCGCAGTTGGTATTACTAATGCGGCGCAGGAAATGAACTCTGTGGTGCAGGAGGTCCAGAATGCACAGAATAATTATCAAAACGGTCTTTATCCATTAGCCTTAGCGCAAAGCCTCGATGCCATATCTAGTAATGATGCAATGCTACATTTATTATTCTTACCCACCATGAATGGCCAGGTAAGTATGGGTTACTTAATTAACATAACAAAATACGTGAAGAAACTAGCCATATACAATACATATGAGGCAGAGAATAGATGCGGGTTATTCCCAATGCTGGCAATATCCTACATAGACTTCGGTAACTACTACTTAACCACGTATAACTCCACAGGCAATATGAATAACTTAGCAGCCGCTCTCCAACTTTATGAACTTGCAGCATCATACTCCCAAGCACTTTATGAACTTGCATCCTCAACAAATTCATGCAATGCAGCATACATAGTAACAAGCATACAGCCAATAAACGTTAGCCAAGCATCGTTAAATGCTGTAAGTACCTCCGTAATAAATTATAATGTGGCGTTCTTAGCCGTGGGCTTAGTATTAATAGCACTAGCAGTTGGTATTGCTATATTCTCATTGAAAAGCCTAAAAGTTGGCGAGTAAGTTTAAGGATGAGTATGGATATAATAACATTACTATCAATATTTTTCATAAGTTTCATAAGTAATGCTCTCCCATTCTTCGGTGAGGCGTACACTGTATATGCATCATTAGTTCTTCTCAGTAATGGTGGATCTGTTTATAGCATTGCGACGGTAATTGTAATAACCGCAATTGGCGCTGCAGTATCTAAAAACGTATCCTACGCTCTAGGTTATGCGTTAAAGAGACCGCTTAGGAGAACAAGTGCAGTTAAATTAATAATGGCTCTGTCAAATAAGGCACCGTTTTGGGTGTTGGTAATAATACTTGCTGCAATACCAGGTCTGCCACTTGATGATTACTTATACATAGGTGCTGGGGCTGCTGTTGTAAGGCCGTTATTGTTAAATGCGTACATATTTGTAGGTAAGTTAATAAAGAGCTCTGTGGAGATACCGATAGAGCTTATGCTCTTTTCATCATTATATGAAGTGTTAAGATTTAGTGTGAGCTTATCAACGTTTCAGGTTATTATGGCTGTGGCATTTACGGCGTTAGCAGTGGCTTTGTTTAAGATTGATTGGGTTAAGATATACGTTAAGCTTCAAAATAGAATTAAATACTTACCAAAAATCGAAGAGTAATATGGCAGTATTTGTCAATAGAAGGTTTGTATTGGCGGATATTGCTGTAACTAGCATCCTAAAAATATAACTTCATCATTGTTTGATAGTTTTGTGTCTAGACCTTTAAGGAAGTCTATTGATCTACTATTAATTAATATCACATGACGAACCTTTAACTTACCGTTGTCGTCGAGGATTGCCTTTGAGAAATTGGGATTTATTGTCTTATCGATTATTTGAATTAAATCCTTAACGGTGGTATTTTCAGGTACATTAATCTCAGTCTTAAGCACCTTAGTAACGGCATACATCGAAGCAAGAAACTTAACCTGAACCTTCATCACATCACAATGCACCACAACAACTTAAAAAATTAACTCTCCTGAGGTAGGCCTGCCATGGTTGGCTCGCTGCATTTGGTGCGGGGGGTGGGATTCGAACCCACGCAGGCCTTCGCCAACGGGACCTGAACCCGTCCCCTTTGACCTGGCTCGGGCACCCCCGCAATTTCCTTAATCACTATTGGTATTTTTAACTTTACTTTTATTTCACATTAATTCCTCCCTTATTTCCGCACTCAGCTCTTGCCAGAAATACCTTGACTCTATACTTTCTTTTCCTGTGATGCAAGTACATTGGTGGTATTGTTATTGTGATCGTATCCAAAATACTCATTGTGCAGCCCCATCCTTTTAATTTCTCGCTTATGAATTTTAACGTGGTTAATTTATGTATTGTGTAAATTACATTACTATGTCTCATAGCAGTCTTTAGGAACTTCACATCAATACCTCTCTCTGTCCATATCCCAAAGGGTGGATTTTGAAACACAACATTGTATTCTCCCCTTAATGCATCTTGCCTCGCATCCATTACTATGAAATCCACATTATTAAGTCCGTGCTTATCCACGTATTTCTTAGCAACATTTACAGCACTCAAATCCACATCCACACACGCAACGTGCCTAGCACCCATTAGTGCAGCTGCAATTGAGAACCTACCCGTCCCACACCCTAGATCGAGGACCTTAGCACCCATTAAATAACCCCTAATGTAAGCATCCCAAACCGCAACAGCTACTATGTTAGCATCTGTCACGTACTGCTCAAGAACTAACTTAGGGTGGGTATAACTAGGTATGTTTTGTACGAGTAGTTCTAGATCCCTTAATCTACGTATTTCAGCATCTCTGACCATCCTCATCCATCAGCTACCGACGTGCTCATCATAACGTTTCCTAATCACTCCTCGCTGCTCAACTCCTCTCCGGTTGGTACTTTTATTGGCTTTGCAATGCTCCTAACATGCCTACTGAAGGACGCTTCAGCTATGTCGGCTGCCAGTGCGACAATTAATTGTCCTTCATGTATCACGGCTGTTAATAAATCGCTTAAGTTTACGCAACCCATGTTTGCAAGCTCAAGCATATTATTTAACATGCGCTCTCTATCAAGAAGTACCCTCAGGGCATTACCTATGTTATTGTCTAGGTATGCATACACAGCCTTCATTATGTACGTCCAAACATCCCTAAGCTTCTCACTAATCTCACGCCTACATTGCGTTGGTTGAACCCTCATGAAGGCATTGGATAGCCTATCTAGTGCATCCGCTGCGTGCTCTAGATTTTTAACCACTATTGTATCATCAATTGCCCTCTTCGGATCTCTAAAAGATAATTTCTTAATAGTCCTCAGGGCTAAAAAGTAAAGCTTATCCATTTGATTGTCTAATTCGAGAACCTCATTTAACTGATTAATTATGTTCGTATTTAGATAATCAATGAATTTATCGAACATTGAATTTAGAATATTGGCCATACTATTAATCACCTCATTAAGATCAACATTTGACTCACTCGTAGCCACCTTAATTAATACACTGCCGTCACTCTCGAGCATGAGAGAACCAGGTAACTTATTCTCAACACTGGAAAATGCCCTACGAATGGTATCCTTTTGGCCTATGAGCTCGATATTATCATAACCCTCAATATAACTCGCAATTATTACCCTAGTTGTTTCATCAGCAGTACCGCTAAGCGATATGCTGACCTCGTTGGTCTCACCACCAGCCTGTGTTATTGGTTTAATGACTATTACCTTACCCACAAGGTTAATCTCAACAACATCGCCAATGCCTACGTTGATTGTATCAAGCCATCGTCTCGGCAGTGTTATCCCTATACTCTTCTCACCAATCCTAATAACCCTCCTATATATCGATGACACACATATAGGGTATAATTGAGTATAAAAAACCTACTCTTAAGTGATACTTTTCTACCCATTATATATAATTAACTATTACATATATAGTTTGTCACGAAAAGAGGAAACCATATAATACTTATTAAGGACCGAGAACTAGGTTTAGCCTGGTAATTAATAGCATGAGAGAGTATAAGTTTAGGAAAGTTGCCCTAGGCGGTACATTCGACACACTACACACAGGCCACGTTGCATTGTTATTCACGGCACTTAAACATGGGCGTAAGGTTCTAGTTGGAGTTACTAGCGATGAGTTTGCGCAATCCTATAAAACATATAAGGTAAAGCCCATGAAGATAAGAGTCTTAAACCTCAAGAGTCTCATTAAAGAGTTAGGGGGTAATGAGGATGATGTAATCGTTGACTTCATTAACGACCCATATGGCCCAACAATTGTTGATCCAACGATTGATGCAATAGTCGTAAGTCTAGAGACACTACCGAGAGCTATTGAGATAAATAATCTGAGGAGAGAGAGAGGATTAAGGCCTCTCTATATCATTGCTGTACCGATAATTAAGGACGGATTTGGCAATAAGGTCTCTAGTACATTGATTAGAGAGAAAACTGGAACTAAGGAGGTTTAGGTTGTGATGTTTATACTCATGTCCTCTGTTAACGACTCTATTACTTGCGATATGTAATTACTTAGTTGTTTGAGGTTCTTTACCGTACTTGTATCCATGATAACCTTGCCGGTACCCATTTCCTCGACCTTAAGTGGTACCTGGTTTATGTCATTTATATTTATGAACCTCCTCACGTAGGATAGTATGGAGTTCGTGTATATGGTTTTTATAGAACCATCACGCCTATACTCAACTAGGTACTTAGATAATAAATACTTAACGAGTCTATACGTTAACCAATCCTCCTTAAGTTCAATGCCCAACCCAACACTTACCAAGTCCCTATTCAAGACTGATATGTATGGTGATGGCGTTAGGTCATTCGTCAATAAATAATTTAATAATTGCTGTGCTGCGTCATATGCAGATTCCAAATCCTTAATGTTTATGTTATTCTCATTATCTTTATCAGTATGGTAGACATCCCAGTAATGATCAAGACTTGAAATTGTCATTGCAGGTACACCATTCATCTCAAAATTCAACGCATCGAAATAGGGCTTCGGCAACTCCCACTGGGCATTGATTAACTGACTGAGTTGAGGTGAGAGATCTTCACTCGTGTGTATTACGTATTGCCTACCAATTACATCTAAATCAAACACAGCATAAACACTACCGAGTAAATTCCTCCTACTTAAGTATTCTACGTATCTAGTGGATCCATAAGCCCAATAGAGACCCGCAAAGCCTGGATTACCAGCCTCCTCCGCCGTGAAAGAAATTAGACTTAAACCCCTCTTCAACTCACCTCTGCTTCTAATCTTATCAAGAAGTAATTGAACGCCAAGACCAACCCCTAGGCAATCATCAGAAAAACCCGTTAACCAGTGATCATGATGAACAGCCAATACCACACTCTCCTCCTTATCACCCTCAAGATTCACTATCAGATTATAACCAGTACCTAGACCAGTCTCTACATCACTAATAAACTCTACATCCTCACCAACATACTTACTTAACTCATCACCAATTTCCCTAGATACCATGAGAGCTGGAGTTACTGGTGGTGGTGCCCTATTCCATGAGTAATCAGGAGTTGCTGTAACTACAATTCTCCTATTAACACCTGAATACCTATCTCTAAAGATTACAGCAAGGGCTCCCTTTTCCATGGCTTTTATGTACATGTACTTCGCATCATCCATATCCTCAGGAAAATCCGTAAGCAAAACCTTACCTTCCGCATCATTAGTGTCCATGGTGAGTTTACCCCTACCTGAACCCCCAAGAGTCAAGGGCATGCTTAAGGCTTTAAACTCCTTATTACCATAAATAATCCTTGAGAACCTATCCCTCCAAACCAAGGTGCTGATTGGATGTAACTCGTAAGTTAGCATTGGATTATCCATCTGATTAAGAAGCCATTGTATGAATTCATACTCAGCCGTTGAACCACCCATTAAATCGATTAGAGAGGAACACATTCTGGCAATGCTAAGTGCTGTTGTTAATTCCGCCACGTATTATTTAATTATGGAGATAGATATAAGTAGTTATTGCGTTTAGTTATCATGGGTGCATTGATTGTGAATAAGATAGTGGGCGCGCTAATTATGTTTCTTAAGCGTGTGGCTTCCTCGGTATTGCTAATTATACTGCTGATAATGATCATAGTGAAGGGTAGAGGCTTCAACATCAATAAAATTTACAATAAGTCGACTAAATTCATTAAGAAGGCTGCGAAAGAGAGGAAAATACATCATTAATAAGCTCAGCAATATACTCATAATCCCGCCTACGCCTTGCCTTTACAAATCTAGGCCTTAGGTTTGGGTTTTCCTTAAGTACTTCCCTAGCTATTATCCTTAGCAGTGTCATGCCCTCACTGTTTAACATACCGTCTGAGTAATATTCAGAGTAGGGATTTAATAAATCCCTCATGTACTTAATAACAGCCTTGCTAATCATTTTTAAAGGAGATTCTAGGCCTAGTTTTTATGGTTTCCACGTTAGAGCTAGTATTGAACCTACGAGGAGTAGTATGAAGCCTATGATGAAGCCGTTGGCTGTGAATAGACCTACTATTGATAAGATGAGAAGCACAATACCAGTATTGTGCACAGCATCAACATCACTTAACCTACTCAATCTAATAGAGAAGTATAAAGCCAACGCACTCACAATTAAACCAATAATACCAAACACAATTACGAAAGCAGGCGCAAAAATAAAGCCAGGCATAATAGGGTAAAATCTATGATAACCAAAGAAAACTTGCATAGAACTCAATATTACGCCTCCAATTATTATTACAATTGCGGATATTAACATGAGTATACTCCCTATAAGCGATAATACATATGCCGTTCCTGGCTTTGATTGTACTGCTCCTTGTTGAGACATAGCATTCGAATGCGTGATTTGGATTTTAAAAATATTTTTGCCTTTACTCTTTACTAACGAGCTTACTACTCTACCTCCTTACCTATTAGGTTCCTAGCAATTATAAGCCTCATAATATTCTGTGTACCCTCAGCACCTACGTAATAACTCAGTGCTCCCAACAATGCCCTAGCTATGGGCGTCTCCTTGAAGTAACTAACACCGCCAAACCACTTCATAACCTCTAGCCCAGCATCGATCGCTAATTCCACGGCAAGCATTTTTGCCATTGCACCAGCATTGGCAACATCCAGTATGGAGATCGAGCCGCCTCTATAGAATTCATCAGCCAACCAAGCTGCCTTATAAACCATGAGCCTGGCGGCCTCAAGTCTAGTACTTAGTTCGGCGTACTTAAAACTAATTGCTTGGTATGAGGATATGGGCTTACCAAAGATCACTCTATTCTTAGCCCATTCCTTACCCTGTTCAAGCATCCAACGCGTTGTGCCAAGGGCAGCCGCACCAATTAGCGTCCTAGCTACGTCGAAGCCCTCCATGGCTATCTTAAAGCCCCCATTGACCTCTCCAAGCACGAAATCTGGGTCGACGGTTATTCCATTAAGTCTTAAATAACCTGTAGGTATGCCTCTTCTACCCCATTCCTCATAGTCTTTATTCTCAAAGCCCTGATTGATCACGCCATTCCTCTTGATCATAAGTAACATTGTTGTTATCGCCCTGTGTTTAGCCTCTAGGGAGCCTGTTCTGGTTATCGTTACAAAACCACCACCATAGGGTAAATTAAGAGCTATCGATACGCCAGTAACCATATTCTTTTCACCAGAAACCACAAACTTACCATTGACAAGCCTAGCCTCAGTCCTCTCACTAGCAACATCACTACCGCCCTGAGGCTCTGTGGATGCAATACCAATCCAAGCCTCGCCCTTGGTAAGCCTCGGTAGAACCTCCTCCTTAACACTATCCCTAGCGTATCGCTGTACTATGAAGGGCCATGCAGTCTCTAGTAGGAAGTAAACAGGAACAGCTAGACTTGGGTCTGCATAGGCAAGTTCCTCAGCCGCTATAGCAGCCATTAGGAATGAACCCTCAGAACCACCATACTTAGAACTTAGGGTTAGGCCGACTAACCCATGCTCTGCAAGTCTCGGTATTATGTTCAGTAGTGAGTATTTACCTTCATCGAGATCTACCCAATATGGTTTTATGTAACGTTCACCCAACTCCCTAACAGAATCTCTAAATAGACTCTCCTCCCTGCTCAGACCGAAGTCCATTAATTCTTTAGTGAACGGAATCTAGCATAAAAATATAACCTCATAATGAGACCTTACCGAGGGTATTTAAACAAAAGGACTTTATAAAGGGTCCTGACTTAATTAATCGTGGGTATATCGGGTTTTGCCGATTTACCGTTACACACGGGGCACGTACCACCATGGTTATATAGCAGGATGGTTAAGTTAAGTGGATTAATTGTTGAACTGCTCATTAATGAACATGGTATTAGGGAAACAATAAGGTTGTTTTCGAACCCAATATTCTTCCAAGCCTTTAATAACATAATCGGGATGGATTGGGATTCCTCAGGAAGTACTACAATAACTACTGCTGCGCTTAAGGAGTCGCTGGCTAAGGAGGATGTGGGTATAAAGGTTGTTGGTGGTAAGGGGGTCTACGCATTGAATACGCCAATAGAGATTGAGGAACTTAGTAAGCAGTGGGATGTTGATGTTGAATTACTGAAGATGGTATCGAGACTATCGGCTAAGATAGATAATACTGCGCTCCAAGATGGGTATAGGTTATACCACCATGCGATGATTGTTGGTTCTGACGGTACATGGACCGTGGTACAGCAAGGTCTAAATGAGAAGACTAGGTATGCCAGGAGGTACCATATCTGGATGGAGAATGACCTCCTTAATGAACCACACACAGGTATTGTGGGTATTAAGGGTAGGAGTGCCCTAAACATGGTTAGTAATGTTAGTGAGGATGCCAGAAAAGCCATACTTGACTTAGTCCATCAAGACCCCAATAAGGTGATTAGGGACTGGAGTCTAATCAAGGCTATGATTAAAGGGAATTCATCAATACTCACGTACCTCAACAAGGAATTACCCAAGTACTACAATCCATACATAAGCGGCATCTTCAGGCCTTATGAGGCATCAATAAATGAGGATGCTATTAAGAGAGCTAGGGAGGCCAATAATTTCAAAGAATTATTACTAGTGAGGGGTCTTGGCCCAAGCACGATGCTCGCCCTAGCCCTAATAGCAGAACTTGTGTATAGAGATACAGTTGATTGGGAAGACCCTGCAAACATAGACCCCAGAAGGTATGCCTTCGCGTTAGGCGGTAAGGATGGGTCACCATACCCCGTCAATAAGGAGATCTATGATGTGGTAATTGAAATAATACAGGCCATTGTGGATAGGGCCGCGCAGGATAGGGGGCTAACAATATACCTTAAGCACCTTGCTAAGGTCGTCAAACAATTAGATTTACCTACTGACTTGGTTCATCCAACACCACCTTAAATCAAGACCTCGCCATCATTACTTGAGAAACCTCATCAATTACAACTTCACGTACATTCACACCTCTAGCTTTTAATAAATTAATAACCTCGCTAGGATTAACATCGGGATGCATGAGTATTGATATTAATGATGCATGCGGATCAAGTATTAATTCAACAACTCCATCTACTGATTCAATAAGTGACTTAGATAAACTCTCTGCATCTAAAGCCTTGGTGTTAACTGAAATGATGACCTTCCTGAGAAAAACACCCACGCCTAGGGATAGTATTAATTGCACTATATCATTAAACTTAATCTTATCAGTATCGTAGGTAATCACAAACATATCGTCAAAAATCCTCATTAGCAATACGCCTTTAAGCGTTGATAGAGAATTAAGGATTATATTAAGGCACTCCTTACAATCGCGTTGAATTGCTATTGTTCTTGTCTTCTCAACCACGGCTTATGGAACTATTAATATTAAATAAATTCTATGACTGGATGCTGATTAAGTAATTCATGTGCCTTGACTCGAATAAGGCCTCATTAATTAGATGCATCTTCATAAAACTTATTGACCTGTACCTATTACCGCATATAGGGCATTTTCTCGTACTCGGAATTTTCGTGCACTCACTATGTAAGTGTACGTATAATTCACTCATTGTATCGAATGACCTACCACATAATTTACACGTTGGCATCGCAATCTACGCACACATGGCAATTAAAAGCTTAACTTTACTGTAAAGCAGTCATGAATCATGGTCCTCGTCATATACGTAAGAAGCCATGATTATTTATGGCTTAGGTTTAGATTGAGACATGTGATGCTATGGTGCGTATTTTACGAGATCTGGATAATACTCACGAAGGACCTTCCTTATGTCAACCCTAGGCACAAAGGTCATTATAGCACTTAGACCAACTAGGTAGAATCTCTCCTTATCTGAGTTATACAAGTCATAGACCTTAGCAAACTTTGCTTTAAACTCCTCATACTCCTTCTCATCAATCTCCTTACCCTTCGGGTCATTTTTAAAATCTATTAAGTCCCTTATGTCGCTGCCGAATAACCATCCATTAATCCCATCCACTAATAACTCAATTGCCGCTCCATCTCTAGATGCTATTACTGGAGTTCCGTTGATGGATGCCTTCATGAAACTAGTACCACTTGCTTCCCAGCCAGGGAACGGTGTGAAAAGGAAGGCATCGATACCCTTAAGTATTATCTTTGCCTTTTCAACGTCATAATCATGCATATAAACCACATTCTTAAATTTTCTATGCAACTCACGGAACTTCTTCATGTAGACCAGACCATCCTTATCCATTGGATGAGATTTCCCACCGAGTACGAAGATTACGTCACTGAATTCACCATCCTCTATAAGCCTTGCCACAAAGTGCGGCCTCTTGTATAGGGTAATCCTCCTAACCCATGCAGTTACTAAAGTATCTTCATTAAGTGTGAGAGACTTATATGACTTAAGAAGACCCAATAATTCACTCCTTAGCCTAGCCTTCGCTAACCTTAAACCCTCAATAGTTAGTGAACCCTTCTCATAGAGCATCCTAATCTCCGGGTCCATCCACCTATCTATATCAACACCATTTGTTATGAACCTAGCCTTATCTATAAAATGAGGAATTACCTTCCTCATTATATCGTAATGCTTAGAACTAACTAAAATCACCTCCCAAGCCATTGCAGCACCAATGCTTGTGAGAACCACAGGATCCTCAATAAAGCTATAACCCGTCTCTTCAACAAATAATTTATTCGGAAATGAGGGATGCCCCCACGGTCCTGGTGTATGTATTATGAGCCTATACCTACCTGGTATCTTCAGTATTATTGGTACCATGGCTGCATAGGCTTCCTGTAGATCTATGTACCTAACATTTTCAAGCCCTATATTCCTCCTTATATACTCCACAGCACTTCGTGCTAGAAATACGTACTTCAGGAACTTTTCCTCCACGTCCCCTTCAATATACACTCTATCAGTCAACCTTAATGTCCACTCAGGACTCCTAGGCTCGAGGAATACTGCATGTGCCGTGCCTAATTGATACTCCCATGCATTTACCTCAACATTCTCATTCCTCAACCTAACCGTAAATGTATCAGCTAATCTAAGCATTTCCAGGAAGGATTTAGGTTGTGGTTGTGGCTTGGGTATTGGGTTATCATTATCGTCAAAGTCATAATCAACATAACCATTTTTATACAAGAGAGTTATCACGTAATAATTAAGCTTAAGTGCAGCGGCCCCGTAAAACTTATCACCCTCAAGTACGCCAAGGCCACCCGCATATGTATAGCCCATATCTAACGCTAGATCCGGCGTTATACTTACTATAGCATCTGGGTCGCTATCCATGCTGAGAAGTTACCTATGTGTGGGTCTTATTAAAGCAACACTACTTTGATTAAGATATCTCACTTATAAGATAATACATTAATAAATATAGTAAGTAATAATAGGGAAATTACCCTCGACACTTCTAGGGTAAATCCATACAAATCACCAACGGCACCACCAAAACTTCTCTGGATTATAAGGAACAACAATACACTAACCACCACAGAGCCCAGGGAGATTACTAAACCCAAAAAACCCATTATTACATAAACTATGGAGAGACCAATAACTACAAAAACAGCAACATAATACCAACTCTCCTTAATACTAACTGTTAACTGCCATCCCAACCCCCTATACGGCGGTTCCCTCCCAATCAACGCACTTAAGCAGCAGGCTGCCTTTGACGCGATCTCGGCCGTAAATAATGATTGCCACATGTAATTAGGCAATCCCGTTAATGCAGATATGGCAACCGCTATTAATAATACAACCATTGCTATTGCTGCCGAACCCCTATGGGGATCCTTCAAAACCTTAATTCTCTCTTCAACAGACCCTCTAACCATTAATGCATCAATTACGTCAGAAAAACCATCAATGTGGTTGAGGCCTGTGAGTATTAATAGTAATGCATATGCCAGTGATGCGGAAAGTAAATTATTATGTGTAAATACCCAAAGATAAAAACCTACAAAACCAGGTATTAAGCCCGTTATTGGTGGCACGATTATGATAGCAAGCCAAGCCCTCCTGAAGGCTCTTAACACATCATGAGATCCACCCATTGGGATTATTGTGAAGAAGGTGAGTATGGATCTCACATCCTCTGAAAGATTACTCAACATCATCCTCATAATCTACCTAGGGATAATTAATAGCTAGATTAAGTAAATAATCCTCAGCAAGGCCTACGTATTCTCATCAATCAATCCTCTCGAGCTTCATCACCAATAGGTCAAGCCCATAACTCCTAATTAACCTTTTATTGTACCTAGGCATAAGGCTTTTAATTTTAATTATTTAGCGATACCATTAACGAAGTATGACACCTATTAAATTTATTGAAGATCTATTAATATTAATGATCACGTACGGCTTAATAGTGCTGCGAGGTGTTGGTAGAATTAATGTCCAGCCATGGGCGGCCATGCTGCTTGGCGCGGCTCTTACAATTGTTCTCGGAGTGTTGACTCCGCAGCAAGCTCTTTCCTCAATAAACTTAAATGTCATTCTATTCTTAATATCTCTATTTACAATATCGTCAGCTCTAGAGGTTAGCGGGTTCTTCAGTTATTTAGCATATAAATTATTAGTAAGGAGCCATAATGTTAATAGGTTATTATTTAGGGTCTTTGGGTTATCGGCATTACTCTCATTGGCATTATCCAATGATGGTATTGCAGGTGCCTTCACTCCAGTCATAGTGTCTATGGGAAGGCAGGCTAAAATCAATGCAAAACCATTACTTTACGCATTAGCCTTTGGAGTAACGATTGGTAGCGTGGCATTACCCATTGGTAATCCACAGAACTTACTTATTGCATTAGAATCAGGTATGTCAAAACCTTTTGTGGAGTTTGCTATTTACTTAATTCTGCCGACAATAATAAACGTATTAATAACATACCCATTATTACTGCTTCTATTTAAGAGGGAGGTTAGTGATGAGGTTGTGATCACGGATATTAGAAGGCCTGAGGAGATGATTATTAACAAGAGGCTTACATACATTGCTCTAACAATATTATTAGTATTAATACCGCTATACTTCATAACGGATATCATGAACATAAGCCCATACTTAACACCAGTGACTTTAACATTCATGGGCGCATCAGTAATATACTTACTCAGCGGTGCTGATAGGAGGAGTATTGCTCATAATGTGGATTGGACAACAATACTATTCTTCATAGGACTATTCATAGTCAGCGAGGGGGCCCTAAACTCAGGGCTTCTTAATGCATTATCGCATTACCTACCGCAACCCACAACTCTATTGGGAGTATTCATATCGGGATTACTCCTTAGTCAAGTGATTAGTAATGTGCCAATGGTGGCCCTCTACATACCCTTAATTAAGGAATTAGGTGTATCGTCTAGTAATTACGTGATTTGGTTAGGTCTCGCTGCCTCGAGTACAATAGCTGGCAACTTAACACTTATCGGTGCCGCTAGTAATGTCATAATTAGCGAAGCTAGTGAGAAGAGAGGCGGTGAGGGCTTTGGTTTTCTTGAGTTCTTAAGGTATGGCGTACCCATAACCATAGTTAATACTGTGATTTACTATCTATGGCTTAACTATGTTCATATATTAACCTAACCCCGCCTCTTTAATAATCATTTAAACAAAATGTTTTTAAACTATGGTTGTTTGATTGACGTGGTGACCGAAATGCGTATTTATGGCGTTGCAATATTTGAGGTCAAGAGAGACCTAGACGTGGCCATCCTCGACCTTGAGAATGCCGGTCTGCATAGACTTGAGTCTATGGAGATAGATCCAGATTTATCCTCGTATTTAGACCTTGCTGAGGAGGAGTTTAAGGATACGCTTGGTAGGTATAGAACGGTTGAGAATTATGTATTTGAATATGGTAGTGAGAAGTTAGTATTGGCTAGGTTCTTCGTACAGGGTAAGCATGTTAGTAAGGTACTACTCGTAAGTCTCAGAGCTGGCACGCTTAGGATAATTAGTAAAAGGTTGGAGAGCGTTGGTTGGAATAGATTATTCATGTTTGAGATTAAGAGACTAATAAGAAGTGTTAGGTATACTGATCATTAAGTATTGATAAACACTTGCTTAACTCCTGATCTAGACTAATTATGGTGCCCGTATCGAGAAAGTCGAGCCAATCAACAACTCCAACGATGGCTCTTCCTGAAGATATATAATTAATTATAGAATTCACAACTTCATGAACGCTCATACCCGTGGTATCAACCTCAATAACCCTATCTACACCGAACACATTAATGGCCATGCTTATGGATGAACCAACAACCTCAGCCAACACATTCTCCACAACCTTACATCTAGACCAACCTCTTCTGGACAATCTATCCATGAGATATAATGGGTTTAATCTAAGAACTATACACCAATCAATTAGTGACTCATCAAATAAATTCACAGCCACAGTATCAATTATGTAAGAATTGAAGCTCCTCAAGTAATCCCTAACTAATATCCGTGCTCTATTCTCGTCAGTAATGTAATTTGTCATTAACTCCGCATCCCACTTAAGCACAGGTTTCAATACTTCATTAATATTAACCATAGGTATCCCATAAGTCCTTGAAAGCTCCATTGCTATCGTCGTCTTACCAACACCAGGAGTACCCGTTACTAATAAACGGACCATTTTAATTACCTGATCAAGGTCTTACACGCCTTACATCACGTGGGAAAGGTATTGCATCCCTAATGTGGTCGAGACCACAAATCCACATAACTAATCTATCAACACCGAGACCAAAACCAGCATGTGGTACTGAACCAAACCTCCTTAAGTCTAAGTACCAGTCATAGTCCTCAGACTTAAGCCCGAACCTCTTTATTTTACTAAGTAATTCTTCGTAGTCATATATACGCTCGCCACCACCCACAATTTCACCATAACCCTCAGGGGCCAATACATCAACGCTCAACGTAGTCTCTGGCCTACTTGGGTCATTCCTGTGGTAAAACGCCTTAATCTTCTCAGGGAAGTGGTGCAATAGTACTGGTTTATCGAATTCAAGTGTTAGTGCTCTCTCCTCATCTGCGCCAATATCATCACCCCATTTAATGTTCAATCCTTTTCTCTGAAGTACTTCTATGGCTTCATCATAACTAACTCTATAGAAGGGTGGTTTAGTATTCTCTAGTATCTTTGTGTTTCTATTTAATAATTTCAATTCTTCTCGTCTCTCCCCAAGAACTTTATCAACAATGTACGTTATTAAGTCCTCAAGGAGATTAAGCAAACCATCAAATTGAAGCCAAGCCTCCTCAGCCTCTGCATGCCAAAACTCAGTTAAGTGCCTCCTAGTCCTCGAGGACTCTGCCCTAAAGCTTGGCGCAACGGTATACACCTTCTCAAGCACATATATTAGGACCTCTAAGTAAAATTGTGAGGATTGCGTTAAATACACATCCCTATCAAAGTACTTAACAGGGAATAAAGTTGCACCACCCTCTACAGCAGCCGACACAAACATAGGACCTTGAACCTCAAAGTACCCCCTGGATCTGAAGAACTCATGTATTGCACTAAACACTGTATGCCTAACTCTTAACACAGCCCACATCTTCCTACTTCTAACCCATAAGTGCCTGATGTCAAGTAGATACTCACTATCAGCCTTAGCAGCATCCTCATTTATTGGAAATGGATTACCAACGTAATACCAATCAATTCTCTCAACATGAACCTCAGAACCACCTGGTGCTCTGGGCTCCCTCCTCACTATACCCGTGAGGACTATTGAAGATTCTATGTTTAATTTTGATGCTATGTCCCACGAATCTTGATTAGACTTATCAATTACTGCTTGAATTATTCCACTACCATCCCTCACAACGAGGAATACCTTATCTCTCAATTCCCTCTTCCTATATACCCAACCTCTAATGGTTACCTCAGCGCCCTCATTTAGACTAAAAACGTCATTTATACTCACAACCTTACTGATTAAAATGGGTCACGAGACCTTGATAAGGCTAGACAAAATATAAAGCTTACCTTACTAAGCGCTGGTGGCCCCTGTAGAATAAATCGCATGAACAACAAGCTTCTCCCCATCCTTAGGACAAGTCTCATTAACAACCTTACCCACGTAATCACCAACCCTAAAGGGTATTGTTGTTGAATAACCACAACGAGAGCACACAAGCACCTCAAGATCGCCACTTAATACCTGCCCCTCACCCTTAGCTTCGCTAGCTTGCGTTAAATACTTACTAATTGCCTTGCGATACTTCTCATTCATAATCACCGCAATTACTATGGCAATTACTAAAATGATTGTACTCACGATTGTTATGTAGTAATACTCGAAACTCACAATGAAACTCGCGCATTAACCATTTAAATAAATTACTAACCACCCAACCCATTGGTATGTGATAATTATAATTCTATACTCCAGGGAAATAATGAAGAATAAACCCTCTTGAATAAGGCAGGGTTTATCACTAGGTTAGGAATAAGCTAATTATTGAGCTACACCTCCAGTATTACCAACACCAATTAATAAAACCTCCTCACCAGCCCTAACACCCTCCCTAATAACCCTCTTAACCCTCTCCACTGCTTCATTAACCGCACTCTCAACCTCCTTAGGCATGGCAGAGAGAGCCTCTGGCATGCTCATCTTTATAAGCACGGCGTATAGTGGTATATCGTACTTACTGGCAGTCCTCTCAATATTAAATCTCTCAACACCAATACCACCCATGGCGACACCAACACCCTCAGAGATAGAACCCGTCTTCTCACCCTCTAATTTTAGGGCTGCATCCACGGTAATTATAATCTTAGGCTTAATACCAATAGATTCGATTAAGTAGGATACCGCATCATCGAGATTACCAACAGTTCCACCTGGCCCTCTGGCCTTAATGAGGTAAACCTTCCTATCCTCGAAGTTACAGAACCCTATGTACGTGTCCTTAACATTATGACTGATCTCCTCAAGACTTGAACAACTCTTCATAAACCTATAAACAGTTAATGGCCCTGCAGCATCACCAACAGGCTGCCCCTTGAGGAATGTTAATATTGCACTATTTAGGGCATTCACATATTCCCTAAGTATTGGCAGTAGCATGTAGATCTGCATCATGAGATATGGATTCTTGTACTTATTACTTAATCTATAGTAATGCATTACGACCTTGTATATGAAATTCAATTCCCTCAAACCATCTACTGCATCAACCACATTCTGCATAAGAGCTCTATCAATATTCGGTAATATAGCCCTAATCGAACTCTCAAGCTTCTCATTATATGAGGTGACTAGTAGTTTAAGCGTTCTCATAAGCCCCGTTGGTTCATTAGCTATCGGTTCAATTATTATAAACTCCATTAAATCCTGGATAGTCTTCTCCACAACACCCTTATTAACCTCCTGGGAAGAACCATTAGATTTTAGTAATTGGTTCACATGATTCGTCACTAGATTCACATTGTTGGACAGCAATCTGCCTAAGCTTGTTAAGAAGCTGCCAACAGTATATGCGTATCTCCATATCATGACATAATCTTGAAAGAAGAACATGAATAAGAAAGCTAACCAAATAATATTAGATATGAATACTAACCACGCATTGGACTGGCTCGTCCCAAATAGTTGTAGTATTATCAATACATCCATCGGACAAAACATCAAACTAGACTTTAAAAACATTCCTAACAGAACAGGAGAGCTCGAAGGGGCAGTGCTTTGGTTAATATTCACAACAGGGGCTTGTAACTTAAGGTGCACTTATTGCGGGGGTTCATTTAGCCCAAATATTGTTCCCTGGAGGGTTATGTATAACTTAGAAGCGTTAAAGAAGCTTATCGAGAAGGACAAAAATGCAACAGTTATATTCTATGGAGGCGAACCTCTACTAAACCCTGGTTTCATAATGAAGGTTATGGATAATGTGAAGGTAAGGCGCTTCGGTATTCAGACTAATGGCACGCTCATTAATTTATTACCGAGAGATTATTGGGAAAGGATGGATGTGGTTTTACTGTCTATTGATGGTAGAGAGGAGGTAACGGATGCTAATAGGGGTAATGGCGTGTATAAAAGAGCGATGAAAGCGGTTAGTTATTTGAGGGATGCGGGGGTTAAGAGGTTAATAGCTAGGATGACAGTTACTCAATTAACGGACATATATACAGACGTTACTCATTTATTAAATCTAGGCTTTGATTATGTGCATTGGCAATTAAATGTTATATGGACCGAGAAGTGGGACGTACTTGATTGGGCAATTAGGAGCTACTTACCAGGCATTAGGAGGTTGGTCAATCTATTCTTGGAGAATGCACGTAAAGGCACAGTCTTAGGCATAGTACCCATACTAGGTATCCTAAACGCCCATTTCTTCACAACATACGAGGGGCCACCTTGCGGTGCGGGATATAAGGCAGTGGCAATATCAACAGACGGTAGGGTGCTAGCATGCCCAATAGCTGTTAGGGAGGATTGGGCCGTACTTGGCAATGTGAGCACAGGCTTTAAACTTATGAGCATAGAATTACCGGATAAGTGCCAAAAATGTGAATATAGAAGATACTGCGGTGGTAGATGCCTATACGCAATAATGGAGGAAAAGAATTACTGGGGTGAGGATGGAGTTGAGGCTGTGGATTATATAACAAGGGAAACAATAAGGGAGGTACTAAATATAGTACCTGAAATTGAACAATTAATGCAGCAGGGGATAATAAAAAGAGAGCAATTAATCTACGACCCAACATTAGACTCAACAGAGGTAATACCCTAACGTAAAAGTAAATAAGCAACAGATTGCAAAATAAATGAGGGCCCCGTAGCTCAGCCAGGTTAGAGCGGCGGCCTTCGGTAAATCCCTTGGAGATAGCCGTAGGTCGTGGGTTCAAATCCCACCGGGGCCGCCAAAATCCCATGGGCAAGGAATATCTTGGCTTATGTCAATAATTCCCATAAAGTCTAATGTCCTTATTATCTTCATTACTTTACCCATAATATCCTCATCAAGCGTATTCAGTCCTGAACAGTTCATTAAATAAACATATGTCTTATTCTCCCTAACACTTATCGCTTTAACTACGGCTATGCAACATGGTATTTTGTACTCCCAATCAGCAATTATTACGCCATCACCCTCTCCTATACCTGGATTCGACGCTAGACTCAGTGGATGCTGGCTCGAACAATCACAAGGTCTCGTACAGTCTATAGTTATAATCAACCAACAACCCATAGAATATCAATGCGGCACTGAATATTAAAATAAAAATATATTATATATATTTAATTTTAATCATGAAAAGAGTTTTGTTTTAGGTTGTTATGTTTCCTTGTTCGTCTACTTTTGCTATTACTTTTCTTATTGTTTTTCCGTCTGGTGTTTTGAAGAGTGCCATTACGAAGCCCTTCCTACCCTTTGG
>JZWU02000002.1:0-96655 GCA_000960865.2 Vulcanisaeta sp. AZ3 | reverse complement strand
CCATAGCAACACTCCAAAAATTCACAAAACCATTAACATCAGGATTAGACAAAGCCATAGTAACAAAACCAAAACCCAAAGAATAATACAAAACACCAAAACCCAAAGTCATAAGAATCATGGTAATAAGGGCAGCCACGGGAACATTATACCTAACTGCCGACCTGCCCTTAATTTCAGAGGCTATCGCCGGTCCTGCCATAAGCCACGGATAAACATATAAGGCAAAGAAGGGTATAACCATTAATATACCACTTAGGGTGGTCTCAGGACCTTTGTATTCACTGCTTAATAATGCGTAGGAATAACCATTGGGTAATAAGTGATTTACAGCATTCATCATCACGGACCTAGGTGTGGTGAGTAGTATAATTATGGCTATGATAAGTCCAAGAAGGGATATTGAGGTTAATACAGTCATTAACCTAAAGCCGTACTTAGTACCGAGTATATTAACAAGCACTATGAAAGCAAAGAAGGCAATTGCCACACCAATCATATCCCAGGTATTGAATGACACATTGAAACCAAGTACTGGAAGCACAGACTCTAACTGAAACACACCAGCAATACTAACCAATGCGTAATAAGCCAACGCCTGAATAACAAAAGCCATGACAAGCCCATTAACCAGCCAAGCAAACCTAGGACCGAAGGCTCTACTTAACCATACATAATCACCACCGGTCCGTGGTATATACTTAGTCAATACTGAATAAACAATAATCTGAGGTATTGAGAGCAGAAAAGCCAATAATGAGGCATAGACTAAGTTAACACCAACAACACTGGGCAATAACGCCAATGTAAAGCCCACCGTGCCTAAGGCAGCTCCCATGGACATGTTAGCCATGTTTATTGAAACAGCATCCCAAAGCCCAGCCTCCTTAACCAAACCCGTGGACTCTCTAAGGAAGATTCCTGAATGATCCTCCATTATTCCATCGTTTAATGAAATATTTATAAAGTTTTCTATGAATAAATATGGTGTATCGTTTAAATAATTGATTAAACTGAAATTCATGATTATTATTTAAAGATTTAATTAAACAATAACTACAACCAGCATGCTACCTCTTAATGAAAGGCATTTAAAGAAATATTGTATTAGAGAGATAATGACTAAAGTTGGGATTTTAAATTTCGGTGGCCAATACAATCATTTAATACTTAGGCGCATTACCGAGCTTGGGTTTCAAGGCGTTCTTATAGATCCTCATGAGGATATTAACCATGTTGAGAAATCCTTTGATTGCTTAATAATTAGTGGTGGCCCCTGGAACATACCTCAAGACATTCCAAGGACTGGTAATGCCATTAATTATATACTCGAGTTCACAGGGCCTATATTAGGTATTTGCCTAGGTCACCAACTAATGGCTTATGCATACGGCGGAGAGTTAGGTGAGAATTCACCTGAGTTTGGTGGTGTTAAGGTTTACGTTGATGACGAGGACACGATACTCAAGGGATTGCCCAAGGAGTTCATTGCTTGGGAGAGTCATAACATAAGTGTCCTTAAGGCACCGAGGGAGTTTAGGGTCATAGCCCATAGTTCTAGGGTTCCGGTTGAGGCAATGGTTTGGGAAGGTGGACTTAGGTTTGGTGTTCAGTTTCACCCAGAGGTTGGACATACCGAGTTTGGTTCGTTAATTATGAGGAATTTCCTAAGTCTATGTGGTGAGGAGTAATTGTTATTACATTTATTTAAACAAATAGCGTTAGTAATGCAGTGTTAAGAATAACATATTTAAAAAATGAATTATTAAAATAATGAACAATGAGAGTTGAGAACGTAGTAAATAACATAGTTGATAATATCAGATCATTACCGATAAAGTGTGCCCTGGCCGCAATAAGCGGAGGTGTTGATAGTACGACAAGTGCTGTAATCGTGAGGAAAGCCCTTGGTGATAAGTTAAAGGCTATATTCTTAGACACAGGCTTTATGAGGGCTAATGAACCCATTAACGTCAAATCCTTACTAAATAACTTATTACCCTTAACAATACTAGATGTTCATGAGGAATTCTATAGGGAAATGCTTGGTATAAGTGATGCAGAAGAAAAGAGAATTAGGTTTAGGAATATATTCTACACGGTATTGTCTAAGATAGCTAGAGATTATAATTGCGACTGGTTAGTTCAGGGAACAATAGCACCGGATTGGATAGAAACTAAGGGTGGCATTAAAACTCAGCATAATGTCCTAGAACAAATAGGCATAGATACCGTGGGCAAGTACGGATTTAAACTCATTGAACCTCTAAGAGAATTCTATAAGGATCAAGTCAGGGAAATCGCTAGGTATCTCGGTATTCCTAGTGAGATTATTAATAGGCAGCCATTTCCAGGACCTGGATTGAGTATAAGGGCTGTTGGTAAGTTAACATCTGAGAAGCTTGACGTTGTTAGGAGAGCTACGGAAATTGTAGAGAAGAGTTTGGTAAACCTTAGTCTTAGTCAATGGTTTGCTGCGGCCTGGGAATACAATAAGGTATATAGTGAACCCATGAGTAATGAGGTTAGACAACTAGGCAACTTATCAGTCGAGTTATTTAGCACTAAGGCGACTGGAGTTAAGGGAGATTCCAGAGCCTATGGGTACATTGCATTAGTTAGGGGTGAACTGAATAATTGGAGCTCCGTGTATGAGCTTCATAACTATTTAACAACTAGGTATGAGGTGACTCATGTAGTTTATGAGTTAATGAGTAGGAGTAAAGGTGAGTATTTCGTTTCGATAAGGGCTGTGGTTACTGAGGACTTCATGACAGCGGACGTTCCGAGAATACCCCGCGAGATTTTGATGGATATTGCAAGAGAGGTAATGAATAGTGATGATAGGGTTGCTGCAGTGGGATTTGATGTAACACCAAAACCACCAGCTACCATAGAGTATGAATAATTAATTTATTGAAATAGCTTAATAAATTTACTAATGAAAGCATCACTAAAATGATTGTTCAGACCTAAGTTATTAATTACAGAATTTATGTCAGAACTCCTCAATTGATTCCTAACAATCTCCCCAACCTCCCAAGGAAAGAGAATCCACTTATCAGTAATGTCAACATAATAATCTGGCTTAAACTTCGACCAAGGCTTCACATAGAGGACAGCAGTCTGCATATTCTTAACACCGTACAGTTTAAGCAAGTCCCTGGCAACTATGAGAGTTCTGCCAGTATCAGCAACATCATCAACAATAAGCACATCCTTACCCCTCAAGTCACGGGTTATTGGATAAGTCACTACGGGGTCCTCGCCAGACCCAACCTTAGTGCCATAACTCGTTAAACCAAGCACGACCAAATCTTCAATGCCCAAAAATCACTAACTAACTTACCCACGACAAACCCACCTCTTAAGATAGCAACCACAGAGTCAAACCTACGACTAGACCCCTTAATCAACAACGAAAGATCAAGAGTCAAGTCTACCAATCTATCCCAATTAAGTACGAGAAACTCCATTAATCAGCCAATTAAGCAATAAAATTAAAAACTCTTCCTCCTTCACATATTAAGTGTTTAATCATTTATTGCAATTAACATTTCCTCACAAGCATCCATATCATTGATTTAAGTCTAGCGACATTAGAGCTACTAAGACTCACTCAACGACATGAATACGGTACGAACCTAAGCCTGCCTTATCTTGCATTTAGCCCTTAATGACAAAAAACTTAAATGCTCAAGTAAGGAGCGTAAACATGCGGCCGTAGTCTAGCCTGGTCCAGGATGGCGGCCTGCCGAGCCGCAGAACCCGGGTTCGAATCCCGGCGGCCGCACCAACAATACATGAACATCATCATATACCTCTAGGATTCTCTAAAACAAATTAGAGTTTTATGGATTTTCCATTTTTAGTTGCTTATTCATTAATGTTTGCTAGTTCATAGTATAGCTTCAGTAATGCCTGCGTGCCTTTCTCGCCAAGTCCCTTGGAGAGTAGGGCATTGTATAGCTCTAGGGTGAGCGCGGTTCCTGGCAATGATACATTGAGCCTATTTGCAATTTCTAGGGCGTACCTAAGGTCCTTCTTTAAGTGAGCTGTTTTAAAGCCTGGTTCGAAGTCTCCCTTCATCATCTTTGGCATGTAGTATTGAACAGTGAAGGAGTTAGCTCCTCCTGTGGATAATATAGTGAAGAGTGCATCCATGTTAATACCCGCCTTCTTAGCCAGTGCCATGGCCTCTGTAACTGCTAACATGTTTATACCAACCACTATTTGGTTTAATAGCTTAAGCATTTGCCCGTTACCAACCTCACCGGCGTAGACTATCGTCTTACCCATGGCCTCAAACACGGGCTTAACCCTCTCAAAAACCTCTCTCTTACCACCAACCATTATTGTCAATGTTCCCTGTCTAGCACCAATATCACCACCAGTTACTGGAGCATCCAGGAACTCAACACCGTATTCAGCAAGCCTCTTAGCGAAGTACCTAGCATAATCCGGTGAGTTTGTGCTCATGTCTATGACAATTAGTCCTGAGTGAGCGCCATGAATAACACCATCCCTTCCAAATAGTACCTCCTCAACATCCGGTGCATCGACAACCATGTCAATTACGACATCGCTATTCTCAGCAACCTCCTTGGGTGAGTTAGCTACTGGTATTCCGAGCCTTGCGAAGGGTTCCGTCTTACTCCTTGTTCTGTTGTACACGATTAATGGAAAACCCCTTTTGTGAATATTCATTGCCATTGCGCCGCCCATTATTCCAAGCCCTATGAAGCCAACCTTCAACTGCTCCATTGTTAATTAGCTCTGTGTGCGGTATTAATAAGTCATTTGTGCTTGATTAAATGATTAAGTAAATACTTAATAATACGTATCACAACAGTTACTAACTGCATGAGGCTTGTTAGGGTTGATGATGCAATAGGCCTTGCTTTAGGTTATGATACGACATACGTAGGTTTAGATGGAGCTACCGTGCTTCTACCTAGAGGCCATGTAATAACTAGGGAGGATGTGGAGAAGCTTAAGAACTCGGGCGTTTATTTTGTCTGGGTTATTGGTGACGAGGAGGCTAATGATATCGTGTATGAGTGGGAGATTGCGAAGATCGCAGCTGAGGCTGTGGCTGGTGAGAACGTCCGTGTTGAACTCGCTAGACAAGGTTCTGCGCGATTATTGGCTAGTGTTAATGGTGTCTTAGTTGTGGATGTAGACTCCCTGAGAAAGCTAAATCTTAGTGAGACTGTTCTCCTAATTACTGAGGCTAGTTATACTGGGGTTATTGTAAATGATCTAGTGGGCATCATTGATGTTATACCACTTAGTATGAGGAGGTCTGATGTTGAGGGTTTACTTAAGTATAGAGGTGTCGTTAATGTGATTCCATTTAAGAGAAGTAGGCTTGGTGTTGTGATAACAGGAACAGAGATCTACCAAGGTAGAAGGGAGGATCTTTATTACCCAGTTATTAAGGAGAGGGCGAATAAGTTTGGGTGGAATATAGTGTATAGGGAGGTGGTTCCTGATGACGAAGAGAGGATAATAAATGCCATAAGGGAGGCCGTAAGACAGGGAGCTGAGGCTGTGGTAACTACTGGAGGTATGTCGGTGGATCCAACGGACAAGACCCCAACAGCCATAAGGAAGATGGGGGCTGAGGTAATAGCCTATGGAATTCCCATAAAGCCTACAACAATGACAATGATAGCCAAGCTAGACAATACGCCAATATTGTCCGTGTCCGCCGGAGGTATTTATTATAATCAATACAATGCCCTAGACATATTCCTACCTAGGTTAATGGCCGACCTAATACCAACGAAGGAGGAGATAGCCTTAATGGGGCATGGAGGATTATTACCCAACTTCAAGCAGAGAACTATTAAGATGCCCTCCTCAAGCGCCTCCCTATAACGTATTAATATTTTCAAGGCTTCTCCTCAATATATCTCCCCCAAAATCATCGGGGTAAGATACTATTTGCGTAATCTAAGGGTGTGCAAAATCAGCATGTAGCGGATAAGGTCTATGGTGCTATCTCTAGTACGGTCTTTATATCCTCGTGAGTCCAGGTATAGGCCTCTTGGTAATTCTCTAGGTTTGCTCTCTTGGTTATTAGCTTTAATGGCCAGTTATTGAATTCCTCCTTGGCCTTTTTCAAGTGTTCCAAGGCCATTTCGAAATGCTTTATACCGGCATTCACCGAGCCTACAACGACCTTGTTGTTAAGGACCATTTCTGTCATTGTACCCCCTATATCATTCATGGAACCACCGCTTGGGTATACACCGAGTAATACGTAAATACCGTTGGGCGCAAGGTGCCTTAGACCCTCGATTGCAACTGTTGGTGATCCGGTGGCCTCTATGACAATGTCGTATTCCCCACTTAACTGCTCTGTTGCTGAGTCCACGTACCTACCGCCGAGCTCCGCCACAAGCTTTGCCTTTAGGCTCTCTGGTGGCCTTGTGGCTGTGGTTATTGTATTAAGCCCCATTAGTCTTAGCACCATTGTTGCTAGAAGCCCGACTGGTCCTGCGCCGAGTACTAAGGCATTCTTTGGTTTCCATTCAAATCTTGCTTGCCCAATCCTGAGTCCTATGTCTATCCCCTTCTCGACTATTGATAGTGGTTCTGTTAGTACGGCTATGTCTTGTGTTTCTTTGGGTACTTTGACTAGGTATTTGGCGTCTGTTACGGCATACTCAGCAGCAAAACCATGCAAACCCCAAATACCATGCTCTAAGTAATGCCCCACCGGGCAAAAGTCCACGGGTAAATCACAATTAAGGGGTCTTCTTACTGTTGGTACTACAATATCCCCAGGCGAAACACCATCAACACCATCACCCAACTCACCAACAACAGCCACAGACTCATGACCAAGAATCAAATATTGACTGCCCTCCGGGGCCTTACCATACCTACCCTCAATTATCTCCTTATCAGTACCACAAACACCAACTCTAATTGGTTTGAGTAATACTTGACCCTTACCTGGGCTTGGCTTCGGCGCATCTAATAATCTAAGCGATTCTGGTACTCCAGGTATTACCGTAACTGCCTTCATTGATTTAATACCCAGGGAGAGATATTTAAGGTATTAACTTTGTCTCTACGGGCCTCTCATGAGTACTATTCTCTCATCTCCATCCTTCAATATTTTCTTCACAGCATCATAAACTTCATCAACGAATACAGGCCTACCTGTGACCTTAAGGACCTTATGCTTAACCTCAATACCAGTCTTCTCCCTAATCACAGCGGCTGCCTGAGCCTCATAATTGGACTCAACATCAATGAGCAACTGTCCCCTACCTAGGATATTCTTCACGAAGTCTGTTGGGAATGGTATGAACATTCTCAACTGCAGGAAGTTCACCTTGTAACCCTCTTTGCTCAGCATGTTCATCGTGTCAATTAAGACGCCCTTGCTTGAACCCCAACCAATCAATGTTATTTCTGCATCCTCAGCACCGTAGAGTCTAACCTTATCCTCAAGTGGTATTTCCTTATCGGCAAGTTCAAGTTTTTTCATTCTCTTCACATATATTTCAGTCCTCATGACAGGGTCCTCCGTTATGTGACCGAATTCATCATGCTCATCGCCAGTCATCCAGAATATTGGACCTAGCCCAGGTATTGACCTTGGTGAAATACCATCCTTTGTTATCCTAAACCTCCTGTAGTCATTCTCATCCTTAGTTACTATTAGTCCCCTGTCAATTTTCAAGGCCTTCTCATCTAAATCCCAAACAACTGTGGAGTAAGAATTAGCCAACGCCTTATCCACTAGGTGGAAAACAGGCATTTGATACCTCTCAGCCCAATTTAAGGCCTTGAAGGCATCCTCAATGGCCTCCCTATGATCACCCGAGGATATTACTATCCTTGGGAATTCACCATGACTCATATGTATCACAAACCTCAAGTCCGACTGGCTATTCCTTGTGGGTAAACCAGTGCTCGGTCCACCTCTCTGGTAGTGTGTTATTACGACGGGGACCTCATTCATGCCGGCGTAGCCCACACCCTCAACCATTAGGCTTAAACCTGGACCTGAGGTTGCGGTTGCTGATCTAGTACCTGCAATGCCAGCGCCAATTGCCATGTTTATTGCGGAAATCTCATCTTCCGTCTGAACAACTACAACACCAGCCTTCTCTAAGGCCTTGGCCTCCTCTGTAACTGGGTCTAGGTCAACAATATTATGAGCCTCGATGAAGAAGGACTCATCAGCAGCTGGTGTTATTGGGTAGTACGTCTGGAACCTGAGTCCACCGAGTATCTTGCCTATGGCGACAGCCTCATTACCATTAACGATTATAGCCCTAACATTCCTTTTAATCGGTGTCAGAGTTATGTTGGTCTTCATGGACTTTGCATACTCATAAATAACCTCCACAACCGCCTTGTTATACTCAAGCAACTTGCCTCTTCTCCCTGTGAACACATCCTCAAGACCCTTGAATACATATTCGATAGGCAGACCCATTATTGCGGTAGAGTACGCGGTCATTATTACGTTGGAGTACCTACCAATAAGTGAGGGTAGGTCAACATCATGCATTCTCTTCTTAATATCTTGCAGTAGATCTGCGTAATGTAGTGTCAAGACGTTAATGCCATTATTCCTTAAATAATCAATTATACCCTTAACTGTTGGTTCAACACCAACCTTACTAAACCACTCCCTGAGTCTCTCCTTCAATTCATCCTCCATGTATTGAAGCTGATCAAGCTTCGTATTGAATGTTGTTGTGTCAACAATTACATAACCACCACGCTTGACATCTTGGAAATGAGTAAACATGGTCTCTGCATCGAGAGCAACCAACACATCAATCGTACCTAGAAACCCACCCCTCGGCTCCTCGCTAGCTCTAGCCATAAAGTAACTATGCCTACCCTTAATATTCGAGAAATATTCCCTATCTCCAATCACGTAATAACCAGCCCTAGCTACAGCTCTCATGAATACATTGGCTCCTGTATCAATACCACCGCCTTGCGGCCCACCTATAACCCACATTATGTCAGTGGGCATTGGAGTTTGTGTGTCAAGACCTATTTATTAATCTTCTCTTATTGTAGAAAATAAATAGACAAACCAAGCTAGTGCCACGTAAGCGGATTCAATAAAAATCATTATTATTCTAACGAATTGATATGACTAGGGTTTTATGAGTACCTTACCAACCCTAGAACCATTTCTTAGTAACTCTAAGGCCTTACTAAACATATCTAGTGAGTATGTGGCAGCAATCACGGGCTTAACGTAACCCTTACCTAATAATCTCAAGGTCTCAGCAACATCAGTCTTATTAGACCTGACATTACCAATTATTGAAATATCCTTCATAATTATATAGCCAAGCCTAAGGGCATAACTAACGTCTGGATTCACATTACCAATTATCACCGCCCTACCACCCATACGTAAACTCCTAAGCGACTCTTCAAGGGTTGGTGTACCAACAGCCTCAATAATAACGTCAGTCCCAATACCATTGGTCATAGACTTAATAGCATCACTAAACCTCTGCCCAATAACTACATCATCTGCGAATTGAGCAATAACCTTAGCCTTCTCCTCAGACCTCGTTACAGCAATCACCCTAGCACCTAAGGCTCTGGCCAACTGGACTGCATGAATACCAACCCCACCGCTAGCTCCAGTCACAACCACAGTCTCCCCAGGTGCTAAACCAGCCTTCTTGAGCCCCTTATAAATCATGGCAATGACGCAAGGCACGAGAACTGCCAACTCATCCTGCACATTATTAGGCACCTTAACAAGGGCATTACCAGACACCCGTGCATACTCTGCAAAGAATCCATCAATATTCTCACCATAACTAAGAGCACTTGGGCAGTAAGAATCGAGGCCACGCATACAGAACTCGCATACTCCATCAGGCTCGTGAAGTAACGGTACAACCCTATCGCCAGGCTTGAACCTAGGGTCCCTGGACTCAGCAACTATACCAATCGCCTCATGGCCAAGGACCACTGGATACTTCATCCTAGGGTAGTAACCCGCCAACTGCAATAGGTCTCTATAGCAGAGCGCCGCGTAGTTTATTTTAATCAATACATCACCATCATTAAGTCTAGGAATTGGCGCATCTCTAATCTCGTATTTACCAGGCTCGTAGACAACAACAGCCCTCACATTATTTATAGGGCTTAGGAGATAATAAAGTATTACGTCTTTAATTCAACCTTAGCCATCAAGTAATCTTCCTCCTTCATATTATATAACTCATCAATTAGATGCAACTTCAGGGTGGCAGGCCCCGCAGACACTTTCTCAGCCTTTTCTGCAGCTACCTCAAAAGTTACTAAACCCTCCACGGAAGCCATTAAGAAGTCTCTATTTACAGCCATGAAGCTCGCTATGACCGAACCAACCATACAACCACTACCAGTAATGAACTGCAGCATTGGTGTGCCATTACTAACTACGGCACTTCTACTGCCATCGGATATATAATCCCTTGGGCCTGTTATGACTGCCGTCACACCATACGCCTTAGCCAACTTCTCAGCAATTTCCAAACTTGCTTCACTCAGGGAGTCCACGCCTTTAACCATGCCTAAATAACCGGCTAAGGTCATCATCTCGCCACCATTACCCTTAAGCACACTGATCTCAGCCTCCGTGAGTATCTTCGTCGCGGTCTCGGTCCTAAGCTTAGTTGCTCCAGCGCCCACTGGGTCGAGTATTATTGGTACATTATTCTTACTAGCTGCCTTTGCTGCTAATAGGAATGACTCAATCCACTGATCATCAAGTGTACCAATGTTTATGTATAGCGTATCCGCCTTAGCTGCTAACTCCTCAACCTCCTCCTTCGCATGAGCCATTATTGGGGATGCACCGACGGCTAGGGTAACATTCGCAGTATCATTCATTACAACGTAATTCATTAGGTGATGTATTAATGGCCTCTTTGATCTAATTTTCCTTAGGTCTTCCCAATAGGGTATGTTCATTATAATCTCAATAATGAACTTATTAATAAATTATAAGTCTTTAATCATTTAATCCAGCACGAAGCCTTAAGGTCAGACCCTCATTACGACTACTGTACTGGCTTGCATTAGGTCGCCCCAAGCATGGGCAAGTCCCGTATATACGGGCTTCTTAACCTGCCTCTTACCTGCCTTACCCGCTAATTGCCAGTATATCTCAGCAACCTTCATAGTGCCAGCAGCAGCTATTGGATTACCAACACCCAGTAATCCACCTGATGGGTTTATGGGTAAATCCCCATCTCTCTGCGTTACACCCTCTCTAGTCAGTATTGGTGCCTCACACTTCTTCGCGAGCCCGAGACCTTCCATATGGTGTAGTTCCTTGTAGTCGAATGGATCGTAAACCTCAGCAACATCTATCTCTCTCCTCGGGTTTGTAATTCCTGCCATTCTATATGCCATCTGAGCAGCCACATTGGCGTACTCAGGAAACGCTAGGTCCCTATTCGTCCAAGAAGTTGTGTCTAAGGCCCAACCAACACCATCAATCCAGACTGGAGTATCCGTCTGCCTCCTAGCCACATTTTCATTTGCGACCACGAAGGCTGCAGCACCATCACTAACTGGTGATATATCGAGTAATTGCACAGGCCATACGAGAACCTCGCTCTTGAGTACATCATCGACGGTTAGGTTCGCGGCAACCTGAGCTGCGGGGTGATCTAGGGCATTCCTCTTATTTTTAACACTTACGAGAGCTATATCCTCCTTCTTAGCACCACATTTATACATGTACCTATGCATCTCCATGGCGAAGATCCATATGAGGTTTGGCTGTAAGGGCACCTCAGTTACGGGGTCCCATATATACCTAAACACCGCTTGTGGATGCGGTATGTCTGCATCGCTCATTTTCTCCTCAGCCACCGCAAGCACTGTATTACAATGTCCACTGGCCACATGCCACCAAGCGGCTATTGGTACCATTACTCCTGTGGCACCACCAACGATTACTCTCATGGTTGGTTTACCTACACCACCAGCCCCATCCGCTAGGTACTCCCCCTTCATATGCACTCCATCAAATGTATCTGGGGCTGACCCTATTACTACACAATCAATATCCTTAAGCGTTAATCCTGCCTCATCAAGTGCCTGCTTAGCTGCTATCCAGGCAAGTTCCTTAGGTGTTTCGAGGAGTCTCCTCCTGAATAGCGTTAATCCAGCGCCTATTACGGCGGGTCTGTGCTTAACGTAAATATTCCTACTCATAATACTAACCACCCCCTTGAATTTATAAGTATTATCGTAATGTGGGGGTTCACAGTCATCACCTACTCAACACTGCAACTACACTAGTTGTCGTAGGAATCCCACGCCAACTATGAACCACTGCCCTCTCAGCCTTACTCAATTGCGCCTTACCTGCCTCACCCCTTAATTGAAGAACAGCATCAAAAAGTCTCGCCAAGCCATGAACCTCAAGAGGCACACCCTCACCCAGTGCACCACCACTTGGGTTTACTGGGAATAACCCATCCCTATCAAAGACACCCTCGAGTAGTAATTTATGAGCTTCACCAAGTGATGCTAACTTTAGGGCCTCGATGAATTGAAGCTCCTTAAAACTATACCTAACATCAACCTCAGCGAAGTTTAACTCCTTAATCGGGTCTTGAATACCAGCCATTTTATAAGCAGCCTCAGCAGCCTTCATAGCATGCATTGGAAACTCCCAATTATGGAATTCAAGTGAGGGTTCCTCTGTAATCCAATGAATGCCATCAATCCAAATCGGCGTGTCTGTATATTTGCGGGCTACATCCTCACTCGCTAGTACAACTACCACTGCCGCATCTGCGTAGGGTGCTATGTCAAGTTTCGTGAGTGGCGATGTGACGTATGGCATGTTAAGTACATCATCCACCGTTATGTTAGCCCCATAACTAGCCCTCTCATTTAATAATGCATTTCTCTTATCCTTAGCAACCACGTAGGCCAAAGCCTCCCTAGGCACATTATACCTACTCATATATAACTGAGCCTCCAACGCAGCTAAGGCATGGTAATTCGGCATTCCTATGGGCCTTAGGGTTATTGGGTCCATCGCGAAGGACATCACATCATGCATATTAATGATATCACTGGGCTTAGCATGGGACTCTGCAACGACGACATTAAACTGTCCAGTTTTAATGAGCATGTAGGCATTAGCCACGCATTGAAGTCCATCACCGGGTGTTGTGAAGACGGGCTTTAATGCACCCCCTATGGGCTCTGGTGTGAATTCATCGGCTATGGCAATGCCCTCCCAAAAGTCCTCCTGGCAACTGGCGAAGGCGTCAATATCAGTTCTTGGGTTTATACTACCGGCGTCTTCATAAGCCCTGACCGCGGCCTCAAACATCATCTCCCTGAAGGAGGCCTCTTCAACTACGGGTTTAAACCCATAATAACCAACACCCACAATTGCAACCCTCTCACTCATTAGTTTTATATTTAGTAAGGGGCTTTTAATTTATTACCGCACGCAATCTACAGCATTAAGTGTCGATAAACATTGCCTTTGTAATTTCTTCATTGTTTTTCAGTGTAGGTTAAATTAATCTTAATGGTAATGTAACAGTGATTTATCCCTTAATCCTTAATTACTAAGCATTGAGTGACGTATTAGTGTATTGGTATGGTGGATGTTAATGGCTTAATGCTTATTGATTATGTATTAGTATTAATCACGCAAGCTGCCGCTTCAATACAAGATGTAAGGACTAGGGAGATTAGTGATTGGACGTGGATAATCGGATCGATAATATGCATACCACTGGGCATATACTTAGCCTTCATCTTCGATGAAGTATTCATATACATAATTAGCGTGGTTTTCGGCATAATTGTAGGCTTACTTGCATATTGGCTTAGAGCTATGGGCGGTGCTGATTCCAAATCAATAATGTTTATATCAGCCTCAATACCACCAATCACGTTACCAAGTGTTGCGTTGAGTATTGTTAATATTACGTCAATATCAGTACTCATAAACTCCCTAATCCTATCAATAATAATTTACATACCCTATAACATAATTCAGAACCTAAGGTATGGGGATAAGTGCGAGGCGTTAAGTAAATTGCACGGGTTGAGTAGGGCATTATATATGACCATGCTCATGTGCGTGCCGGCACGTGAGATTATTAAAAAACCAAATAATTACTCAATATCCCAGACATTAACCACTGATGGTTTTGAACCTTTGATTAAGCTTGGTCTCGATGTTGAGGATCCTAGGGAGAGACTGGTTGAGTGGATTTCCCAGGGTAAGGTTAATGTTAATACACCGATCCTAGTTAATTATCATATACCCATGATAGTGCCAATCACAATAGGCCTCCTCCTTTACATCATTACCCACCTAGGCCTCTTAACGGTTCTCCTCGGGTTCGTATGAGTCTGAAGATTTTTATTTTTAGTAAACATCATAGCCTGTGGTGTTTGATGATAAAGACCTAAGACCTGTACGTGGAATGAGAGACCTAACCCCAGAGGAGTATTACCCAATGCTTCAAGTATTTGATAAATTGGCTAGAGTTGCGGAGTCCTTTGGTTACTTCAGGGTTGAGACACCCGCACTTGAGTATTTTGAGGTACTAAAGGCTAAGGCTGGTGAGGATATTATGAAGGAGATTTATTACTTTAGGGATAAGGCTGATAGAGAGGTTGGGCTTAGGTTTGATATGACCGTTCCTGTGGCTAGAGTCGTCTCTTATAGAGTGGACATACCTAGGCCAATTAGGTGGTATTACGTAACCAAGGTTTGGCGTTATGATGAGCCTCAGCATGGTAGGTACAGGGAGTTTCATCAATTTGGTATTGAATTGATTGGTTCCTCCAGCGTTAGGGCTGATGCTGAGGTTTTAGCTGTTAGTGTGGAGTCCCTGAGGGTTCTTGGTGTTGATGATTTCAGGGTTAGGGTTAATGATAGGAGAGTTATGGATCAATTATTGAGTAAGTTGGGTATACCTAATGGATCTAGAGCTAGTGTTCTTAGGATTATGGATAAGAGGGATAAGGTTCCGGAGGAGGAGCTTATGAGGATGCTTCTCGACCTAGGGCTTAGTAGGGATGCGGCTCAGGAGGTCCTTAGGTTGGCAGGTACTACGGGTAGTTTTGATAGAGTTTTGGATGTGCTTAAGGAGTTAGGTGTTGGTGATGATTTTATTAAGTATTATAGCGAGTTAATCGATTACTTGGACGTGTATGGTATACGTAATTACCTAGACCTAGACATGGGTATTGTGAGAGGTCTGGATTACTACACGGGTATGGTCTTCGAGATATACATACCAAGCTATAAACTAGCCGTAGGCGGTGGGGGTAGGTATGATAATTTAATTGAAATATATAGCGGCAAGCCAACACCAGCCTCAGGCTTTGCCATAGGCATTGAGAGACTTATTGAGGTCTTGGAGCAAAGGAGTTTAGTTAAGCGTGGTTATCCCGAGATTGATTATTACATTTACATAATTAGTAATGATAGGGGTCACGTAGCTCTTGGATATAAATTAGCTAATAAATTAAGGTCTGAGGGTAACAAGGTCATTGTAGATACTGGGGAGAGGAGTCTTAGGAGCGCCCTTGAGTATACGTCAAAGATTAATGTTAAGCGTTTCATAATCATAGGACCCAAGGAGGTTTCCCAAGGCGTTGTTAGGGTTAGGGACATGGCTACATGGAGCGAGAGTGACATTTCTCTCTCAAGCTTTGGTGTTTAATTTTTGAGAAAAATAAGTAAATAAAGGGGCTAATTCTAATTATACTAATGGGTAGAGAGGAGAGTTCGGGAGGTTCGAAGTATTTAAAGGCTGATTTACTTGATGTAATTGAGGTTCCTGAGGAGGGTGCGGCACTAATGCTATTCACAACTGAGGAATGGGAGGATAAAGTTTTACCCATTAGGATAGACATGACAGCATCCTTCTCGATAAAGAAGGCCCTCGGCCTTGTTCAATTCTATAGGCCACTAACTCATGACTTACTCGTGGAATTTATAGATAGGTTAGGCGCAGTTGTGGAGAAAGTTACTATAGATGCAATGATTGATGGGGTTTACCTAGCGACAATATTTGTTAGAGACAATAGGACAAATGAAACCTTTCAATTAGATGCAAGACCCAGTGATGCAACAGCTATTGCTGTGAGGGTTGGTGCACCAATATACGTAGCTGAACACTTAATTGCCTATACGGAACCACTGGATAGGTACAGGGAGTTAAGGGCTAGGTATGGTTTTAGCTTTGAGAAGGGCGTTTAGCTCTACTCACCAATAATCACAACAACAACCCTCCTCACCCTTGGTCCATCGAAATCCGCAAGAAAAACCTCCTGCCAAGTACCTCTAACTAATTCACCATTAACTATAGGCAATACGTAGAATTGCTTAAACAATGCAGTTAATAAGTGAGCATCAGCATTATTATCAATCTCATTATGCCTATAATCCCCATTAACAGGGACTAATCTCTCAAACAATTCCTCATAATCCCTCCTAATCCTCGGCTCATCCTCATTGGCAAACAATCCTGCTGTTGCATGAGGTAAGAACACTAATACAATACCGTTCCTCACACCAGACTCATTTACGACACTCTCGAC
The DNA here is from genome assembly GCA_000960865.2 of Vulcanisaeta sp. AZ3. Taxonomy (GTDB): domain Archaea; phylum Thermoproteota; class Thermoprotei; order Thermoproteales; family Thermocladiaceae; genus Vulcanisaeta. The sequence goes on along the minus strand of JZWU02000002.1, from coordinate 80,056 downwards.
TTGTCTCGATATATTTATTACTTCCCTACGTTCCCTACTATGTATTGTTAATTCCCTAGTAACAACCTTCACAAGCAAAATTCAAAACCTCCCAATTAGTAAAGTTTTTTATCACTAGATCGCAGGCATATTTGTGATTTAGATCTCGAGTGCTGATTAATGATGATGGCTCGCATAGATGATACATTACAAAAGTCCAAGATTCAAAGAGCGGTGTATTAACAGCCTACTTAAGATTTCTAATAGTATCGAGCAGTCTCTCAAATGCCAGCAGTGCAAATCCCATTATTGCATCATCCATTGCCCTAACTAGGATACTAAAAATTAGATTGTCCTGCCTCCTAACTATCACATAACCAGTATGTGCTTGAACAATGACATATGTAGACTCTTCATCAAGCAATTCCTTACTAACCCTATCACCAACCGCACTTATTGATGTAATCATCGCGGCAACCTTATCAGGATCAACATCAATTCTTGATGCATGGGCCACAAGCAACCCATCAAGTGAGGATACGTAAACTCCATCAATAACCTCAGTATTATTCAAAAAATCCTTAATCACCTTACTGATTTTCCCCGCTGTATCTTGCATTATTATTTGATATTCAATTTCAGTAAAATATAAACATATCTCATAATAATTACTAAGGACCCCATTATGAACAGTACATCGCAGGCACATGTTGATGTTTAGGATGAAGAGTTACCATTACTAATGATTATCCTCCAACCACCCCTTAACTTCCTAAATAAATCCCTCCTAACCAACTCACTAAATAATTCAGCATACGTCTCACTAGGTTCAGCACCCCTCAACGGCACACCATACCTACGCGCCAACGATTTAACATTACTTATACAAGCCTGCTTTAGGGGACATGCAGAGCAGTAGTTCTGAATTGGTTCTCCATTAATTACGATAAGTCCATGGACAGGATCAATAAAGGCACCCTTGTTCAGTAGGAGCTTAATGCCTATGGAATCGTCACCACCCTGTACTTCATAAACCACATAGATACGACCACTAAGCGCATACCCATTACCACTTCTCACAATCCAACCAGAACCCACAAGTCTCCTAAGATGCCTAGCTAATTTACCCCTCTGAAGTCCTGTCTCTCTCATTATTTGAGCAAAATGTGTTGAGCCCCTCATTATTGCTAAGACTATTGATAAGTTTGTTTTGTCGAGTATTGCTTCAAAATCCCTAACGTTCATTAGCACATATTCATTGCTGTAACTAGGTATGGAGTTAATAATCTCTCCATTGATCGTTACAACAATCTCAGGCTTAATCACAGCATTCATTATTTGAGCATCAGTAGTAAGCGCCTTTATTAACCAGGCATTAAAGTTATTTTAACTAATAACTCAGCCCTCACACGCCTCATCAGCCTCAGTCACTAACACTCATCACAAGACCAACTACCTAACCCCTAGAGATAAACCTAAATTAGACCTCAGTCGGTTTAGGCCTCATCATTCAATCTAGCGTGGGTTCAACTCATCACTACCATAACTTATTGAGTATTACTATTAAATCCTTCCGTTTATCTCTACGTAAGTAATCCCATAATTTTCAACCATCTATAAGGATGACTTAGCCTTCCTGCGTTGGGATTAATATTATCGGGTTCCCATGATTTGCATAATGCTTAGCCCATTTATCCCTAAGCACGAAGTTCTCCTCCGGGTTTAGGTAAGGTTTTATTGTATTTATGAACCTAGCTATGGAGTCTCTATTATGAATTACAATATAAACACCATCATTGCTCGGAAAGATATTACTATCTATACCAAGCATCTTAAGCACTATTCTAACAACTAAACCAAACCCCTTACTAGGCACCCTAATACTCAGGACTAAGTTAGGAATATCAAGACTTGGCTCAGGATCCATTAACTCACCGTTGAAGTCATACAAACCCCTTATTAATGAAATCCAATCAATTATATTTAAGAGCGTCAGTAATCGTAATGGCTTTTGCAAGAATTTATTAACTTCATCACAGACCTCTGGCGACGCTCTTATGATGTTATTCTCCACATAAACATTAGTCATAACCCTTAAATGCTCAACAGCCTCTGCAAAACCCTCAATAGTCCTCCACTTAATTTCGCAATTATTTATGAAGGTGCCGATTACATATGTATCCACATTAGCTTTAATATTGTATGATTTAAATACATACTCACCCTGTGAATACGAGATATGAATATTGAGAAAGCCATGGAGATACTTAGGAAGTACCCACTCTGTGATCATTGCCTTGGTAGGCTTTTCGCAAGGCTTGGCGTTGGTCTTAGCAATGATGAGAGGGGTAGGGCAATAAAGGATTACCTATTAATGAGCATTCATGAGAGGATAATGAGCAGTGAGGCTAGCGAGGATCTGATTAATGACTTGAAGGCTCTTGCATTGAGCGGTCATGAGCCTAGTATAAAGCTTCTGAAGGGTATGGGTATTGAGGTGAACCCAGTGCCTTGTTATGTTTGTGGTGGTTCTATATTCAATAGGCTTGATGAGTGGGCTAGGAGTATAGCTGATGCCTTGAGTAGATTGAACGTGGAATTCAATACCTTTAGGTTAGGTAGTAAGATACCTATCGATGTGCTAAGGAGGGAGCTTGAAATATCAGCGGAATTCAATATAGCTAGTGCTGAATCAATAAAGCGTGAATTAAATAGGGAGTTAGGTAAGAGAGTCTCTGCAATTACTGGAAAACCCTTCAGTAGGGAGAAACCTGATTTAGAGGTCGTTATTGACACAGTCTCCGGCTCACTTAATATTCAATTAATGCCGATATACCTATTTACAAGGTATAGGAAGATACACAGAGTTACTAGTAAGAGGCGTATTAAGTGGCCAATAGAGAGTATAATAAGGATTTTCGGGGCTCAGGGGATACTAATACATAGTGGTGGTGACGAGGCAGGTAATGTTAGGGTTTTAGGTAATGGAAGGCCCATGGTCCTTCAGATAATTAGGCCGAGCAAGAGGCCTTCAATTAATGATGTAATTAAGATGATAAGCAACGATGGGTTTGATGTAGTGTTTAATGGTTTAAGCGAAGTTAGGGCTTTCACCGTTAGGAGAGTGAAGGATAGGGTTAGGGATTACATAGTTACATATAGAGCGTTGGTGATGGTTAATGGGCAGGTGTCCGAGGAAGCACTGAGGTCTCTGCGTGATTACTTTAGGAATAGGCAAGTTGTGCAGAGGTTGAGGGTTGGTGGTAGGGTTAGGAGGAGGGTTGGTTTGGTCTATGAGTTGGATGGTAGGGTAATTGGGGAGGGTCTTGTGGAGTTCTTAATTAGGTGTCAGGGGAATCTGAGTGTTAAGGGTTTCATACATGGGTTATATGGTGATGTAGAGCCAAGTATATCAGGGATGCTAGGTGTTGAGGCGAGGCCTATAGAAATTGATATACTAAATATAATTGATTAATTAAACGACTATTGCGCCTGAGGTTGTGCGTTGAGGGGTTGTAAGTGATCTGGGGTTGTTATGATTACCTTCCTTTTATCTCCAACGTATATCTCAATCTCATACGCCTTACCTCTTTTTCCAATTACCGTACCTACCTTACCTTGGTATCTTCTATGGGGTGCGGTGGTTATGAAGGTGGGGTCTATGTCAATTATTACCTTATCGCCAACCTCATATTCATGAAGCCATCTAGAGATTCCAGGTCTTCCCTTCTCCCTCGGCTTTTTTGTTAGTAATTTCCTTGATTTGTACCTAAGGCCGTGTGTTCTGTGCATAGGTTCGTTAATGAATGCTACAATGCTTATTTAAGTCTTCCCTCACGCTTAAACCTTAAATAGGGTTTAATGAGGGTAAGGTTGTGGTTAAGCGAATCATTAATTCTGAAGATATTTCTATGGCTGAGGCTCTCAGGATTATTGAGGAAAAGGTAGTTAGTAGTGGAGTTACTAATGATGAGTTCATAAACAATACCCTGGATTATCTAAGAAAGTTCTCTAAGGTTGATCCAGATAAGGCTAAGGAATTGGTTTTGGAGCTTATGAAGAAGTTTGGATTAACTAGATTAACTGCAATACAAATAGTTAATATAATGCCGCAGACCGTGGATGAATTAAGAATGTTACTAAGTACTGAGAGGAGAGAATTCAGTGATAATGATATTGAAGAGATGATTAACTTACTAAAAGGTGCTAGGAAGTCCTAAGGGTGTTTCTTCATGGTTAAGAGGGAGGATTATGCCTACATACTCGATGTAATACCGCCTGAGCAAATGCTTATTAGAAATCCATCACTAATAAAAAGGGGCTTTCCCAGAAATGAGGCTTATGCGCAGGCAATTGGCGAGCAATTCTTCACATTATTAGAGTTGACGCTTAAGCCTGAGGTTAGTGCGGATGTGGGTGAGAGGGTCTACATTGGTAGTGGTGTTAGGGATAAGGTGAATAAGATAGTTGGTAGGGTTGCCTATGATGATTTAACGAATGAAGCAAAGAAAGCATTACCCGAGGTAATAACTAAGATAGTGAAGACTCAGGAAAGTAAATTCGTAGACTTCTTCAATAAGGCCGGCCCAATAACCCTGAAGATGCATAGCCTAGAGTTGCTTAGGGGTATTGGTAAAAAGACTCTTTGGCAATTACTCGAGGAGAGGAGGAAGAAGCCCTTCCAATCATTTGAGGATATTAAGAAGAGGATTGGTATAGACCCGGAGAAGTTGATTATTGATAGAATATTGAGGGAATTACAAGGTGCTGACCAATATAAGTTGTTCGTTGGTTGATTTTAAAGCCTACCTAACTCTAATTATCTTCCTCCGCCCAGCAATATCCCAAACCTCAACCTCAATACCAGGTTCAATCTTAGACCTAACATCTTCCTCAATCTGATTTGAGGATACTTCAAAGGTTGTATAGTTTCTAAGGTCCATTAACTGCCAAGAATCACTCACCTTAGCTACCACCTGAGCTACGAACTTCTCAATTATTGGAATCTCAACCTGTGCATCGGCGGGTACTATGAGAGTTCTCTTAACATTATCGAAGACCCCCATACCCACAATCCTAACCTTCGCACTACCATGCTTCCCAGTCTTACTCTTCTCAACCTCCACGATTTTGCATGGTTCTCCATCAATCATCAAATAACTACCCTCCTTCACAGAACCTGCCTCTGTTGGTTTCGTAGACATACAGATCGAGTTACGCTAGAGTTAATAAAAGGTTTTCTGTAAGAGTGGCCTCGAGGCCTTTCTCTAAGAATTATTTATTAAAATAGGTATTAAACGCAATCGGGAGTTATGAGGATATTAATGTACATTGGTAAGTATGAGGATTACGCCCTAGCAAAGTTAATAGTGAATAAGCTCAGTGGTGATGGTATTGAGTTCTACGCGGCGAGAGATGTGGATTCAAAAAACTTAGGTTTGCCTAAGTGGGATGGTTCTCAAGGTATCGACATTGCCATGGTACTTGGTGGTGATGGTACAGTACTTAACTTCATACACGAACTTGAAAATTTAGCAAGCATACCAATATTCCACATAGGCACTGGTAGAGTTAACTACCTAAGCGATGTTAGTGCCAGAGATATACCTCAAGCGCTCGATAAAATTGCTAAAGGTGAATACAATATTGAGGAGAGAATTACACTTAAGGCTATTAGTACAAACTTTGAATGCACGGCACTCAACGAGGTCTTAATTAAAGGCATTGATCCTGGTCGTTTAATAACAGTGACAGTAGTTGAGGATGACAGTGAGGAGATAATGAGGGCCAGAATGGATGGCGTAATAATAGCCACGCCAACAGGTTCAACAGCCTACGCCCTAGCAGCTGGGGGACCTGCGGTTGATAATAGACTAGGTGTTAAGTTAATTGTGCCTCTGGCGCCGTTCTCTAGGGCAATTGTTCCAATTATTCATCCCTTTGATGTTCCAATTAAGGTGATAGCGAGTGATGTGGCTTATGTACTTTGTGATGGCATTGTAGCCCAGAGAGGTGTTGAGGTAAGGGTAGTGCCGGGTGATAGGAGGATTAAGTTTGTTAGGACTCGTCAATACAAGATGTACGAGAGGCTCTTCAGGAGGTTATTCATACCATGAGTGAACCCATAATAATACTGGATACATCCGCAATGCTGCATGCGAGGGATGCACGGTCGTTAATAAGCCTTGGTCATTTAATAACGACTAACTACGTAATAGAGGAGCTTAAGGATGTGAGGGCTATGGTAATGCCTGAATTACTTAATCTTGAGGTCTATGAGATGGATAGGGATGAGATTAATGAAGTAAGGAGGAATTACCACATACCAAGATTATTGAGTGATGCCGATGTCTCATTGATAGCACTTGCAATTAGATTAAGGGACAAGAATCCTGTAGTCGTCACTGATGACACATTACTAATAAAATTCCTAAGGAGGTTAGGTATCAAGTACCTAGTAATCTTTCTGAGGAGGAAGCATTAGTAGGGTTTAGGCCTCAGTTTTATTCTCTTAGGAACATTCTCCTCAGGCAATTCAGCACCGGCTAATTCGATAGTTACTGTGTCCTGGAACCAAGGTGTTGACCTTCCAAATGCTCTAGGCATATAATTCCTTATCTTACGACCCCTATGCACAGCCGCATGTATAATTACAACATTATCAACATTTAACCCCCTATAATTAGCATTATTCTCCAGGTTCTTAAGCACCTCGAGGTAGGCCCTAGCCACTTTAACAGGCCACTTAGCCACAGGCCAACCCTCCCATGGCGTGGTATGATGTGCTTGCTTCTTTATGAATCTTCTAATTGGTACTGGCGACTTCATGTTAATGACGTTGTTTAAGTACTCCTCAGCCTGCTTAATAGTGAAGCCTCTAATGAACCTTGCAACCTCAATAGCCTTCTTCCAACTAATTCTAAACTCATAACCAAGGGCCTTCACCACCTGTTCGTCACTAATACTTACTCCATAAACATCCTTAACTCGCTTAATTATATCCTCAGCGCTAACACTCCAATCAATTCTAGCCATATTAACAACCCCATAAAGGCATGTGTATAAAAACATTTACCTAACCTAGACCCTAGGTCAGATTAATCATTAGCCATTAAGGATACTCATTGCTAACCTTAGGTACACTTCCGAAGCTAATAATATATCATTCACATTTATGTATTCATCCGGTCCATGTGCTGAAGTCACATCACCTGGTCCGTAGGTTACAGAATCAACACCAAGCCTCTGGAAGTACCTAGTATCAACTGGAGATCTCGATATAGATAGTGTTGGCTCAACATAAAGTACCTTTCTCACTGTATTAATGAGTGTCTTGATAAGTGGAGAATCCTTATTATTCATTGCTGACTCAATGGTATTAACCACGTTAATATCTACGGACGATTTAATATTTAACTCTGCCTTATACCTATCAATATAATTCATTATCTCTCTGATTACAAAACTAGACTCCTCATTAGGTAGTAATCTTCTATCTATTGAGAATTGAAAATAACCAGGAACCAGGTTCCTAGTAACCCCACTACTAACAAGGCCGCCAAGCACCATAGTAGCTCTCTCACCCATGAACTCTTTATCATTAACATCCCTAACCAAACCATTAATGAGAACATGAGCTAGGAGAACGCCATCCTCAAATGCGTTAATGCCAAGCCAGGATTGAGAGGCATGAGCTGACACTCCTCTAACAATAACATCTAACTGCAGAACACCCATACTACCAATCCAAATATTATTAAGCCCCGTTGGCTCCACAACCACCGCATAATTAGGTTTTGGAATTACCTCCATGAGATAATTAACACCAGTTAACCCACCAATCTCCTCATCAGGCGTGAACGAGAACTCAACACAACCATTAAACTCACTAAGTCTGCTTAGTCTCCTTGCCAAAAGCATTAATGCAGCAACACCACCCTTATCATCAGAAGCACCCCTACCATAAACCCTACCATTAATGAGAACAGGCTTAAATGGATCAGTTACTAACCAACCACTACCTCCAGGAACAACATCATAGTGGGCATTAAAATGGAGCTTATTACTCTTCGAATTACAGAATTCAGCAAATACTATATACCTAGGATAATCACCCCACTCAGGGTAATACTCCCTAACCCTACCTTTAGGCACCTCAGTCACGCGAGTATTCAGCCCAAACTCTGATAACCACTTACTGATGTAATTCACAATATCAATATAGTTCTCGCCAGGCGGTGCCACTGACCTAATCCTTATCAAATCCATCAATGTCGTTACGGTGTAATTTACATAATCACTCATCATTACCCAACTCTCTATAAATTGATAATAACTCCTTACCAATAACCTCAGGAGAATGTCTCCTGGCCACCATGGCCTTAGCCCTAGCCCCCAACTCCATTGCATACTCTGGTGAATTTACAAGCTCCTTTGCACTTTCTAGGAAGCATTTAGTATCATCAACCTCGCAGAGTATGCCCCCCTCACCAACGACCTCAGACATAGGACCTATGCTTGATGAAATCACAGGTATACCCAGGCTCAGGGCCTCAAGAACTGTGATACCATAGGCCTCACCCCTAGTTGGAAATAATAAGACATCGAACTCAGACATTAACTTAAGTAATTCATTCCTAGCCATTGGCCTGTGGTACTCAATACCATCAACCATCCTTGGACTCACACCAACATAGACCTTCCTAACCCACCTCGGTAACTTAACCATAACCTCCTCAGCAATATCACCACCTTTCCTACGGTAATCAACACCGATGAAACCGACAGTAATAACATTATCAATTCTTCTAACTCCAGTCCTCATCGGTGGCGGTACAACCCTGACATCCTTAAACCCTTCCTCCTCAAGCCCAGCCTTACTCCACTGGGTCCAAGTAACAATAGTAACGTCATTCCTATTAAATAAGCTCCTAAAGACTCTAACAGCCATCCTATAAAGAGCATCATTCCTAGACCTCCCCAGATACTTCTCGAATAAATCGAATATTGGTTGGTCTATCTCCTGAACCCATGGAGAATGCGGTATATATAGGTTTAGAAAGAAAGCATGAGTCAAGTCTCTAAGTCTCAACGAATAAATAGGCTCAGTAAAGACCTTAAGGAACCACTTAAGGGTTGTGTCCATCGTTATATAATAATCATTATTAGATGGCAATAACCCAACCGGCTCATTAATAATCCTGTAACTAACACCAGGCGGTGGATTCTCAAGCCTCAATTTAATACCAGTCCTAATCTCCTTAGATACCCTATTTCTGGACAGGATTATATTAACAATCATGCATAGCTCCCTCTATAAGTGTTATCTTTCTATGTCGAGGTTGTATGTTTTGTTTATGGTTTTTATATAATTTTCTGGGTCTCCTACGCTTAACCATGTGTCTTGTGATAGTACTAATCCGTAGATTTCACCCCCCATTTCTATAATCCTCTTAATACCATAGGTTAGTTCAAGTTCCCCCTCGGTGATGTTTATTGTTTTGAGGGCGTCGATAATCTTCTTGCTGAATATGTAGGTTGCTAGTATGGCAATGTTTGACCTAGGCCTTGGAGGCTTCTCCTCAACATCCAAAACCTTAACAAGCCTAAATCCATTAATCAACTTCTCATCTTTAATAATAGCAACACCATACCTACTCGGATTACTAACCTCCCTTAGGAATAGTAGGGCATCAGGCCTTAACTCATTAAATACCTTAACACCCTCTGCATAGCCCATTGTTAATAAGCCATCATCCGCATGCACAAAGAATGGATTTGAATTAACAAAATCCTCAGCCTTAAGCACAGCATCCCCAAAGCCCCTGGGGCTTTCTTGGAATGTAAATGATATTTGAATGCCATTTAATGAGCCTGAGAATACTTTATCCATTAGGTAATCAATGAGTGGCTTACCATTCCTACCAATAACAATTAAAAACTTGGAAACGCCAACACCCCTAAGCCTAGCAATTATTAAATCAATAATTGGAATTAGAGCAGGCTTCTCATCCCTACGTATTAATGGGAGTAAGGCCTTCGGCACAATAAGAGTCATGTCTCTCATCCTAGATCCCAAACCACCAGTAGTAATAACAGCCCTATCAATCATTGATGCATTAAGAATTATTAATTATTTAAGTTTCACTTCCGATATCAAAGTTCTATAAATAATCGAGGAGAGAACCATGTCTCCTGGTATATCCCTGTTTACCAATCTCACTATTCATATTGTCAGTACTAATCATTGGCTTAACGACCTTACCTTCATTGATCAGTCTCCTAGCCTGCTCAACTATCGAACTGGCAAGCTTATCGCCAAAACCCCTAATGCCGCTAATCACCCTATAATCCGCACTCGCAATATCAGCAACACTCCTAAAACCAGCATTATAAAGAGCCCTCGCCCTAGCCCTACCAACACCCTCAAGGTTAATCACAAGCTCTAAAAGCTCCTCCTTAACGCCGTACGTTAATCTCCACCTAAGGACCTCAAGTCTCTCCCAATGCTTCCTCATGCCCAACGCACTTGCCAGCCTAGTTACTGCACTGCCTAGCCAATTCATTAAATCACTATATACTCTAAGATCGCCGGGCCCCACATCATAACGCTTGTACAATTCATCCTCCGAGACCTCATTAATCCATTCAATAAGCATTGCCGCAGTCTTCACTGTTGATAAATAATCCTCAAGCTCCTCATCCTCAAACTCACCATTCTCAACCTCATCCCTACTAAGTGGTGGCTTTATGAGTAAGTAATCCCAATTATCAAGAACCATACTTAAGTAATCATCAAACTCACCCCTCCTAACCCTTAACCTAGGTACTTCCTGAGATTGAATGATCAATTGAATATATCCAAGATCATTAGACTCATCCCTACTCCTTAGGCCATGTATGTATGTATTGGCAGTGTATGGATCAAGGTACACATTATTAAGCAATGAACCCAAAGCAGTGGCTGTCACATAATCATCCTCCCTTCTCAGAAAGCCTGAGTTAACGAGGAAACTCACAACATCATCAATCCTCCTCCTCAATAAATCTCTAAAGAATTCATTCCTATCAAAGCCACCCTGCACATAGCCTAAGGTTGAGGATACAAACCTCATTAAATCATTCATACTCGAGGCATAGCCGCTGGCTACTGCTGAAAGTAGGTGTGTTGCCAAGTTCTTGTCCGTAAGGAACTTGGACTTAACAGCCTCAACCTCAGCATTTATGTAATTCCTAATTAAATAATCAACCTCATCCTCACTCCTAGCAATCAATATAGCCTCACCGTACGGATCAAGGCCAGGCCTACCAGCACGACCAGCCATTTGCTTATACTCCATGACAGGAAGCTCCACCATACCAATACCCGGCTCATACCTCCTATACTCATGAATTATGACCCTCCTAGCAGGTAAATTAACACCAGCAGCCAGGGTTGTTGTGGCAACAACAACCCTAAGCACCCTGTTCCTAAATGCATCCTCTACAATTGATCTCACATTCATGTCTAAACCAGCATGATGAAATGCAACACCACATTTCACAACCCTGGCTAACTCATCGCCGAGTAATTTAGATTGCGAGGCCTCTACTATGGCATCAGATAACTTAGCCAGTTCCTTGGGCTCTACAATCTTGACGCCAGAATTACATATATAATGGGCAATCTGTTGTGCAAGCTTCAACGTGTTCTGTCTCGAATTAGTGAAGACTAGGACCTGTCCACCATTAAGCAATGTGTCCATAATTAAAGAAATCACTGGGTTACCAAGATCCTTAATCACAGCTCTATCACCATCCGAGTAGTAAATAACGCCATCATAGTAGACGCCCTCCCTAAGCCTCACAGGCCTCCAATCAGACTCCACAACCTCAGCACCTAAGTACTTTCCAACCTCTTCGGCATTACCCACGGTTGCTGATAAAGCAATTATTTGCGTATTCAATCCTAAGGCTTTCACCTTGGCTATTATTGACTCGATTATTGGCCCCCTCTTATCATCATCCACATAGTGAATCTCATCAATCACCAAAACACCAACCTGCCTAAGCCAATCAACCCTATGTCTCAATAAACTATCGAGCTTCTCATACGTAGTAACCACAATGTCGTAATTCATCAACCAAGCATCATCTCTATCATACTCACCAGTCGTAACTGCAACCCTAACACCAATCCTCTCATAAATCCTCAAATCCTCAACTTTCTCATACGCCAATGCCCTCAACGGCACAGCAAGTATTGCCTTAACCCCCGCGTCAAAACCGCATTTACCATGGCTAACTCAGCCATTAAGGTCTTACCAGTTGCCGTGGTCGTGCACATGACGAGATTCCTACCATCAAATAAACCCTTACGAACAGCCTCCTCCTGAGGAGGATATAACTCCTTAACCTCCCTCTCCTTAGTAATGAAGTCCCTAAGCACATCAGGCAACGCCAAATCCTCAATCCTCATAACTCAAGACTTCATTAACACAAGAAACTAACCCATTAATAAGGCAACCCCATCATTAACGACACAGCTCATGAGCCTCAACATCCACATCCCAAGACTCAGGCCAACCATTCAAGAACCTATCAATTAAGTACTGCCTTACATAGGAAGGCCAGGAACCTCTAATTATGAAATCCTTAACAGCTAGAGCCAGGGCAGGTCCAACCTCAGCTCCATAGCCATCAAAACCACCAAGCAACACTAACCCTCCAGACTCAAAGGCACCAATGAGGGGCTTTGTATCTGGTGTTAATTCGCAGAAGCCGTAATTTGAGGTAATACTCACGGCCCAACCCAACCTAGCCCTAACCTTCCTAATAATCTCCTCCTTAAACCAATCATCAACAGAGGCATTATTAAGATCCTCAACACTAGAATTACCATCACCAGCAGCCACCAAGGAAAGACTAACAAGCGACGTTAAACCATCAAACCAAAGCCCCACAGGCCTTAAGTAAAAGTCCAAGGAGTAATCATAGACTATTCTCGTGAGCCTCTTGGTCAATAATCCCAGAGCCTGGCACTTATAGGGTTGTAGGGGAACCTTGATACCAAGCTCGCTCAATATGGTTTTATTCCAAGCCCCACCAGTAATTATGATGAAATCACCCTTAACTAGACCAGCCCGTGTCAATACACTATGGGTATCCTTAACATGCGCATACCCACGAATATAACCCTCACTCCTCCTAACGTAATTAATGACCCTAGGAATATTCACTAAATTATCGCCATTACCCAATACACACAACTCCCCATCATAAACCCTAACACCCAAGTCCTTACAATCCACATAATCAGCCTTAGAACCTACGGAGGACCACAGCGGTATTAAGCCATCAACCTCATTCTTACAATCCTCCCTAATAATCGTTATTGACTCCATGGGCCTAAGCAATTCCACGCCAAGGAAGTCACTGATTTTTCGATAAATATCCTCAGAAATACTGGCCAACTCGATGTCCTCCTTAAACCTCAATAGTTTAGAGTGTATTAATGGCACGCCTGGCCTCCTAACGTCTGGATCCACAATCACGGTATCAATACCATCCATACGCAGTAACAGTGACAATACGGAACCCACAACACCAGCTCCAACAATCACTACCCTCACAGTATCGACCAACCAGTAACCTTAGTAAATAAAATTACTCTCCAAAACCCCTTGATTACTAGGCCTAGTAAGTATTAATTGATGCTCAGTGAGTTCCAAAGATCTCAAGGAGTCACTAATCAAATTCACAGGAGGTCTCTCTCGAAATATGCCAAACATTGATGGACCCGCACCCGCCAAAGAAACACCGACAGCGCCAAACTTAATCAAGGCATTCCTAACCAGTGAGTAATGAGGATAAAGCGGCGCTCTCCTCGGCTCTACTATTGAGTCATTACTTACGGCCTTACCCAGAGTCTCTGCATCACCTGTCATTAGGGAATGAACTATCATTGCTACGTAAGCAGCATTATTCTTAAAGCTCTCAATAGGTACTTCTCGAGGAACAACCTTACGCATCTCACTAGTACTAGCCTTACTACCAGCCATCACAACCAATAACCAGAGATCCTCACTAACCCTAACCTGAAGTAAGTCATTAGTCACAGGATTGATGATCACCAAACCCCCAAGCAATGATGCAGAAACATTATCCATATGAGGCGCGCCAGCAGACACGATCTCGCCGAGCGACGCAATCCTAACGAGATCCTTATTACTAAGGCCTAGATTAAGTAACTTATTTAAAATATAAGCAATGCCGGCCGCATCAGCACCACTACTACCCAAACCACTGGCTGGCTTAATACCCTTATGAACAATCACCTTAACCCCAAACCTAGTCCCCACAATCCTCCGGAACTCCTCTATAACTGGATAAACAGTTAATTCAGAGATGGCATTAATCTTCACGTGATTAGCAAAAGGCCCCTCAAGCCTAACATCAACATCGCTACCCTCAGTTAACTCAGCACAGACAATATCGTAGGGAGACTCAAGCGCCAGGGCTAGTATATCATATCCAGGCCCTAAATTCGCTATTGAGGCCGGAACCCTAACACAGAGTCTACGCATTATGCTCTGTTTACTATTTATCTTATAAGCATTGCCTATATAATAAATTTAATGCTCGCTCAAGACCCTGGATCTAGACATGACATCTATATATCCTGGATTACCACCAGCCCTATACGCCATATCAATAATACTTATTGGATACATGAGCCTAACCTTAACACCAACCCTCGGCAATGCCCAGCTTAGGTATGACATGCACGAAGGACTTTCCACAATTAAGGCATCCGGTTTCCAACTTTCAATATCCTCCACTTTAAGCCTAAGAACCTTCTCTGCAATTTCAGGATGCCTATCCGGGTACATGTTACCAGCTCCACAACAAATATCCGCAGTATCTAAACCCCTAACCTCTACACCAGGCACCTTACTCAAAACCCTAACCACCGGCTCGTGGGCCTTAGCCACATTCATTAAGTGACAACTATGCTGAATCGATAACCTCATCCTCACACTACCCAAAACACCATCTAAACCATTCATATCAAGTACCTGCATAACATCCACCAACTTACCCCTCAATTCAAGAGCAAGCTTACCCAACTCACCCTCCTTAACTAAGTGCGGATACTCAAGCCACTGAGCCTGGCAACCCCCTGAATTGACAATTACGAAATAATCAGCATCACCCCAATACTCCGAGAGCCTTCTCAAATTATTCAAGGCCAACTTAGCCGCGGTTTTAAAATCACCCATGTGCATGTACGGAGCACCACAACATGAAAATCCCCTCGGCAATAAAACCCTATACCCATTCCAGGTTAATACCCTAATTGCCTCAAGGACTACGTATGCATATGATTGCCATGTGATACAGGAATCTGTCGCAAACATGACGACAGTACCCCTAATAGACTTATGTGACGGCGGTAAGTATTCCCGACCAAGCAATTCACTAATTCTCACATCACCCCTGGACCTTATAAATCCCTTCAATTGATTGGGTACACTCGGTAGTTTCTCACCAAGGCTCAATGCGGCATTTATAATTGTGGGTTCTGTTATTAACCTATAACCTAACCTCACATGTATTGGGTAATCATAATTAACCAACTTGTCCCCTAGATATGCATACGCCGCATAAATAACCCTACTATACTCAACCCCAGAGGGACAAGCCGTTTCACACCTCCTACATATTACACATTGGGATAAATGCTTAAGGACAGATTCTGTAGCATCTACTCCACCTGTTAGTAATGCCTTAACTAAGTATATCCTGCCCCTGGGGCTATCAGCCTCATTACCCGTAGCAAGGTATGTTGGGCATGTTTGTAGGCAGAATCCACAATGCACGCACTTATACGCCTGCTCTAAACCATCCTTTAGAAACTCCTCAGCAATACTACTCATTAAATACCACCCACAAATCTACCTGGGTTCATAATACCACTAGGATCAAAAACACCCTTCAACTTACTCATTAAGTCAACATTTGTGGTTACGCCCCATACATCAATACCTCTCTTAATGTCTAGCGGTGCCTTAAGAACAACAACATACCCACCAACCTTGGTAGCCTCCTCCCTCACATTACTTATAGTCTTAACATCAATACTACTCACACCAACATAAGCAATCCCAAGCATTGGCAATGTCACTAAATAACCATTGATTAAGCCAATAATATTACCTAATTGGGCAGGTGGAGTTATTATCTTTAGGATTACGGGATAATTATCGAACAGCTCATCCATCGAGGTAACCCTATACCAAAGCTCGTAGGCCTCCCTACCATAGTAAACCTCACCCTTAATCGAACTAATCCTATACTCAACCTCCTCCTTAACACCTTCAAGCCTAATGTAAGTCATGCCATTAATACTTATGTAACCCATACCCATAAACCTCCTCAAGGACCTAAGGTCCATAGGCTCCCTAATTGAAACCACAGCCTCCACCTCAGGTACTGCCAGGAGCCTAGTGTTAACTTCGTAAATAACCCCCAAAGTACCCATGGAACCTATGAAGACCCTCTTCAGATTATAACCTGCAACATCCTTAATCATTCCAGTACCCCACTTAACCACATGCCCACCAGGCAGTACAGCCCTAACTCTTAGGACAAGATCCCTAGTGGTTAATAGCCTATGGGCCATTGGTCCGTATAGATTTAGTGCCATGACACCACCAATACTCGATATACTCGATAGTAATGGATCCATAGGCAACCTCCTACCAACCCTAGTCAATTCATTCTGGGCATCCATGAAACTCACACTAACGCCTATATCAGCAACCATTTCCTCAGGATCCGCCTTCACGTAATTTGCGACCCTACCTAAATCAAGGGCTGCGTCATAGGACTTAGGGATATTGCCTATAAATAACTTGGTGCCCCTGATTGTTGGTATTACGGATGCCTTATACTCATTGACTAATTGCATTATTGTTCTCAACTCCTCTAAATCCCTAGGTACGAGGACAATCCTCGGCTTAATACCATCAACCATGTACTTGTCCGTAGGCTCCTCAATCGTGTCATTAGAGACTAAACCATCCAACCTATTAATTAGACTTTCAACAGTCATGGAGGAACCACCTCACGGGAATATCTTGCCTGGATTCATTATACCGAGCGGATCAAAGACAGACTTGACATTCTTCATTACGTTTAGCTCAAGTTCATTGTATATTAAGGGCATGAACTTCTTCTTATAATACCCAACCCCATGCTCACCAGTTATGGTTCCACCCATCTCAACGCAAACCTTGAATATTTCATCACCCATCTCAAGCGCCCTTCTCTTCTCATCAGTCTTCCTCTCATCATAGAGTATTAATGGGTGTAAGTTACCATCACCAGCATGAAAAACAAAGGCAACCCTCAAGCCATACCTCATACCCATATTCCTAATCGTAGTTAAAGCCTCAGCCAACTTACGCCTAGGTATTGTTATATCCTCAGTTAAGTAATTAGGACCTACATAACCCATAGCCCCAAAGGCATTCTTACGCGCATTCCACCACCTATTCGCCTCAGCAGGACTTGAGGCTTGCTTAACCATGTAAGCCCCAGCCTCCTTAAGGATCTCCACGACCTTCCCAGCCTCAGTCTCAGCACCTGGTGGCGAACCCTCAACCTGCACCAGAAGTATTGCTTCGGCATCTTGAGGTAGACCGCCAGCAAATGGGCCTGACTCCACGGCTTTTATGGCTAGGTTATCCATTAATTCAAGCGCTACGGGCCTAATCCCAGAACCAATTATCCTAAACACTGCATTCCCAACCTTCTCCAATGAATCAAAAGCTGCCAATATCGTTCTGCTAGCTTCATAGGAGGGGGCAATCCTAAGTATTGCCTTAGTCACTATTCCAAAGGTTCCCTCAGAACCCACAGTTATACCAACTAGATCATAACCTGGATTCTCAACGGTCTTACCACCAAAGAACCTAACCTCCCCATTCGGGAGAACAACCTCCAAACCCCTGACCTGATTAACAGTAACACCATACTTAAAGCACTTAACACCACCGGCATTATGCCCAATATTACCACCAATCGTAGCAGTCCTCTGACTACCAGGATCAGCAGGATAGAAATAACCAAGATCTATGGCATATTGATAACCATACTTCCTAAGAGCCTCATCAATCCAACCATTAACAACACCAGCCTCAACAGTAACAACCTCATTATCAATATCAATATCCAAAATCCTCCTCATCCTACTCAATGAAACAATAACACCACCATTGACAGCCTGAGCACCACCACTAAGACTAGTCCCTGAACCACGACCAACAATGGGAACCCTATAATCCCAGGCAAGCCTCAAAACCTTAGAAGCCTCCTCAGTACTGCCAGGGAAGACAACAACGTCAGGCCTAGCAGTCATCGCCAGAGAACCATCAGCCTCATAAACTAGTAACTCAACTTCATCTGTAATGACATTATCATGACCAACAATCCTCTCAAGACCTTCAACAAAGCCCTTAGGAAGCCCCATATATTTGTAAAATAATACTGAGTTAAATAAGTATTTTGTTTAAATATTTAACTAAAGAATTGCATTAAATCTAAAATATATTTAAGTTAATCGTAATGATTATTCAAAATCTCACAACCAGCATCCTCTTAACCCAATCCCAACTCCTTTAGTTCTATCATCGGTCTCTCTATGGTTAATGCTACATCACTCCTAATCTCATTAGTACTATGTCTAATTCATTAATTGGTAAAAATCATCTTAGAAAGCATTAGTGTCTTTAATTTTTATACAAGAACTCTCTTAACATAGCCAGGTTTAGGCATGTATATATCACCAGACTTCAAGAGCATATTCACAGTCTTATCAACAAACTGCCTATCCAAACCAGCAGACTCAGCCTCCCTATACAGATCCTCAATCCTCACAGGCTTACCGCCATTAGCCTCCTCCAACTGCGTTAGTATATTCATTATTAAGGCAAGCCTCTCCTGAGCCGACTTAGGCTTCCCAGTCATTATTATATCTATATCTATCTTCCCTGACTCAACATCAATACCCACGCTGTTCAAGTACTTCAGGAATAATCTAATGGCATTATCAGCATCCTCACTCTCAACCACAGGGCTAAGCCTCATCTTAGCCTCAGCCTCGGCCAATCTAATAAGAGCCTCTAACTGCCTAGCCGTTATGGCTATTGGCGAGTCAGGTTCTTTGGACTTAGTTCTCATCTGGATATAGAATTGAACGATCCTCTCCCTAGCCTCAGGCGTTAGTACGGGCTTTATGTTCTTACGAGCATAAGCAATGTACTTTCTAAGTAGGTCTGGTGGTATTATATCTGCGAATCCCTCAGGGACTTCACCAGCATGTAGTGTGGTTATATGCTCAGCAATCGCCTTATCCTTATCTAAATTAGGTTCATCCCTGATAATGAATATTAAGTCAAACCTAGAGAGCAGCGTCACTGGTAAATCAACATTCTCAGCCACAGTCCTATTCGGTAAGTACCTACCAAATGCTGGATTAGCAGCAGCCAACACACTACACCTGGCATTCAGCGTAGCTACAATGCCCGCCTTAGCTATAGACACAGTCTGTTGCTCAAGAGCCTCATGAATCGCCACTCTATCCTTCGCATCCATCTTATCAATCTCATCAATAACAGCAACACCAGTATCTGCTAGTACGAGGGCACCAGCCTCGAGGTAAAACTCCCCCGTATCTTTCTCACGAACTACTGCTGCCGTTAACCCGGCTGCAGAGGACCCCTTACCCGTGGTGTACACGGCTCTCGGTGCTATCTTAGTCACAAACCTAAGTAGTTGTGTCTTAGCCATGCCTGGATCACCAACAAGGAGTATGTGCACATCACCCCTAACTCTAATGCCATCTGGGTATACCTTAGGTATACCGCCGAAGAGCAAGCACGCTATTGCTTCCTTAATGTCCTCCATTCCATATATCGACGGTGCTATTGACTTTGTTATCCTCTCCCTAATGTTGGGGGACTTGGCTAATTCAAGTATTTTCTTCTCATCCTCAGGCGTAATCTCAATCTCCACCAACTCCTTTTGCTGATTCTCTATGAAATTAACCTCCATAAAGCTCGAAACAACGGGCGGCCTACCCTTCCTCAGATCTGCCAGGTTCAAGTTCATTATACCTACCAGGTAAACCCTATCACCCGGCTTTACCGTATCAACTAAGTCATCGAGGAGTATTGCCTCTATACTCCTTGGTAACTGACCTGGCGGTAACTCTTCAGGCTTCTCCTGAACAATCACCTTTTGCCAATCAATAAACTCACTCCTCTCTTCAACAAATACCATACTATTTACAGCACCACACTTAGGGCACCTTTTCGGTGGTTGTACAAAGCCCGTGGTTGTTTGAGGAATCTCCATCTCATAACCGCATTGACTGCACCGGAAAACTGATTTCCTTAAGTAATGTTTTGGCGGTGTTTGCCTAGTTATTATACCCTCAACCATTATTAACCTCCCAAGAACCTCACTTCTAAGCTTCCTAATCGGTATTGCCTCGGGTAACCTCCTAAACCTCATGTAGAAGTTCCTTATTGACTTAGCAAGTTCTGGATCCCTCTCAGTTATTGCCTGTCTAACAGCCTCCGAACCGGCTTGAATAATTAATTGAGGCTTCTCAAGAAGCATTTCAGCAATATCCTTATTACTTATTAGCAAGTCATGGAAGTCAACAACGAGGGACCTCTTCCTCTGTATAATCATATTATTTATTTCATCGATATACTCATTACTAGACTCCACAAATCCCTTAAGACTCTGAATCAAAGTGTCCAAGCTAACCTCGGTCTGCTCAATACCACTCATAGGCCCACCATGGAGTTCAAGTAATCCTTAATTATTGGAGCTACTGATTTAACGAGAAACACCTCCTCTGGCGTTAATCTACTTAAGAACTCACTGGACTCCGCAATCGATGGATTCATAGCAATGAACATAAGTATCTTCCTAAGCCTCACTTGTATTAACTCTCTTAACTGTTGGATCGAAACCTTGTTATTACTACCCTGCTCACTAATTATTGATAGCCTAGCCCTCACGTAAAAATCTCTAGGGAATTCCTCCCTTAATGCACTTGGATCTCTATTCTCAAGCCAAATCCACTTAATAATATCCTTATTATCAACCCTATCCCCCTCATCTAATGAGGCAAAGCCACGCCTAATAAGAACCTCAACCACACTAGATGGCGCATTAATTACTGAACCAGCCTTAGCCGGACCTATACTCATGAGCCCTAGATCAACCCCCTCCATATCACGGGTCAATACAGCCTTAACACTCTGCACTAGGTATGAAACCCCCATCAAAACCAAATAAAACAGCCCAATTAAAAAGGCACTAAAGAATAAGGCAAATATATACCAAGATATCAATTACCAACCTAAGACATAATGCCACGTGTAACAAATCATAGCCTACACAACAAGTTTAGGCCTACATACTCCTGGGGTAATCAGGATAAAAACAAGAGAGGAACATATACAAGTATTACAAAGAGACTAGGATTTGTAAATCCTCTCTTATGAGGGAGCGGCTTGTTGTTGGCCTAATCTATATAACAAGCGCCTATAATTACGATAATTCCTCCTCCTAGGAACAAGATTCTTCCTAGGTTTAGCTGGAATCTTTGGCGTTTGACTCCTCACCTTACCTGCCTTTGTGAGCGATCCATGACTAGGCATACTTAATCATTCACTTACGCCCGCAGTTCCTTTTTAACCTTTACTAACCATGCGTAATTAATGGCACCCGTTAGGTACATATTTGTCATGCCTCCTCAGGCGTTTCGTACCATTTAACTCTCTCTCCTATCGCTGCTCTCATCCTCCACTTTATGGATTTAGGCGCCTCCTCTATTCTCTGTCTTAGCATACTTATGTTATTCGTAACTCTATCCTTCACATTCATCGGTAATTCGATCGTGTTCATGTAATTTATTGTCCTGTCTAGGTTTATCGTTGTTGTTTTGTATAATCCCCAATCGTTCGATGTTAATTGAATTATTCTATTAATATCTATCGTACTGCTTGAGTCTTTATCACTAAGTTCGAGTTTGTAGAGCATGGCTATTATATCCTTAATATCCTTCTCATTTATCTCCCAAATCTGCAACTTAGTCATTAATAAATCACTTGGCGGTATTGTTGGTGTGAAAACGCCAAGCCTATCATCAAGCTCTATCACATGACTCTCTCTGAACGTGTCAAGGAATACATCCACCTTAAGGTTGAATTGTGGATCTACGAACTTAAGTCTCTCCCAACCATGTAACGCATTGAAGCGCTTATCCGCAACTAACCCCAAGCCCTCCAATGCCTTAATCAATCTCTGAGACTCCTTCCTACGCCCTGCTAGATCTATGTCCTTGGGCACTCTAGCCAGGGCTGGGACTTCTTGATATATATCATGGACTAAGTAGTAAACAGCCACACCACCAAGTAGCCTACAGATTGCTTTATCTTCATCGCAAGCGTTAACCATGCTTAACCCGCGTTTCAATATATCCTCGGCATGGCTAGCGATCATCTTAACTCATTATTGGTTTCTGTTTTATATAAGTGTTTTATTGTTTATAGTATTATTTTGTCTTGAATTATGGGAAACTCTTAAAAGGTTCTTATTCACGTTCATGTCGGAGATGGGAGATAAGATTAGGGTTGTGCTTGTGTCTGACCTTCATGGGTCAGAGGTTGCCTATGCAAAGCTTTCTAATGTACCGAAAATATACAAGGCAGACATTGTAATACTCTGTGGCGACTTAACAGGTAAGGCCTTAATGCCCATCATTAGACTCGACAACGGTAAATACACAACCAACTTATTCGGTGAGGTTAAAACTTTCGATGAAAGTAAATTAGACTCAGTTATGAGGGACGCTAGGAATAGCGGTTATTATCCATATATGGTCACTAAGGAGGAGTATGATGATTTATTACAATCGCCAGCCAAGGTAAATCAAGTACTCACTAAGTTAATGATTAGTAGTTTTGAAGAGTGGATGATGAAGGTTGAGGAGAGATATAGGCAATTCAACGTAAAACTCTTTTACTTTCCAGGCAATGATGATCCACACATTTTCGTAGATAGTATAAGGAAGTTAGATGATGATGTATTGATATATGGTGATGAGAGAATTATCGAGTTTAATAAGTACATAATACTTGGCTTTGGATATTCAAATCCAACACCATGGCATACAGAGAGGGAGTTAACAGAAGAGGAAATTAGGTTTAGGCTTGATAAACTATTCAGTCAAGTAGATGCTAATAAGATGGATAGGGTATTAGCTGCAATACACGTACCACCAATAAACACATCAATAGACCTGGCACCAAAATTAACACCAGATTTGAAACCCATCATTGTTGGTGGAGAAATGATGATGCAGCACGTGGGTAGTGCAGCTGTCAAGGAGGTTCTCGAGAATTACGGGCCAGCAATCGGTCTCCATGGCCATATTCATGAATCGCCAGGTATTGATTATTTAAATTGTAGGTGTGGTCGTAGGGTTCCCGTGGTTAATGCAGGTAGTGAGTATATGGTTGGTACACTTAGGCTTGCTTACTTAATACTTGATGATGGTAAGTTGAAAGATAAGATATTCGTTAGGGGTTAATATTGTTCACCACGTTCTTACTTACCATCTTACTCATAACTAAATATTGTTGGGTTTAGGTAAAAATATTAATTAATCATCATGATAGAAGCACTTATAAATTAAACATTGTAGTTGCAATTACGGTAGATAGGAGGTGGAGGATGAGGATTCCTCATCTAATGATGGGTTGAGCGAACGTCGCGTAACTACACTTTACGATGGCGTTGCTCCCATGTATGAAAAGATTTACCTAAAATCCTCAAAATACTATAAACACCTATATGGCGCGCTCTATGACGTATTTAAGGAGTACTTCAACGGCGTTAAGATAAGGAGCAAGGTTTTGGACCTAGGTAGCGGTACAGGTATTTGGAGTAAATTATTAAGATTACGTGGCTATCATGTGATTAGCCTAGACATATCTCGAGCATCATTAAGTAGGTGCATAAACATTGGGAGGTGCAGTGATCCTGTCCAGGGTGACGCTGTGAGGCTTCCATTTAGGGATGAGTATTTCGATGCTGTTATTGCGTATGGTAGTGTATTTAATCATATTATTAAGGCTGAGGATGCCTTTAAGGACGTGGCTAGGGTCTTAATGAGGGATGGTTATTTAATCTTTGACATTGATAACCTCCTATGCATGGATATGGCGTATGAAGCAATGCTCGGTGGAGTCTCGATGAAGGATTTCCTAATGGGACTACTTGATGGCAAGGGGCGTATTGGTTATTGGTATACGCATGATGAAGCTATACCCTATAGGTTCTTCACCTTTAAAGAGATTGCAGGAATATTGAGTAGGTATGGTTTTAAGATAGTCGATATGAGGGGTATTCACGTACTCTCTAACATAGTACCATCAAGACTCCACCAATGGGGCGATGGTGGCATTAAAAGGTTTGCCTCATTACTGTATGAGTTGGATAGAATACTTGGTATACGGACACCTCTTAAGTACCTGGCAACGTCATTTCTAGTTATAAGCAGGAAAACATGACTTTTAATGGTAACTATTCTGGTGGTATCTCTTGGAATAAGGCGTCTAGGTTTATGCCCTTTCTGGCGTTTATGAATCGGGCGATTAGGTACATAATAATACCTATGGAGTACATGATTACGAGTGAGATTATGGTTGGTGTGTTTATAGGCAGTAGTATTGGATTGCCCCAGGTTATTAATAACGCCCACACTAAGAAGGCAAAGACAGCAAAGCCAATCCAAGATATTAGGGGAATACCGAGAATCCTTATCCTTATTGGTACATACCTTTCATAAACTGACCTCCTAACAAAGGGCATCAGGGCGGCTACTAAGGCAAAGACTGCATAGCTTATTTCAAAGACTGTGGTCACATCCACAGTGGTTAACACAGTTATTGTGACATACATCACCATGCCTATGAAACCCACAATACCAACAACAACCAAAGCCCAGGTTGGCGTATGAAACCTCTCACTCACATCACCAAGTCTCGCAGGAGCAACCCTATCGAAGGCCCAGGCAAAGAGATACCTAACTAAAGCAGTCACTAGAGGTACATTTGAGTAGGTATTGGGCCACCAGAAGGCGAACCAGGAAATGAAGTATAGAGCCATACTACCAGTGGCTAGGAGTAGGAAGAAGGGTGGGAATGGCCCTATTGATGAGAGGGCATTGGCCACCGGATCACTAATATTGTTATTGTATAGGTATGTGTAGGCTGTGAGGAACTCATTACCAAAGGCATGCAGTAATAAGTCAGTATATATGATATAGTATGCAGCTATTATGAGCACGGCGATAATTGTTGAGTAAAACATGTTCTTCCTAACCTGCCTCATCTCACCAGCCCAGGAAACAGGCATGTTTTGCCAAGAGAAGTAATACCAAATGGGTGCTATGGAGAGCATTGCAGCATAAGTCCAGGGCTTAAAGCTCATACCAGCCTTAACAGCATCATTCACAACAATACTGACAAGATCTGAAACACCACTTATTTTTGCCAGATTCGCATAAAATATGGATTTGCTAACCATGGCGAAGCCCACGAAAGTTATTACAGTAGCTATTAATGTAACCACACCACTCCACTTCATGAATGACCATTGAACCCTAGGATGTATGCTCAAGGCAATGGCGTATATTATAAGTATCGCACCTACAATCAACTCGCCATCAATACCCATTATCCAATTACCAATGCCCATGAGGCTTGGATTATGGTAATAAAGGCCAAGCCCAGTTAGTAAGTTGCCAAGCCAAGCAGCGCCTAGTGTGCTGTAAAAGCCGAGGGATATTGCAAAGGCAATCCATAGGGCTGCATAATTCATTAATCCAATCACTGGGTGAGAAGCCCTACTGTTAAATACGTAATCCCCACCAGACCTAGGCATTGTAATTCCTGCCACGTAGAATAGAAATGTTAAGCCAAGTATTGGTATTAACGTTATTATATAGCCCAAGGTCCATGAAGCAATGCCATTAATTGACGGTGCGAGAAAGAACCAACTGGCTATTAATAGAGGCACACCACCAGTTATCAAGCCGAAGACCGCACTCACAGAGGACCAAGGACTTATTTCACGAACAAGGCCCGTGGCCTCTCTGAGGAATAATACGGGCCTCCTCTCTGCACTATTATCCACGGTCGCCTCCTCACTTAAGTAATTTTTAAGTATTAAATAGCCGTACTCTTTGATACAGGTTAGTTATGGTGTTTATTATGCGGGCATAAATGTTGGTTTATTATCCCTTGCGGGCTCTATTGATGGATCCGCAAGCAAACGCCTAATATGCTTTGGCAATGCAAAAATGGCACTATGTATTACTCCCTCGTAAAACCTAAGCTCACCCCTAACCCTCTCCCTAATCCTCCTATCCACCTCCTCTGGCTGCAAGGCTGTTGGGTCTAACTTCTTAGAGCCTATCACGAAGCCCCAAGTACTATCGAAGGCTGGCATGTACACGTGGTACGCCCTAGCTATTGGGAACACTGAGGATACAGTCCTATATATAGTGGCAAAGGTCCTAACTGAATAATGAGTTGATGTTGCCTGCGTAACCATCAAACCATCCTCACTAAGCCTATCCTTAACAATATTATAGAACTCTACAGTATACAAGAGATAAGATGGACCACCCTCAAGCGGATCCGTTAAATCCAAGATAATCACATCATACCTATCCCTAGACTCCTCAAGGAATTTCCTACCATCTGAAATCACAAGCCTTAACCTTGGGTCATCGAAGGCACCCTGACTCATCTCGGGTAAGTACTCCTTAACGACCCTAATGACCTCATCATCAATATCCACCATAACAACCTCCTCAACACTCCCATACCTTAAAACCTCCCTAGCAGTGGCACCCTCACCACCACCCAATATCAAGACTCTTCTTGGACTTGGATGAGTAATCATTACTGGATGCACTAAGGATTCATGATACACAAACTCATCGTAGGCGGAACTTTGAGTCTTACCATCGAGTATTAACGCCTTACCCAAATCCTCAAACTCAACAATAGCAATACGCTGATACTTAGTAACACCACTATACAACACCCTCCTAATACCCCTAACATGCCAACTAAAAGGTGTATTAAACTCCATAAACCAAGTACCCTCCTTACTCATCGCACCAATACTCATCAAGGCAAAGAATCTTTATCGCCTTATAAATATTGGTGCGGGGGTGGGATTTGAACCCACGCAGGCCTTCGCCAACGGGACCTAAACCCGTCCCCTTTGACCTGGCTCGGGCACCCCCGCTCTGGCTTACCCACTCTCATGAACTTTTAAGTTTTTAGTGTCAGTATAAACACTGTGTGGCTCCAACTAACTGAGGACTAAAGGCTTTGTCATTACCTACTAAGTACTAGTTCTCTGGTTAGATAATGACGTATAAGACGCTTGAGAACACAGTCTACGGTTTAATAGGTAGTTTCATCCCGTAGAAATATAATCACACTGAGGAGTATTATTTAGTGGTAATAAGCCTTACAATTGCCTCAGTCGTGAAAAGAGCACAGCATTATAGTTCGTCTAAGCAAGACTTAGGGTTTATTTTACGTAGTGGAGGCAACATTATCATGAAGATGCTAAGCAGGGAAGTCAGATTGTTAATTACTCGCAGAATGAACTTCCAATTACTTAATTGATATTATGAGGAATAAAATTTTTATATATTATCACGATAACTATGCATTGATGATACAATCATTTTATATTTGTAAACTAAAAAATGATAACGTAATATCAGAGATCTTGGAATACCTAATCTTAAAGGGACCTGCAACTGCGTATAGAATAGCCCGAGACACCAATCTCTACTTCTCCCAAGTCTACAGAAAGATCAGCAGTCTTGAGGAGATAGGCGCTGTTAGAAGGTTACGAAACCAGAGATGTGATATTATTGAGGTGACAGAAAGAGGGCTTGTAATATGTTTATTACTTGGGTGCGTTCCTCACGATATTGTGATTAGAAAACTAGAAAAACGTTACAAAGTATCTGGGGTCTTAATAAAGGAATTTTTAGATACATACTTGGATTGTTTAAAAAATAATGCCATAATAGATGAAATACCCGTCATGGTATTTTATGCCCTATATAAAGGCGTAGCAATCGAAGAGGCAAAACGCCTAATCCCCTTCATGGGAAAGTATGTGCAGCCCATTATTAGTAATTTAACTATTAAAGCTCCCGGTGCCCAACAATGAAAAGGAGTAAAAATAGTCAACGTCCAGCACCTTTTCTAAACTTTAAAACTTTATTAACATTAAGTTAAGAATAATTATTCGAATTAAATAAATATCGTCGGTAGAGTAACGATTAAGATTGTATGGTCTGGAAAATGCTTAATAGTGCATTTCGTCTTAATCATTGTGGCGTTTAGGGAGGATATAGAGTTAATTAGAGGTTCCAGGAGCAACCTACTTAAGGGTAAGAACGTAGTTCTAGCCCTCACTGGCGGCATTTCCATATATAGAGTCCCTGACATAGCTAGAGAGTTGATTAGGCATGGTGTCAACATCATAACCTTCATGAGTAGGGAAGCTAGGAAGTTATTGAGCCCGAGGATTATGGAGTGGGCTACGGGTGGTCCCGTCTATGCGGAGTTAAGTGGTTATGCTGAGCATGTGAATATATGTGCAAATGCTGATGCCATTATCTTCGTACCAGCCACTGCAAATACAATTGGTAAGTTAGCAAATGGTGTCGCTGATACCTCAGTTACTCTCTGTGGAATGACCGCGTTAGGGGCTGGTAAGCCTGTTGTGATTGTACCTGCCATGAATGAGACCATGTGGAGAAATCCAGCGGTTAGGGCGAATATTGAGAGGCTTAGGGGTTTTGGTGTTTCTTTCGTGGAGCCTGTGATTGAGGAGGGTAAGGCTAAGTTGGCGCCTATTGAGGAGGTTGTGGATTCAGTAATTGATGCCTTATCACCCAAAGATATGGCTGGTTTGTCAGTGTTAATTACGTCTGGACCGACCCATGAACACATTGATGCGACCAAGTACATAACAACACCAAGTAGTGGCTTAACAGGTTATTACTTCGCTAGGGAGGCCTTGGCCAGGGGCGCAAGAGTCACGTTGGTGAGAGGCCCTGTTGAAATTAGAGACCCACCTGGTGTTGAGGTGTTTAAGGTAACCAGTGTACTTGAGATGTATGATACGGTCATGAGGCTCATGGAGAATAGGCATTACGACTTAGCTATACTAACAGCGGCTCCCCTGGACTTCTATGTTAAGGATAAGTTTGAGGGTAAGATAAGTAGTGATTTGAAGAGTATTACTATAGAGTTATTACAAGCACCAAAGATTGCCAAGGATCTAAAGGTGATGTCACCAAACACGTTCCTAATTGGGTATAAGGCTGAGGTAGGTATAACGGAGAGGGAGTTAGTGGATAGGGCATTAAAAAGAGCAGTTGAGGGCAATTGGGATTTAGCCCTAGCACACTTGGTTGGTGAGGGTAAGGGTTTTGGTACGGAAAAGGATGAGGTTACAATTCTCAATAAAGGCGGTATTATTAAGAAAATAGGTTTAGTACATAAGAGGGAATTAGCTAGAGAGATTCTAAATCTATTTATGGAAATATATAGGCACAAGTTATAATTATATATAAATTATATTACATGTAATTAGGGTAACACTTTAATATTTTTATTTACCTGAATCAAGTGACAAACTATGGGGACATCTGCAGTACCTGAACCCGTTAGAAGAAGGGGCTTAATGCTTGCCTCTATATCAACATTCCTTGCGTGGGCACTTGAATACTACGACTTCCTAATTTACTTTTCACTGATACCATATATAAGTGAGTTATTCTTTCCGAAATCAGAACCAATGGCTGCATTACTGTATACATTACTTGTGTTTGCTGTTGGTTACTTTGCGAGACCGCTTGGCGCTATTTTCTTTGGGCATGTTGGTGATAGGTATGGTAGGAGGAATTCGTTGCTTGGCGATGCGATAACAATGGCCATAGCAACAATAGTAATAGCCTTACTACCTACGTACGCTCAAATTGGTATTTGGGCACCAATATTACTAACAATATTTAGGTTTATTCAGGGTTTTGGTTACGGTGGTGAGGCTGGTGGTGGTGTTGTCTGGGCTTTAGAGTTTGCATCACCAAAGTGGCGTGGTTTAGTTAATGGTGTTCTTAACTCAAGCATGTCTGTGGCTACCCTATTAGCTACAGGCTTGTTATTATTGGTGAGTATGTATTATCCTTTAGGAATTATTGGTTGGAGAATACTATTCTTAAGTGGTGCTGTAGTCGTCATTGTGGGTTTATTTATTAGATTGGCAGCTCCGGAATCAATACTTTGGGAGAGAAAGAAGGAGGAGGGAAGACTTGTTAAGGTGCCCTTAGCCACCGCAATTAGGAAGTATTGGTTTAGTTTATTGCTCGTTATATTGATAAATCTTGGATTGACATTTGTCTTCTATGCGGGTTATGGCTTCGTAACAACATTCACGAAATTGCTCTCAAGCTATCTACCTGAATTGCAGAAGGCCTTTGTGCAGTTAACGTACGTACCATTAATGATTGGCAGTTTAGGTGGCATAATAGGCAATACATTTGGTGGTTACTTAACGGATATATTCGGCAGGAAGAAGATGCTCATAATACCAACAGCAGTATTGCTCGTCCTAATATACCCACTGTACCTATCTCTAACGACACTCTCAATACCAATAATGGCAACATCACTAGCCCTAATATACTTCATATTCACACTATCAGCCACCGTACAGACGGCCTATTTCTCAGAAATATTCCCAACAGAGGTTCGTTGGTCAGGCATTGGCTTTGGATGGAATTTAAATGCAGCAATAGGTTCATTATCACCAACCTTTGCGTTGCTAATCTATGGTTACT
Source organism: Vulcanisaeta sp. AZ3 (assembly GCA_000960865.2). GTDB lineage: Archaea > Thermoproteota > Thermoprotei > Thermoproteales > Thermocladiaceae > Vulcanisaeta. Next base: position 49,059 of record JZWU02000002.1, on the reverse strand, counting down.
TAATGGGAATACATACGAATCCTGTGGTGTCCGCAGCGCTTGCTCCGTCAATTGTAGTTATGATTGGTGCAGCAATGACAATACTAGGAGCATCCCTAGGGCCTGAGACAGTTAGGAAGCAATTAGACTAATGTTTTTCGTTTTACACGCTTAAGCTTAAAATAAATATATCATGTAACCTTTGTGTTACGATTTTTTAATAGTTCAATTAATTCTTTAATAACGTCTCTATAGTCGCTAATAATTCCGTAATCGGAGTATTGAAATATGGGTGCGTTCGGGTCACTATTTATTGCAACTATTATTTTGGACTCCTTCATGCCAAAAATATGTTGTATTGCCCCAGATACACCAACACCAATGTATAAAGTAGGCCTTATCGTCTTTCCGGTCTGGCCAACCTGCCTATCAGCCGGTAGCCAACCTGCATCCACAGCCTTCTTAGTACCGCCAATTGTGCCACCAAGGGATTTAGCGAGTTCAGTGAGTAATTTAATGCCGTCTGCACTACCAACTCCACGTCCAGCAACAACCACGATGTCAGCCTTTTCAACGGGTGGTAATTCCTCACCCTTAACCACGGATCTACTTTCGATTAAGCCCTGCCCATTAATGTTGGGTATGGAATTTACAGTTTCAGGTATCACCTCACCACTCCTATTTGGATCCCTGGGTGGTGTTGGAAAGACATTTGGTCTGACGCTTGCCAGTTGTGGTCTTCTTGCTGGAGTCCTAATGTGGGCTAGTATATTGCCTCCGTAGGTCGGCCTAACTTGATCTAGGTCTCTGGTCTTTGGGTCAACATCAAGCTCTGTGCAGTCGGCGGTTATGCCTGCCCTTAATGAATTTGCCACGTATGGTGCTAATTCCCTACCTCTCTTGGTTGCTGCGAAAAGTATGATTTCTGGCTTATACTTATTTGCTAATTGAACAATCACATTGGCATATACATGGGGGATGTATTTAGCCAGGGCTGAGTGGTCTACGTAAATCACTTTATCCGCACCGTAGTATATCGGCTCCCTGACAGCATTACCAAGGTTGTTACCGAGCATTATTGCCGTAACATCCACATTTATCTTACTTGCCAACTCTCTGGCCTTACCAATTAGCTGCAGGCTACCCTCCTTAATGGTGCCATTAACGTACTCGATGTAAACCCACACGCCTTTGTAATCCTCCTTCTTGACAGGATTCCATTCACTACAAATCCTTTGTTGTGCCGGGGCTGTGCTCATGACTTGATCACCCCTTCCTTAATTAGGTTATCCAATAACCACCTAGCCGCCTCCTTAGGATCTCCCTTGAATATTTGCTTCTTTCTCTCAATGGGTTTTGCATCCTCTATCTTTGCCACAATGGTTGGAGATCCACGAAGTCCGACGCACTCTCTCTCAAGTTTTAATTCATTATTATCTACAGATTTTACTAAACCCTTAACCCTAGCTTCAATCCTCCTTGTCAAGCTAATGTCTCTGGGTGGGTTACTATTTCTATAGACGCTTACGATAATTGGCATCTTATACTCATAAACCTCATACATACCCTCATCCTCCAAATACCTAGTAACCCTCACAAGTCCATCCTCAAGCTTTACCTCAGCATCCACGGCATAATAAACATAGGGTAAACCAAGCCAGGAAGCTACTTGTGCAGGCATGTGGGCTGTTGTGGAGTCTGTGGTCTCCTCACCAAAAACCACTAAATCGAAGTTAGGAATTAGTTTTTGTATACTTCTCGCCACTGCGTATGATGTGGCTAGCGTATCAGCACCTGCAAATGCCCTATCTGTGATTAGGTATGCTTCGTCAGCGCCCATGCCTATTGTTGATTCTAGGAAGTCCTTACCGCTGGGTGGCGCCATGGATAAGGTTATGACTTTACCACCATACTTATCCTTGAGTCTCAGGGCAAACTCGAGGGCGTTCCTATCATATGGGTTAAGCATTAATGGTACACCCTCCCTCACTAAGTTGTGGGTAACGGGGTCAAGCCTAACCGCTGTTATATTAGGCACGGCAGCCTTCACAGGCACAACTATGGTTAGATCCATCATGCGTTCAATATCATTTGACTTAATATGCATTTCTAATCCTTGACACTATATAGAGCAATATAGGCATGACATACTCATGGTAATTTATACATAAATACTCAGTATAAAGTTAAAAATTTTAATAATTAACCAAATCTATATTGCACACCAAATCCAGATTTGGGATAATTCCATTCAATATTATTCTCAGGACATACCACACGGCAGGTACCACACTCAAGACAACCCTCATGTGAAAATAAGACTGTCCCATCAGGCCCAGGTGTATAGCACCTGGCTGGGCATAGGTATAGGCATGGTTTCTTATCGCATTTTCTGCATTGCTCTGGGTCTATTATTCTAATGTGGGGTCTATAATCCACATCCCAAGCGTTTACGTTTAGCCTCTCCTCAATTGGTATTTTCCTATCTAGACTCATAGGTTCATCACCACCCTAATGGCATCCTTTGCAAGGTCTAGGAGTGTTACGTTACCCTTAGCCTCAAGGATTGTCGAGGCCAGCCTCCTCGGTGTCCCATCAACATCGAAGTACCTACCCAATGCCCTGTTCATTAGCTTCACGTAATCATTATAAAGTTTTGGTTCCATTAAAACTTTATGCGCATTCTTAAATGCACTTAGTTCCTTAAGTACGAAGGAATCCTCAAGTAACTTCGTATAGATAGAGAGTGCCTCTGCATCGTATTTGCCGTAATCATGAGCCTTAACCACGGCCTCGGCAGCTAATCTACCGCTCTCCATAGCAAAGTCAACACCCCTAATTATCAAGCCCAGGTGAAGTAAAAAGCCTGCTGCATCACCAACAACTAGGTAACCATTGCCATAGAGGCTTGGTGGAGCTGCATTAAGACCCGCCACAGGGGTTAGATGAGCTGAGTACTCAAGGAGTTGGCCACCCTTAATCAATCTCTTAACTAATGGATGTAGCCTAAACTCCTCGATTAATTCATTTATGGGTATGTCTAGGTTATACCCATGGCTTAGATACATTACTACGCCTAATGTAATTGCTTCCTTATTCGTGTATATAAAGGCACCACCAGGCAGGTAATGCGTTGGATACCCAGCCAGCACCCAAGCCAGTCCCTCATCCTCATCAAGACCAAACCTCTCATTAATATCATTCCTACTCAACTTAATAACCTCCTTAACCCCCAACGCCACAAGGTCCTGACTTAATTTCGGAGCTAATCCACTCCTCTCTAAGACCAACCTGTTAATACCCTCGGCGATTATTACAACATCACCCTGAACCTCATCATTACCAGCCCTAACACCCACAACCCTACCATCTTTAATCACAAGGGAATCCACAGAAACCTCAGGAACCACCACAGCACCCGCAGCCTCAGCCTTCTTATCAAGCCACTCAACGAAGTTCGTTAAATACGCAGTAAATGACTTATGCTCCACCTTTGTAGTCTCATAATCAATAGTAGTCCACGAATCCTCAGTCATCAAGGTAACCCTCTCCCTCCTAACCCAACGTTCAACAAGAGTCTCCTTAACATACTCTGGGTATAGTCTATCTAAGACGTGAGCATAAATCCTACCACCAAACACATTTTTTGAACCAGGCTTTCTTCCCCTATCTATCACCAGTACCTTAAAGCCCCTACTGGCTAGTTGCTGGGCTGCAGTTAGCCCAGCGGGACCCGCTCCAACTACCACTGCGTCGAATTTCACGTTCACATCAAAAACTTGACACTAACCTTTAATAAATATTAATCTCTATATAATCTTAATATGGTGAATACTTCCTTATCATGCGTGATGAGGATTACCCAGCGGATTAAATGACTGAGCTCTATCCTGGCTGATCCATTAGTTCACGGAATCTAATAAAGAAGAGATAGCTTTTTCGATAAACCACGTGAAGAAGTTACGTGGCTTCTCATATGAACAGTCTTAAATCAGTATTTCCGACATCATAAACAATGTCATCATTAGGTGAAACCATTGATAAATCCATAGAAAAAAAGCTTGAGGATTCTGGAAATGGGGCCGGGGCTTTAATCGCGGCAATTAGGATTCTAAATAGGGGCGCGGTCAGACGTGCCCTAAGATTACTCACGAAAGAGGTGGAGTTCAATGGCGAAAGGAAGCCATTAATGGAATGGGCATTGGCTAAGTATGCTGGTGAATCTCAATGTCCAACAGTCACTCACTTCGTAGCTCCATTCTTCGAGTTAGGTATGAAGTTAGCTACGGCATGGCTGCATGCTGATGAGGAGCCAATTAAGCAATTATTGAGCGACCCCGCAATTAGAAGAGGCATTGTGACTACCCTAAGGGGTATAGCTCTATTCGGTGTAACAACACCACAGAAACTACCTGCCCCATTCTTCATAGTATGGAACTTCACAAACGCCTGCAATCTAAAGTGCATGCATTGCTATCAGAATGCGGGTAGGCCCTTACCGGATGAGTTAACTCTTGAGGAGAAGTTAAGGGTCGTTAAGGAGCTTGATGAAGCTGGTGTACCAGCCATAGCCTTAAGCGGTGGTGAACCCACGGTGCATAGAGATTTCTGGCCTGTCTTAACCGAGATGACGAGGAGGGGATTCTATACAGCCATAGCGACCAATGGAACCACCTTCGCCAACATGGAATTTGCAGAGAAGGCTAAGAAGCTTGGGCTTAGGTACGTGGAAATAAGTATTGATGCTGCAGATCCCAGGGTACATGATAAGTTTAGGGGTGTCCCTGGAGCATGGTCTAAGGCGGTACAGGGCCTTAGGAATGCTGTTAAGCTTGGCTTTAGTGCAGCCTTGGCATTCACGGTTACTAAGGTTAATATTGATGAGGTTGATAAGATCCTCGATCTGGCTCAGGAGATTGGTGTTAAGAGAGTTGTGTTCTTTAATTTCGTACCTGTTGGTAGGGGTCGTGAGAATCTAGATATTGATTTATCACCTGAGGAACGTGAACAATTCCTTAGGCACATATATAAGGAGATGAAGAGAAGAAAGATGGAGATAGTAAGTACCGCACCTCAGTATGGACGTGTTGTTAATCAACTAGGTAGTGGTAGTGATGTAGCACCAACCCACTTCGTGGTTGCCAACGACCCAATAACTAGGGAACTCACAGAATTCATTGGTGGCTGCGGGGCTGGTAGAGTTTATGCAGCTATTGAACCCAATGGTACGTTAACACCATGCGTCTTTCTACCATACCCAGTGGGTAATTTAAGGATTAAGTCGTTCTGGGATATTTGGATGGACCCATTCATGGAGAATTTCAGGGATAGGGATAGGTTGGAGGGATTCTGCGGTAGGTGTCCGTATAAGCTTATCTGTGGTGGTTGTAGGGCGAGGGCATATAATTACTTTGGAGATGTCCTCGCACCAGACCCAGGTTGTATTTATAACTCAGACGAGTGGAGAAAACTAACTGAGGATTTATCGAAGGTGAGGATTAGGGTTTCACCATTAGCATTTAAGTGATGGTGATAAACCATGAAGGTCCTCCTAGCAATCCCACCAGGTATTGAGAAACTAGAGTTATACAAGGTCCTAGGCCTAAAGGCACCACCACTTGGCCTTGCCTGGATAGCAGCTGTCCTTGAGAGAGCTGGCCATAGGGTTAAAATCATAGACTCACCAACCGAGGGTATTGACATTAAAACATTCATAAACGAGGTAAAGGCTTGGCAACCCGATGTAGTTGGGTTAACCGCAATAACACCAACGATTTATAAGGCCTACGACGCAGCCAAGGCGATTAAGGAGTATGATAAAGACATACCAATCATAATAGGTGGTCCTCATGCAACATTCATGTATGAGGAGGCGCTTAATAATAATGTGGATGTTGTGGTTAGGGGGAGGGTGAATACACAACCCTTGAATTGATAAATACCATGGAGAAATTCGGCTTAGAGCCTGAGCATCTTAAGTCAATAAGAGGATTGGCATTCAAGGTTGATGATCATGTAGTTAGGACACCCGATAGACCCCCAATCAGGAACCTAGATGAATTGCCACCGCCAGCAAGGCACCTATTGCCCATGGATAAGTACACACTGTTTGGTAAGCCCATTAAGATAATACATGCCATGGCCAGTCGCGGCTGCCCCTACGGCTGCTCCTTCTGCTCCACAAGTTATTTCTGGGGTAGGATGGTTAGGTATAGATCAGCCAAGGCTGTGGTTGATGAGATTGAGGACGCAATTAATAAGTATAAAACGAACATAATTGCTTTTACAGATGATGAGTTCACACTAGGTAAAAGATTCGTATATGAATTCCTTAAGGAACTTGAGGAAAGAGGCCTTGACATAAGCTTCTCCTGTGGATCCAGGGTAGACACAATTGATAAAGACATGATAGAGGCATTGAAGAGACATGGATGTACAGCCCTGTACTTCGGTGTTGAGTCTGGTAGTCAAGATACAATAAATAGGATTGGTAAGAAGATAACGCTTGAACAAGCCATTAAGGTCTTTCAATGGGCTAAGGAGGTTGGTATTGAGCATGTTGGTTCATTTGTGATTGGGTTCCCATGGGAAACCATTGATGATATGAAGAATACGGTCAAGTTTGCCGAGAAATTAAACCCAACCTATGCGCAATTCACCGTGGCAACGCCATACCCAGGCACACCACTTTATTATGAAACTGTTAATGAGAACTTAATTGAGGATTGGAATTGGGAGCATTACACAACCCTTAGGGCTGTTATGAGGGGTTATAAATTCACAAAGGAACAAGCCCAAAAGATGCTTCAGTGGGCTTACCTGAAGTACTACAGTAGGTTTAGTTTCTTAATCCATGAGTTAGTACATGGTAGGTTAAGTACGATATTAACAGCAATAAAGAACTCCATGATGCCTTGGTTCACTGAAAAACTACTTAGACGTAGTGAATAAAGCCCATAAGAGTAATGATTTTATTCTCACTCAAAATTACGATAAACTACTAAATATATCCCTTAAACGTTCTAGACTCTTTATCTTGATTAAAACTCTTGTTCTTGTTAGTGAATAATATGAAATACATATAACGTAATGCATAAGACCCTGAATGTATCAGATAATATAAAGGCTCCGACGTAGCTAAGTAGTTGAGTAGACTCAACGCCAACACCTTCATAGGTGAAGAGATGATTAGGTTATTAAACTCAGAGTAATGGAGGGTTACGGTGGTCCGGTCTACGTGGAGTTGATTGGATATAAGCATGGTGTTTAGTTAAGGAGAAGAGTATCGATGTATTTATGAGTCGGCGTATTTAGCATCGATGAATCGGTCCTTAAGCTATAGGGTAGATTACTGAACCTTAACCACACTAGCTCCTGCCAGCTGATCTTAAGACAATATCGATGGAGCTACGACTTAGGAAAGTCAGGTGAAGAGCAAAAGCGGTGAATAGACACAGTATTAATACATAATTAATACATAGTGTGTCTATGAGTTAATAATGCTGAGAAACCGTTACTCGACGGGTAAGGTAGGGCTATAAGTGCTAATTTATGGGCTCGAGCTGCAGGTATAAATAGCTAAGTGACTTAGCTGTCTCGTGAAAGCCAGAATGCCTGAGGTTTTGTCCAAAGAATAAAAAGTAAATCTAAAGAATTAATATATTTTAAAGTTAAATATTGATATATTTTGTTTTTACTTACTGTATTTATATCCTCCTTGTATTTCTTTTCCTGTCCTATTTAGTGGGTGGAGCGTTTCTTGCGGTAATTTCGTCGTGATGTTTGGTAACCCCTCATAGGCGTGGTAATACGTTCTCCAGAAGAACATATATATTATGTGGTCTGCGTTTGTCCAGAAGAATAGCCAGAAGAAGGCCGCAACTGTTATTGCATGGAAGTGTATTGCGGTCCAAAGGAAAGCTTCTACAGGGAGGGTTGTGCCGTAAGTTGCATAGGCTAGTATGGCTCCTTGTAGTATGAAGCCGCTTATCCCAATGAGGAGTACCATGACAGGTAAATAATCAGCGCCAATGAAGTCAAAAACACCCTTGTAATTCACCTCTTTATACCTAACAGAAAGCCATATTGCAGCTCCTATGATTATGAAAAGACCGCCCAGCATGCCTAATATTCTAGCTGGGTTTGTAATATTTAGTATTATATAGTTATAGGGGAATGTTACATAAGCAATTATAGTAGAGAGACCAGCAAATATGAAACCCCAGACAATCAATAACTTAGCCGCTCTCTTTACCGTTTTTGTCCTAACAATCTCGGCATAACTCTCCCCAAACTCACAACCGAGAACCGCCATTGTTAATGCATCGACGAAGAGAGTCTTGAAGAAACCAGCAATTAAACGCCCAGCACCCACATTAGACTTCCCCAACAACTTATTGTCCCACTCGGGGTATGGTATCATCGCATACATCTGGGGGTAATTAAAGACCTTATATTGCTTGATGCCCTTATAAATAAAAGTGGCAATTATCCATATAACCGTGATTATAGCCAAGGCATCGATTAAGTGCCAGTCAACCGGGCTTTTTATACATGTATATATTCCACATTGATATACAATCATCATCAAGGCAATTTCCTGGATTTTAAAATCTTTTATTACACAGGAATTTGTAATAATTTTTTTAAATAGAACGAGCATTTTGCGTTATAACATGCCTACGTTTGTGTATACGTCGTTATGTAAAGGCTGTGGAAAGTGTGTCGATATATGTCCGGCAGATAATATGCAATATGACCCAAAGACAAGGAGGGCCTATAATGTAGACCCAGTCTCTTGTGCTGAGTGTTTGAATTGCATCAAGTATTGCCCCGAACACGCTGTTGATGTTAGAACCTATGCAGAGTTTGCGCCTCTAGGTATGAGAGTTGGCATTATTAGAGATACAAAGAAGAATATTATTTACTGGCGTATTATGTACCGCGACGGCACTATTTACGAATTCGCATCACCAATTAGAACTACGCCTTGGGGCAGCGCCCGCGGCGCCCTAGACATACCACTACGTGAAGACCTAGATTCTGAGTTATTAGCTATGGAGGATAATCCAGAGTACCTAGGCTTTCCTGAACTACCGAGGCCTAAACAAACCGTAAGAATCGTGGGGAGTTTAATAAAGGCTAGGGGTGTGAGGTGAGAGCATGAACTTCCCTATGAAGATCGTTAATACAGACATTCTAGTGGTTGGCGGTGGGATGGCCGGTTGTGGTGCTGTCTTTGAGGCTAAGTATTGGTGTCGTAATAAATGTAAAGTCACGCTAGTAGAAAAGGCGAATTTAGAGAAGAGTGGAGCAGTAGGTATGGGCTTATCGGCTATTAATCTCAGCGTATTTACTGCAGACCCTGCTGACCCCAAGCCAGAGGATTTTGTAAATTACGTTCGCAATGACTTGTTAGGGGTAGTTAGGGAGGACTTAATTTATGATATTGCTCGTCATATGACGTCTACGGTTAAATTATTCGATGAGTGGGGTCTACCACTATGGCGTGACCCGAAGACAGGTAAGTACGAGAGAAGTGGTCGTTGGCAGACCTCAATTCATGGTGAGTCATATAAGGCCATCATAGCGGAGCCTTGTAGGAAGTCCGCCGATGAGGTTTATGAGAGAGTTATGGTGACGCATCCATTGCTTGATGAGAGCAAGCCTAATAGGATTGCGGGCGTTGTCGGCTTTAACGTTAGAGATGGGACTTTCTACGTCTTTAAAGCTAAAGCAGTAATAGTTACTGCGGGCGGTGCTTCACAACTCTATAGGCCTAGGAGCACTGGCGAGGGCCTCGGGAGGTCGTGGTATCCGACGTGGGCCTCTGGCTCAGCCTACGCAATCCCAATACTAGCGGGAGCTGAAACAGTGAATTTTGAGTTTAGACACGTTGTCGTAAGATTTAAGGACGGCTATGGCCCTGTCGGCTACCCATACCTACTCTTAAAGATGAGGAGCACTGATGTCAAGGGTCAGCAGTGGGAACCCTTGCCCGACGAGGCCAAGGCGGAGCTGTCGAAGATCTTCCACGACTACGCCTATGCGAGACCGACGCCTACGCCGATTCGTGCCTGGGTTACAATTAATAATCTCAAGAATGGCCGTGGACCCGACCTTATGCAGACTCAGGAAAGGCTTCGTGATATGGAGTCCTTTAAGCTACTATTCGAAGATTATCTCGATATGACTCCTAGTCAAGCCCTCGTATGGGCCTCGCAGAACCTACACCCAGACAAGGGTCCTGCCGAGCTTATGACAACGGAGCCGTATATAATAGGCTCCCATGCCTCCTCGGCGGGTATGTGGGCTTCTGGCCCTCCTGACATCGCTCCTCCTGAGTATAAGTGGGGTCCCAACCGTATGTTGACTGTTGAGGGCTTGTTCGGCGGCGGTGATACAGTGGGAGCATCTGGTCATAAGTTCAGTTCCGGTTCATTTGCGGAAGGCCGCATCGCAGGCAAGGCCGCTGCTAGGTATGTGCTCACCGTAGCTAAGGATTATGTGCCGACTATAAGCAATGATACTATTGAGCGTTATAAGGAGATTGTATATAGGCCTCTTGAGTGGTACCACAAGAATAGGCTGCTAACGACGACGCCCACAATGCCTCTTCCGATGACTAATTGGTTTGAGGTTCACCCCAATTACTTGAATTGGTACCAGTTGCTTGTCCGCCTACAAAAGACTATGGATGAGTACGCAGCCGGCTGGGGTATGTTCTATGTCACTAACACCTACCTCCTTAACCGCGGTTGGGAGCTGCTGCACATGCTTGAGGAGGACTTTAGATACGCCGCTGCGGCGAACCTCCACGAGTTGTTAAGGGTGTGGGAAGTCTATCACCGTCTAATTGCTGGGCAGGCCCTTGTTTACTCGATGATGAATAGGAAGGAGAGCAGGGGCTATTACTTAAACGCCGATTATCCATACATTGATGAGGAGAATTGGCACGTCTTCACACATGTAAGAAGAGACCCGAAGACTGGCCAATGGAGTTTCCGCACTAGCCCAGTAATACATATAATACCATAATAAATAATTCCAAATAACCACTAAATTAAAATATTAAAATATTTTTCTATATCTTGTCTAGTGTAAAGTAGAGATAGAAATAGTTTTGCGATAGCTTACCTCTGCCGCCTTAATTTCTTCTCGTTTGCGTTGGTATTACTCGATGCTTTCTCGCTATCGCGGCACTGGCTAGACGCTTTAACGTCTATAAAGAGCTTTATGCTTTCTTTATCGACGTGTGTCAGTCGTCAAGTAATGAGTCTTCTATTTAGCGCCACCACCAATGCGCAAAATACCCCTTCACTGGCCTTGGGAGAAACGGCCGCCTTAGATCTTTAAGGCTGACTTTTTTCCCACCCTAAAGGGTTTTCTTTAGGTGGTTCGTTGGTTTGTAGTACACAGCCTTCATCCTCACGGCTTTATAGCCAGTGAGTAGCGTCGTCAGTATCGCTCACCCTCACTTCGCTTACCCAGTGATGGGTCGTAGGGTAAGCCTTAGGCTTAATTGCCTTATTCCTTGGGCAGGAGAGGCCGCTAGCATAGGGACTCGGGTATGTAAAACCACGTGGAGACCGATGGGTGTAGGAGTAGGTATAGAGAGTCGGTGGGCTCTACGAGGTTTACTGCAAGAAAGTCCTTGGACAAGTTAATAAGGATTGTATTATTCACAACGGAGGTAGGCATCAATATTGTGAATAACATTTATTAATAGATGTTCCCATTATTTGTTAATAAATTTTAAATTAATTCCATAGACCGTATCCTGTGCATGAGCCTCATGGAGGTAGGCTAGTTTATAATGTGATTGAGGATATAGATAAGGCTAAGTCGTTTTGGGAGATTAAAACTAGGCTCGAGATAAAGCCTACCCTGGGCCCCGACGGCTCACCGATTAGGAATCCATATAGAGAAATAATGTCTATTGCATATGGCTTCTTCAGTCCGTTGGAGGGCTTCATGACGAGGAATGAGGTAGAGTCGGTGCTTAAGGAGAGACGTCTTTTAAGTGGGTGGCTTTTCCCATTCCCCATAATCTACGACGTCACGGAGGACGAGATCAAGGCCGCTGGCGTCAAGGTAGGGGATGACCTATTACTAACGCTTAAGGGGAGGCCACTCGCTGTGTTAAAGGTAGAGGAGATTTGGAATCTCGGTGATAGGAAGGAGTTGGCCGATGCGACTTTCGGAACGCCGGAGAAGAACCGTGAAGTTGTGAGGGTGCGCTTTGACGAGAAGCACCCTGGCTGGCTTATCTATCGCTCTATGAAGCCCATGGCCATAGCTGGGAAGGTGACTATAGTGAATCCGCCTAGGTTTAAGGAGCCTTATGACCGCTTCTGGATGCCTCCTGCGGCTTCGCGGAAGTACATTGAGAGTAAGGGCTGGAAGATAGTTGTAGCGCACCAAACGCGTAATGTTCCACATATGGGCCACGAAATGCTTATGAAACGTGCCTTATTCGTATGCGGTGGCAATAGGCCTGGCGACGCCGTCCTCGTCAACGCCATAATCGGCGCTAAGAGGCCCGGCGATTACGTGGACGAGGCCATATTGGAAGGCCACGAGGCACTTAACAAAGCCGGCTATTTCCACCCGGATAGGCATGTGGTCACCATGACGCTGTGGGATATGAGGTACGGCAATCCTCTTGAGTCTATTTTGCACGGCATTATTCGACAGAACATGGGGGCCGACGCATCACATGTTCGGCCGCGACCACGCCGCTGTCGGTGAATATTACGACCCATACGCCACGCAATACCTGTGGACTAGAGGCTTGCCTAGCTATGGCATAAACGCCCCACCAAATGAAGTAGATAAGGGGCTTAAGATAGAGCCCGTCAATATGGGCGAGCTGGCGTATTGCCCTAAGTGCGGCGAGTACACCTACCTAGGCATGTCTTATGGCGATGTGAAGGAGCGGCCTCTCTGCAACCACACGCCGGAGAGGATCTCCGGCTCTTTCCTCCGAGGCATACTTATTGAAGGCCTGAGGCCTCCTAAGTTAGTTATGAGGCCGGAGGTTTATGAGGTTATTGTTAAATGGTGGCGGGTGTACGGCTATCCCTTCGTGACTGAAAAATACTTAAAACTTAAAGAGGAGGAGCTTGAGGTGAGACTATGACGTACAAAATAGGCCTCGTAATAGATGATAGGCGTTTCGAGGCGATAAAGGATCTGTCGCTAGCGTCTTCGCTTAAGTCTATGTTCGCCGGCGAACTAAGAATGCTAGATATAGAGGTGGACGACGTAACTGCTAAGAAGATACTCGAGGCCTTCCCCTCAGCCAGGATAGACGCAAGAGGTTACCTAGAGGACCTCCCTGTGTCCTTCAAAAGGGCCCTCTTCGACGCATTGGTGAAAAATAGAGGTGCTGTTAAGGAGGCTCTCGAGGAGATCTTGAAGAATATTGAAAGGATTAAAGAGCAAGCGCAGAGGGAGAAGGAATACGTGCCGCCTCCGTAAATAAACATTTGTATAAAATCTCTTTTGAAACTTCACTTTTTTCTAAAAATTTAGTGCCTATTTGTCCAGCAGTAGGGCCGTGGAGCGAATCTTAAGCCACATCCCCGAGCGGGAGAATCTTCCTCATTCTGTAGCCTCTGGGGACTCCAGGATGCATTATAGAGAGGTCTACTTGCAGATGCCACATTAGAAATCATTGTTATAAGCCATTAATTATATAAATTCGATTTATTACTAATGGCGTTATGCCATTCCTATGGCGTGCGGTATAGCTGTACGGTGTTTCTACGTGCCAAATTGGCGTTATGGATACCTCTTCAATTAGTAAGGCGCTAGGAGATGCCTTTAAGCCTTGTTTCACTGAGAGGAAAGCTCATTATGATTATAATCCTAAAGGTGCCAGCGCTTCTATTCCAGTTGGTGGTAAATTTGCAAATACAGGAGGTGCCTATACCTTGATTTCCCTTAAATGTTCCAGGTTCCTTTTACCTGGTAAGGTTGACCTTATGAAAGACTCCCTATCAATATTAATACCCCACCTCCTAACTATTTCTATTAACTCATCAATCTCATCATTAAATGTACCAGTCTCTATATAGTCATGAATTAACTTTAATATGCCATATGTTACATCAAAGCCATACATTTTGCTCAACCAAATCACAGCGTCTGGTATATTCAGAATTACGAGGTTCTCATTACTTAGTTTAACGATTAATCTCATGTTCAGTGTTGTAACATTATTCACCGTGACACAATTCACCTTTTTACAATCCTCATCGTTCACAATGAATGTATTATGGACCTTAATAGTGGCTGTCTTAAATACTATGGATAAGTACGCACTTAATTTGCCAAATCTAAATATTTCAATCTCATCACCCATCTTCTCCACAATCCTTCTCATGCGCCTAAAGAATTTGTAAACATCATCCCTATCGCAATTCTTAGCAACTAATGGTGTTGTTGCAAGTATTGGTAGATCTAGGCATTTGAGATCTAAGCTACTACAGAGCTTGGCCCTTCTATATAGTATGAGTAATATCAAGTGTAATGTGTCCAGGTATTTAATTGGGCATTCATTAATTGGAATATCTCTAAAATCCACATAATTTACAAGGGAAATCACCCTTAATAAATATATACTTGGCAAACCTATAAATTCAACAAGTGTTGCTGTAAAATTATGCTTGTAATTTGTATTACTTCTTAGCTGCGCCTTTCTTCTCGCCTCTCTTCTTCCTCATCTCTTCACGTATCTTCTTAGCCTCCTCCCTAGGCATGTTCCTGAGCTTCACGTAGAGTGGTTCGATTCTCTCACCGGCATTTGGGTCATCATATACGTGGGCCTCCACGGTACTTCTATGCCTACCGTAATCCGTGAGTACTCTAATCACGTAGACCTGCTTAACATCAACGCCGAGAGCCTTGGCAATCTCCTCACGTAATTGTAATCTACCTGGTGTTGGTAATCCCACGTGCCAAACCTCCACGGTAACCTCCTTACGCCCAATAACCTTATTCTCCTTAATATTGACTAACCTAGTTATTACTTTACCAACCTCTACTCCCTCGGGTAATTTTGGCATTGGTATGGACATTCAAGGATTCGCAGGACACACCCCTTAATAAATATTAAATTAAATGACCTCTATGGCGTACATACCAGCCTTAGTGATGCCAAGCCTCTTGGCTATGCAGGACTCCTCAGGCTTAAGTATTATTACTAACCCAATCCAATCCTTAGTGAAGTCTGTCCCACCGCATACGGGGCATCTTTCTGCTTCCTCGGGAATTACGGCTTTACAATTCCTACAAGCCTTATACCCAGGCAGGGGCGACCTCCTACTTACTCTCCTACCACCTCTCTCGCTCATTGCCTCTCAGGTAAATCCTTAATTTAATAAGCTTACTTTAGGTGTCCAGGTTATGAATGAGGTTGTTAAGAGACTTCTTAATGTGTTTAGCAGCTTGGTTGAGGAGCTTAGGGAGACTGGTTGGTTCGTTGATGATCCTAAGTCGAGTAGGTGGTGGGGTGGGGCTGAGTCGCCTGATGAGGTTTTCATAACGGCGATACTAGTTCAGCAGACTCGGTGGGAGGTCGTTGGTGAGGTCTTAGGTAGACTTAGAGCTCTTGGCCTCAATAGGCTTGATAGGATTGCTGAGGTGAAGCCTGAGGAGCTTGCCGAGTTAATTAAGGGTGTTAATTATAGGTTCACTAAGGCTGTTAGGCTTGTAAAACTTGCTAGAAACATAACTAGCATTGGTGGTTTAGAGGCTTTGAGGGGTAGGGATGATGTTAGAGAGTTTTTATTGAGCCAGGATGGTGTTGGTGAAGAGACTGCAGACTCAATAATGCTCTTCGCCCTAAACATCCCCTCCCTCCCCATCTCTCAATACACAAGGCGTGTCCTCAGTAGGGTATTGGGCATTAATTTTAGTGGGAGTTATGGTGAGTGGAAGAGGTTCCTCGAGGGTTTGCTACCCAAGGATCTCTATACGTATAAGCTTATCCACGCATCCGTAGTAACCATAGGGAAGAAGTATTGCCTACCAGACAAACCACTCTGCGAAAAATGCACTCTAGCCAGTAACTGTAATTATGCAAGGCAGTTAGTCAGTACTTAATAATGCATTCATTATTTGGGTCAATCCATAATATACATCATCAATGCCCAGCAACTCCCGCTCTGGTAATAAATCACCCATTGAGTACCTCTCGAGGTACTTCCCGTTTACTGATAGGAAGTTCGGCCCCCACTTATACAGACTCAATACATTATTAGCATCCTCCTTAAAGCCTAGTATGTATAGTGTAGCTGCCACTGCCTCTATTGTTGATAATATGTACGGCTTACCATAATGCGTAGGATTCACAGCCATTAAGAGGGGCAAACGTCTCCTAACAAACACGCCCCGGGCAAGCCTACGGTGTGCCTCAGAAGCCTTCTTCCAGGAGCAATCAATTAGGGAAATGCCTCTATTCAAGGCTGTATCTACATCGTTGGGGGTTAATGGGGTCCTCGCCGTTGGGTCAAGTAATATGGAGCCTCTTGGCAATTCTCTTAGGCTATTAACGAGTATCGCAAGGCCATGCTTAGCGAGTTTTATGGCTGTGTTTTTCCTTGGGTCGTCCTGCGGTAGTCTATATATGAATATACTTACATGATTCATTGAAATTACTAAGTAGTACTTATCTAAAGCTTAATATTTAAAAACCATATAGGGTAGATAAAATTAATGAGTAAGTTACCTCATTATAGAGAGGGGCTTAGAGCTGTTACGGGCTCTGGTGAGTATATTGATGATATCCCTGTACCTCCCGGTACTCTATACATGGCAATTTATAGAAGTCCCTACGCCCATGCACGAATCCTAAAGATTGATTTATCAGGGGTTACTGAGCATGGTGGTATTGCATACGGACCTGATGACCTGGCTAAAGTAATACCTAACCCATTCCCTCTAGCCGTGGATGCGCCGATTAAGTATTACCCATTTGCTCGGGGTAAGGTTAGGTTTGTGGGTGAGCCCATAGCCGTTGTTTTGGCTGACGATCCGTACAAGGCAATTGATCTTCTTGATTATGTGCAGGTTGATTTTGAGCCCCTCAAGCCTGTGCTCACTTTTGATGATGCATTGAGGGGTGATTCTCTTGTTCATGAGGAGCTTGGGTCTAATGTGGCTATGCATAGGCATATGAAATTTGGTAATGTGGATAAGGTCTTCTCTGAATCACCAATAGTCATTAAGAGGGAATTTAATTACCAGAAGCATAATGCAATGCCTCTCGAGACATACGGTGTGCTTACTCATTATGTTGGTGGTGAATTGAACGTATGGGTTAATGCACAAGGACCTATGTTGATAGTTTACTTCGTTAGTAGGGCATTAGGGATCCCCCTAGGCAGCGTTAAGTTATTCTCGCCAAGGGATGTTGGCGGCAGTTTTGGCTCGAAATACTCACTTTATCCCTACATCACGTTGGCAGCTGCCGCATCAATACTCAGTGGAAGTCCTGTGAAGTGGATTGAATCCAGGACTGAACACCTAGTTGGGAGTAACTCAGGTGGAGCTAGGAAGGGCATTGTTGAGGTTGCAGCAACAAAGGACGGCATAATCAAAGGCCTTAGGTATACCTTCTATGAGGATGTTGGTGCATACCCAAGACCGCCGGATCCCGGTGTCTTATTTAGGGTTCATGGTAATATGAATGGTGCATATGATGTTAGAGCCATTGAGGTTGAGGATTATGTCGTTGTGACGAATAAATTACCCACAGGCCTTAATAGAGCTTATGGAGGGCCGCCATTCTATTACATGCTTGAAGTTGCCGTGAATGAGTTAGCCCGTGAATTAGGCATTGATCCGCTTGAATTAAGGATTAAGAATTTGATTAGAGAGTTCCCGAAGAAGATTGGTGATGAGTACTTCTACGAAACAATAACCGGCGGGCTTTATCCAAAGCAGGATTATGAGAGGGTTGTTAGAGCTATCGAACCTGAATATAGGCGCTGGCTTGAGGAACATAATAAAAATCCATACATTGGTGTAGGGATTTCGGTAATCGCCGAACCCAGCGGCACAAACTTAGGCTACACAGACCTAGCCATAGAACCGAGTAAGCGTAAGTACCCGCATTCTGGTTCTGGTTCCTACGTAACGATAGGTATTGACATGAGCGGTTTCATTAAGGTTTTCGTTAATGGTACCAATGAGGGCCTCGGCCATGAGACCACACTTGCTGAGGTTGTGGCGTCTGAGCTTGGGGTTGACCCATCAATGGTGGTTGTTGAGAATAGGATAGACACTACAAAGGTGTGGGCTTTATCCGATGGTAGTTACTCAAGTCGTTTCTCACCAATAGTTGTTAGTGCAGCAGTACTCGCGGCTAGGCAATTGAGGGAGAAGTTGACTAGGTTGGCCATGGCTGTGCTCGGTACTGAGAAGGTGGGTTTTGAGAATGGGCAATTCTACGATATGAATAATCCAAGTAAGAAGGTTGATATTAGGAGATTGGCATCCTCGGTTAGTTGGGATCCTGGATCATTTCCGGAGGGTGTTGATGCATCGCTTAATGTCACGGTCTTTTATCAACCACCCACAGTTAAAGCTGCAGAGGGTGATAAAATAAACTCATCAGCCACATATGCAATCCAAGCACAACTGGCTGTTATTGAACTTGACCCTAACACGTACGACATTAAGGTTAGGAAGTACGTAATTGCACATGACTCGGGCAGGATACTTAAGAAGGAGTTTGCCGATGGGCAATTAATGGGCGGTTTAATGCATGGTCTTGCGCTCACATTATACGAGGAGTTGATGTATGACGATCAAGGAAACCCAATGACGACAAGTCTCGATATTTATGAAACGCCAACTCTAGCCGAGGCTGTGGGTATAGATGTAGAGTTTATTCACTTTGAAACGCCAAGTAAAATCTTACCTTCAGGGGCTCATGGTATTGGTGAGGGGGCTATGATGGGAGTTCCAGCTGCCATTGTTAATGCCTTGGCATCAATAATTAATAAGGCGATCACAGATTTACCACTTCGACCATACAAAATCATGAGGGCCATTGAGGGGTGATGGGCATGGCGTATGCACTAGGCATACCAAGGGGCTTTAATTACGTTAGGGCTTCCACCATTGATGAAGCCCTGAAGCTATTGAGTGAGTATGGTGAGGCTAAGGTTTTGGCCGGCGGTATGAGCTTAATGCCTATGCTTAAGCTCAGGATGTCGGAGGTTAAGTATTTAATCGATATACTTGGCATTAATGAATTAAGGTATGTTAAGGTTGATGACGATTATCTAAAGATTGGCGCCTTGGTAACGCATAATGATATTGCCATGAATAGGCTAATCAATGAGAATGCAAGCATACTTAGTGAATCCGCCTGGCACATAGCCGATATACAAGTTAGGAATCTAGGAACAATAGGCGGCAGTCTAGCCCATGCAGACCCAGCTGCTAACTATTACCCAGCCTTAATAGCCCTTGATGCGGAGGTCGTAATTAGGGGTATTGGTACCGAGAGAATTGTTAAGGTATCTGATCTATACAAGGGGCCGTACACCGTGGACCTTGGCCCCAATGAATTAATAACTGAGGTTAGAATACCGATCAGTGGTTATGAGGGTGTTTATCAATTCTTTAGGAGGGGTGGGGCGTCATTTCCGACGGTTATTGTAGCGGTTACTTACCAGGAGAAAGATGGCGTTATAGGGAGTTCCAGGATATCAATAGGTGCTGTTTACCCAGAGCCCGTGCTTATTAAGGATAACCTCACGGGCATGAGCGTTAAGGAGGTTGGGAATAAGGTTAATGAGATTGTTAATTCTATATTCACATCAATAGAGGCAACACCCCTCGAGGACACCCACGCACCCAGCGATTATAAAGTTAGGGTTGCCAAAAACCTACTCACAAACGCACTAATGAGCATCTCTAGGGGAATAACACGGTCCAAGCTACCCATTAGGGATAATTTAATTGAGTGGAGAAACCCCGAGGAGAAGCTAGAGTACGTTGGCGGCTTAGTTAGGGTTAGGATTAATGTAAATGGTCAGTGGATTGAAGACATCATCGAACCTAGGCTCCTACTCCTCGACTTCCTTAGGAGGCATGGTTTTAGGGAGGTTAGGAGGGGTTGTGATGAGGGTAAGTGCGGTGCATGCACAGTATTACTGGATGGCAGGGCTGTTAAGTCATGTATGATACCTGTGGCTAGGGCATCAGGGCATTACATAACAACGGTGAAGGGTTTAGGCAAGGGCAGTGAGCTTCATCCCATTCAGAGGGCTTTTCTCGAGGAGTATGCTATGCAATGCGGTTATTGTACGCATGGTTTCATGATGACCACCTACGACTACCTAACGAATATTGACCCCACAGCTAATGATGAAACCATAAGGCTTAGTGTAAAGAATATTTGTAGATGCACAGGTTACATCAACATTATTAAGGCCATTAAGAAAGCCTCGGGATATATGGCTGGCGAGAAAGCTTGATTTTCCCTTAAAATTAGCCTCAATAGCGGTAATATTGTTAATACGTATGGAAGCCTTAAAAGGACAATGAATAATTAATTAATAAATGAGCACAAATCAAACAACAGGAATATTAGGCTTCATCCCGCAAGGCACATTCTACACTGTATTAACCGCGGTCATAATAATCATTGTCGGTTATGTAATCGGCAGACTAGTGGAAATACTCATAAAGAAGATCTCCTACACCACAGGCCTAGATGCCTTCTTTAGGAAAACCTCCGTAGGCCGCGCACTCCTGAGGAGCGGTTATACAGCAGGTGACTTCCTAGGCCTCTTTGTTAAGTGGATTATTTACATAGCTGCCATTTTCTACGCACTCCTCGAACTATCATACATAAGTCCAAATCTATCATTTCTCTACGACACATCAAGAAGTGTTCTCTCATACCTACCATACCTCGTGTCTGGTATTATAATTTTAATTATTGGTTTAATAATGGTTGATTGGATAAGCGACTACTTCAAACGCAGTTACCCAACTAATGATCAATACACCCAAACACTACTGAACTTTGTTGGCGATGCCTTTAGATTCATTCTTTACTACATGGTGATAACCATAGCCCTAAGCGTAATGAAGGTTAACGTAGAAATACTCTACATATTCGCCCAAGGACTCGCCTGGGCAGTCGCCATAGGGCTTGGCGTAGCCATTGGCCTCGTCCTCGCAGTACCCCTCAGAGAACCCCTAAGGAGATTCCTTGAGCAGGAGTGGGGTCGGCAACAAAAGGGTAAGGAAGGTGGGAGTGGTGGTTAAGCCGATTGTTGGAGTAATAATGTATCAAACAAGTAACTCCAAGGGGCAGGAACTAGTGGCCCAGAGGATGGTTAAGTGGTTTCTTAGGCTTGGGTATGAGGCTTACTTAATAACGAGCATTTATCATGATGGTAATGAAGCCATTAAGAGAAGACTTGTAGAGACATCACTCGAGGGCTACATATTTCAAGAAAAGGATAGAACCATAAACCTACCCACCATTAGGGTTGATAGTTACATGGCCAAATGGCCTCCCAGGAGAATAATGTTTAAGAATTTCGTGGACATACTTAGGAGGATTAACGAGAACTTTAACGTCAATGCCTTAATAACACACTCAACACTATGGAACGGCCCCGAGGACACTGCTAAGTACGTAATGTGGAGGAGAATGCTAACAACCTTTAGTCTAGAGTCCGGCAGTATATTCTATGCACATATGAGTCATTACCAGCCACCAGACCCAACTAGGTATGATGTTGTGGAGAGGACGTATAGACTTGCTTGGAACCACATGGCATTCCCCGAGATATTCAAGGCCGCCAACTTAATCCTATGCGTTACACCCATTGAGGGTGAGGAGATGGTTAGGATGGGCGCTAGGCCTGAGCAGATATACGTATTTCCAGGAGGCATCGACGATGATGAGGTTTCCGACCTGGGAGCAATTGACTCGAGCGACTTTAGAATTAAGTATAGAATACCAGATGATGACAAAATCATTGCATACCTAGGTACAGTGGAAGAAAGAAAAACCCACTAGCTGTTGTTCAAGTTGCTAAAATACTTAGGCATAGACGCGATGTTCACTTCGTAATTGCAGGCAAGCCAGGCGATCAATGGAATGAGGTTGTTAGGGAATCCCGTGGGTTAAGCAACGTCACATTAACAAACGAGTTAAGTGTTGAGGATAAGAAGAAATTGATTAAGGAATCCTACGTCAACATAATAATGAGTAAAATGGAAGCCCTAGGCCTAACACAACTAGAGTTCATGTACGGCGGCGTTCCAGTAATAACATCAGCCATTTACGGACAGAAATGGGTTATTAGGGATGGCATTGATGGAATACACGTCAATGGACTTGACGATATTGAGGGCGCCGCCAAAGCTGTGGAGAGACTCCTCGACCACCCAGAGGAGAGAGACGCAATGAGTAGAAATGCCAGGGAAAGGGCTTCACAATTCCTAATGAGTAAGTTGATTAAGGATTTGGCGTTAAGGATTGAGGAGGCACTACGTTGAGTTAGGGATCTTTAATCATTTCATTAAGTTGATTGATTACTGAGTACACAATCCACGCAGCCTCAATAGCCCATACAAAATAAATTATTGGCTGTACATTCACCAAAACCCCATGAACAATCATTGTGCTTGGCACAGAGACAAAAATCGCAGTCACCAACATAAACTCCCCAAGTAACACTGGGTAAACCAACACGTGCCCCGCCAAAGCACCCCTAAGGAAGGCTATGATCGCAAAAGCCAATATTAACACAATGTACTCTTGAATTAGCGCTAGTATGTTTGGTGTTGTGTGCATTAGGAATGAGCTTAGTAAGGCATATAGTATGAGCATTAGTATTAGGAATAGAAGGTCAGTAACCGCATTAAATGCACCATTAATTAACCTATCCCTAACCCTCATTGAGAGTCACCACATACGTGGCATTAAAGACACCAGGCACCTCAATCATCACCCTTAAAGGAATTTCTAAACTCACCAGCGGAAAATCCACATTACCATGCCCATACGGCTGTATCACTACCTGCATAGACTCATTCCCCTGGACTATTGCCAATATTATTGGCAGTGGTAATGGATTAGTCACATTAAGCGATAAATAATACCTATTACCCATCGAGTAAACACCAGCCCTAACATAACTCCCGAAACTATTAATCATAGATACAGACATCACCAAGACAACGATAGTTATAATCAACGCCAATAAGGCCAGGAATATGACAACCCTCATAAGTTCTGCAACCCCCTAGTAATCAATAACGCACCAGACCAAGCTATTACGGATATAAACGCAACCTTATACGTAACCACAGCAAGCACATACAAAACACTCTCAAGACTTGGCGGCTGTGGTATAGTCACTCCCTGGATTAACTCATAATATGCAAGTACAGATGCAAATAGAAGAAGAGCAACACCAATAATAATCAAAGCAATACTAACCTCTCGCTTCATATTTGAAGTAATAATCACCGTATAAAAATTTAAAATTAACCTTATTATATATCCACCACAAATACGAGCCTCCAATAATCATTAATTTTCCTTATCTCCATCATATTGTAAGTCATAGCCTTAACAATCAAGCCCCTATAACCATGCTTATTAATATCGAAATGCTCACCACCAACCAAAGCCCTAATACTATAAGGCCCACTCCCTTCTAACGCAATATCCTTAAAATAATCCCCATAGGCAAATTTCCTACCGTCAAACAAAAATATATACTCATCTATCCAATTAAAAAGAAGTTGCTCTAAATCATCACCACTAACCCTAACCTCCACATACTCCCTAGGCTCAACCCTATCTGTATAATACGTCAAGTTCGCAACACCCAAAGCTGCATTCACAAATGCCTCCTCTAGAGTACATCCATAGGCTATCACGGAAATATCCGCCGTGTGCTCACCATACTCATACCTCACAGGCACTTTACAAAGTGTTGAGGTCATTACTCATCATGTTTCCTTTTAAGGCCATCAGTGGGTTATTAGGCTTACTAGTTATTTTGAGTATGGGTACTAAATGCTTAGTCCGTACATAAGTCTCGGTATGGTTAGGATCGTCAGAATAAACGATTACAACGACCTAGACAAAGTATTAATAGACCTAAAACCTGGCGAATGCGCACTACTACTTGTTAAGGATGATGAACTCGTGGTCGAACAAGATGGCGTAAATGTAATAATACTGAGAAATGTGGGCGATCAGACAGAGGTTGATTACGCCCTAGCCAGTGGTAAAAAAGTCCTATGCATCTCACGTAACGGCTTCGGCCTACTCAGCGATTACGCCCTATCCAAACTCAAGTACATAATAATCACCAGACACTCAACAGAGCGCGACAACAAGGTCATAAACATGCTACTAGACCTAGCACCAAATGAGTAAAATTATTAACCAATTGCCATGATAGGAATACCGTGCTTAATGAATTCCTTGACAAGCACGGGATTAGGGAGTTTGACGACATTAATATTCACCTAAAGGACGGCACAACACTAAGAGGCATTGTCCTGCCAAAACCAGGTGTTGGTGATCCTAACATAATGGTTCTCAAGCTCGATAATGGCTATAACGTAGGTATTCACGTAAGCAATATCGATAGAGTTGAAATAATGAGACACATTGAATCCAAGGGCGTTACATCAATACCCATTGGCCATTTCATAAAGGCTGAAAGCACGGGATTACCCAGGGTTAGACTAGTGGCAACCGGCGGCACAATAATGTCTAAGGTCGATTATAGGACAGGCGCCGTCTACCCAAGCTTCAGCCTCGAGGACCTATACGCCATGTACCCAGAGATTAGGAGCATCGCGGACGTGGAGCTACTAAACCTAATGGCAATTTTCAGCGAGGACATGACACCACAGGGATGGAGCCAAATCGCAGAAGCCACATACAAGGCCTTCATGGAAGGCGTGTCCGGCGTGGTTATACTCCACGGAACAGACACAATGCACTACACAGCAGCGGCTCTCTCATTTGCCATTAGAAATCCAGCAGGCCCCATCGCACTGGTCGGCTCCCAGAGGAGTAGTGATAGGCCATCCAGCGATGCCTTTGAGAATATGCTTGCAGCTGTGCTTGTGGGCGCCCGCGCCCCCTTTGCAGGCTCCTTCGTGATTATGCATGCCTCAACCAATGATGGCTTAATAGCAGTGCATAGGGGTACCAGGGTTAGGAAAATGCACACCTCAAGGAGAGACGCGTTCATAAGTATTAATGATGAGCCCGTGGCCTACGTAGACATTAACAAACTCGAGATCAAACTCAATACAAACAATTACCAAGTCAAGTCCAAGGCTGAGGATACAATACTCATGAATAAATTCGACGATAAAGTCGCACTAATCAAATTCTACCCAGGCATGGACCCAGAAATACTTCACCACCTAATTGATAAGGGATACCACGGAATCGTCATTGAAGGCACAGGGTTCGGCCACGTTAGAGAACCCCTACTCGATCCAATAAGGAGAGCCATCGAGAATGGCATACCCATAGTTATAACGAGTCAAACAATATTCGGAAGAGTAAACCTAAACGTATACAGAAGAGGCGTAGAATTACTAACGCTAGGCGTAATACCAGCCGAAGACATGATACCAGAGGTAGCATTTGTTAAGTTATCATGGGTCTTAGCACAAACAAGAGATATGAATGAGGTTAAGAGATTAATGCTAACACCAATCTCCAACGAATTATCTCCAAGAACCAACGTAAACACCTACATACTCACCCCCGAAGCTAAATAACTAAAACTCAACCCTCAAGGGCCCCACAGGCCTCAACACCCAATCCCGACCCAAGACTAACTTATAAGCCACTGCATTCACACCATGGCTCATCGCAAACCTAAACGCCTCAGCAAACCTAGAATCAAGCGCCTCATTAGGCCTAAACACAAAAGCCCTCGACCTAAGCACGAGAAATAACACATAAGCCTCATAACCAAGCCCCACAGCCCTCGCCAACTCCATCATGTGACGGGCACCACGTTGCGTAGGAGCGTCAGGGAACTCGGCAATACCATTCACCTCCAATGTAACACCCTTAACCTCAACAAAGGCATCCATACCCATTGGCGACCTTAACAATAAATCAAACCTACCCGAACCAAACACAGGCTCCCTCCTAACCACTCGATAATCCCTCAAGACAAAACCATTACTAATAAGCCAGGACGCGATGTCATTATGTATCGCCGAATTCACAAGCACAAGTTCATCACCTAAATCCACAGCCACTAAGTAATACCTAGTCTTACCACCACTCTTCTCATAGGCATAAATCCTAACACCAGGCCTCAATAATTCCTGCAACCTACCCGGGTCATGAATATGAACCATAACCTCCTCACCATTAATAACAGCAACACCCACAAACCTATTCAACCTCCTCACAAACACACCAACAACATCAGGCCTCCTAACCACATAACCAAGCATTGACACAAAGAATCACTGATGTAAAGATAATTATTAATCCCTCGGCCTATCGACTGCAACCACATACCTACGCATTAGGAGTAGGATTAGAATGATCGGCGGCGCCAAGACAATAAACGTATTCCTAATACCAATTAAATCAGCCAAATAACCAGTCACCGTAGGCGTCACTATACCTATAAGCATCATGAAGGAGAAGAATATACTATTCGCAGCATTCCTCTCCTCAGGCTTAAAAGACCTAGATATGGAGACCACGGACAACGGGTACGTAGTACCATGCGGAACACCCAACACAAGCAAAGCCGCAGCATATACCAACGGATTATTAGTGAGGGCTATCACGAGTACGCCCGTAACAGTCATCATAACAGCCAACGCCATATAAGGCCAAAGCCTCACCGCAGGCCTAATCGACAAATACAACCTACCGAGGAAGGAGGCCACAAAGAATACAGAGAATAAAATCTCAATCTCAGAATAATCCATACCAAAGGCCTCCCTAGCATAAATACCACCAAACGCCATTAAGAAGGAGAAGACTATGTTATACGTCGCTATATTAAGAACAGCAGTTATAAAGCCAGGATTATGAACAACCACACCAAAATCAATGCCATTACGATTACCCCGCTCCTCTGGAAACTTCAACATAAACGCCGTTACTACACTTACTATTGGGAATATGGTGAAGAAAATGAAGGACTCCCTAAGACTAAAGTACTTAAGTATCAAGGACTCTATCGCAGGCCCCACAACCAACGCCGTACTCAAGGACAAAGTATAAATATTCAAAAGCCTCTCCCTATCAGTCCTACTCGGCAATAAACTAGCCGACGTTATCACATTAGGCATCAAAAACCCAAGCACAAAACCAGCCACGGCCGACAACAACCAAATCGTCA
This sequence comes from Vulcanisaeta sp. AZ3, assembly GCA_000960865.2. GTDB lineage: Archaea > Thermoproteota > Thermoprotei > Thermoproteales > Thermocladiaceae > Vulcanisaeta. The sequence continues at coordinate 21,673 of JZWU02000002.1, read as the reverse complement.
ACGCACTAGAAAACGCAAAAAGCGGAAACACACCTGCGTAGACCACGGACGAAACTATAAATGCAACCCTCCTCAATTCACTACTAAGCCTCGCATTAATTATACCACTACTTATGAATGTCACAAACGACGTTAAAGCCGAAATTACACCTATAAGAGCATTCGTGAAGTGAAAATCATACCTAGCCAAGAGAGGTATAGTCGTTAATAACATATTATTAGAAGCCCTAATAGCAATAGTAAGAGGCACAATCACCAACAAGGCCTGAAGCAAACCAGCATAAAACTGCCCCCTACTCATACCCGGTGACGCCATACCTATTAACAATACTTATTAACCTATCCACACTATCTATACTCGGTTTAAATATTCCATACTCAACCCTCCTAAGTACATTCACAATAAACTCCCTTGGAATCCTAATCGGCAACTTACTAGCAATATACTCAGCAGATCCCTCCGGATCCTCCCTAACCAACTCAATACCCGCCTCATACGCATCGATTATGTATTGCAAATCACCATTTACATATATACCACAGGCACCCGGTAAATCTAAGGCATCCTCAAGAGACAAGCCACCATCCACAAGAGCCTTATTGAGAACCACACTTTGAACCTGCCCAGACCTAAACATATCATTTAATGAATACCAATCATCAGCATACACAAAATTCAACCCACCAAACCCAAGTCTATCCGCATACGCCCTAATCAACACATCAGCCGCACTACCCCTACGCCAAACACCAACATTCGGACCCCTAAGCTCCGGGTATATTACTAATAACCTCCTAACAGTCACCACACTCGGCCTAAGACCCCTCCTTGCCAGAGATACAAGGGAATCAGCCACAGCATAGGCATCCTTACCCTCCTTACCAAAAACAAGCTCCAAATCCCTAATCACCCTAGTAGCCATTATTAATGGGTATGAGACAGGCCCCGGCGCAACTATTACTTTCATATTTATCGATATCGAATCAGATACTCATTTTTAAACCTTATGCCCACATTATCTTAGCTAGTAGAGGAATGAGTAAGGAGAGGTAAGGAAATAAGAGTATGAACTCTCTTCATCTATCATATCTTCAGTGAGCCCGTGAACACCATAGTTACTATAAATACCGTAAGCACAATTAGGGCACCCATAACTAAATAATCCCTCACCCTATAGCCCCCTGGACTATAAATAAGTAGGTTTGCTGGATGACTAAAAGGTGTTAGGAAGGTGGTTGAGGATGCCATAGCCACCACAGTAACCGCAGCAAGCGGATTCGGGTACGTTAACGCTATTGGAGTCATTATGGCAGCCGCCGAAACATTATTAACGAAGTTCGCAATCAAAACCGTTATTAGGAATAATAATACTGGCGAGGCTGGCAACACATGAGAAATCACATCAGACAAACCACTAACACTCATAGCATAACCTAAGGATAAGAATGAGGCTATGAACACAAGCACAGACCAATCAACATACTGATAAACCCTCCTATAATTAATAGCACCCGTAAGCACAAGCAACACAGCAGCAATCAAGAAAGCCAATGAAATATCCACACCAAGCAATGACGCCACAGTAGCCCCAACCAAAACAGCAATAGACACAACACCCTTCCTAACATTAAAAAGCCTAACCCCCGTAGTCCTCAAAGGCATCAACCCAAAGTCCCTCATAAGCCTAGTCACATCCCCCTCCTCACCAAGTAACAACAATGCATCACCAGGCCTCAGTGACGTATGTTCTATTGCACCGTAAATTCTCCTACCACCTGTGGATATCCCAACAATCCTAACACCATACCTATTAAGAACATCAGCATTAGCTATCGTATTATTAACAAGAGACGAACTACTAGTCACAAGAGCCTCAATAACCTCCCCACCCTCAACCTGCTCCATAGACGCCAATGACAAACCCTTAATTGAAGATATAACAGGCAACTTATCCGTAGGAACCCTCATTAATAACGTAGATCCCTCATTAATAACACCCGACCTAAGAAACCTTCTGGGCAATACAGTAACTATCTTAACACCATACTCCCTCTCAACATCACGCCTACGCCTACCAACCCACTCACAACCCTCATTAACCTTAGCCTCAATCACATACTCACCAATCTTCAAATCATCTATTGACTTAACCACATTCTCCCTACTTGGTAACAACACGTATATTAACAGAAGCACCGGCAACCCAACAAAGAGTATAGCAAGACCCACCCACAGAAATTGAAACACGGATAAATACCTATGGAAACTTTCATACCAAAACTGATTAACTATTAAATTCGTACTCGTCCCAAAAATCGTATACCTACCGCCAAGTATTGCAGCATACGAAAGAGGCATTAAATACTTAGACAATCTCCTCTTATGTATACTAGATAATGCATACATAAATGGCATAAATATGGCAACAAGAGCCACATCGCTCATAAAACCCGAGGTCAACGCCACCATGAATAAAACAATGACCAGAAGCACATACTCATTCCTAATCAACCTACTCAAATCCTCAGCAAGCCTGTCCAAAAACCCCGACTCCTCAAGGGTCCTACTAATTAACAACAAGCTACCAAGCACCACCACCGTAGAAGACACAAAAAACTCCAAAGCCCTCCCAAGACTCAACACCCCACCCAACACGAGGAGTATTAAAACCAAGGCACCCACAATATCATGCCTAACAACTCGCGTTAAAAGCAATATAATCGCAAGAATAAGCACAGCCAACACATAATACTGCCCAAAGGTTAATTCCAACATTTCAATAATAAATTAATCCCAAGACGTTTAAAAACTAACCTCACTAAATCCCATGAGTTAGATAATCTATTCTACCACCATCAACCACCACAGTCTGCCCAGTCATGTACCTAGCCTTATCACTAGCGAGGAACAAAACAACATTAGCTATGTCACTGGGAACACCAGTCATACCTAACACAGTCCTAGACCTAAGCATACTCTTCGTCCTCTCCACCTCCTCCTTCGACCTACCCCCAGTAGTCATGTCCGTCTCCACCCAACCCGGAGCCACAGCATTAACCCTAATACCATACTTACCCAACTCAAAAGCCATCCTCTTAGTAAGTATAATCACGGAAGCCTTCGTAATCGCGTAATAAGTAGTCCCCTCAAAGGCCGTACCAATACCCGCATTCGAGGCTATGTTAATAATCACACCCCTAGTCCTCTTTAACTGAGGCAAAAACTCAAGGGTTGTGTAAATTATACCCTTAACATTAATAGCAAACATCCTATCAAACACCTCCTCATTATAATCCTCAAAAGACATCAAAGGCATTATACCCGCATTATTAACGAGAATACTAACATCACCAAGCTTCTCACGAACAAGCTCCACAGCCCTCCTAACCTCATCCCTATTAGAAACATCACACTTAATAGCCAAAATACCCTCCCTCTCCAACTCCCTACCCTTCTCATCACTCTTCACAAAGGTTACAGCAACCCTAGCCCCCTCCCTAAGAAACGCCTCCGCAATAGCCCTACCAATACCCCTAGTACCACCAGTCACAACAACAACACGACCCTCAAACTCACCCATACAAAACAAGCCAAATAATTACCACCTTATAAAAATTAAGAGAGACATACAGGCCTAGAGAATGTAGTACTTATGGAGTTCATAGTACCCATGGGAACCATTAAGGTTAGGGATAGAACCCTCATAAATACCAAGGCATCCATTAACGAGAAACACCTCTTCCTAATCGGCATCGGACCTGACAACACCTACGAAGAAAGACTCCTAGAGATTAATGACGAGGAATCCATAAGAATAATAAGCAATAACATTAACTACCTAAGGGCACTACTCGATAAACTAGACGAATTCCTACTCAACGTATCCCACGAACTTAAAATCAACATAACCCTAAAGAACACCGAGACCAACGACCCCATTAAATACCTACTCACCAGACTAAACCTACACGACACATACCTCAGGACAATCGGTGACGGCTGGAGAAGAATACTCGACAACGCCAAACTCGGCAAGACAAACAAAGTACTAACCGGAGCCGACGAAATATTCATCATATACAGCGGCAACAACATAACACTAAATCTAATCACCGAACCAATCAAGAATAGTTTAGTAGAGGTAATAACATACACGGAGGGCAAAGCCACAGGCATCGTTAGAGTAAGAGTCTGTGAAGACATAATCGCCAAGACAGACATTAGATCACCCTCATCACTATTCATAATATCCCAAACAAAGAACCCCCACGAACTCAACGAAACAATATCAAACACAGCAAACAAGGTTAGAACACACATAATTAACTGCGTTAACGACCTACTAAACATCATGAAAAACCACAACACATTATAAGCTCGAAAAGTAATGCTTAAAGCACAACTACAATGAACTAACACGATGAACACAGACCTAGGGCTACTCGGATTAAGAAAAAGCAACGAGATCAAGGGAAAGTACGTAGACCTAGTAATATACACAGCCAAGAAGGACAATAAAGCCTTCCTAGAAGGCATCATCAAATGCCCCTTCACAAACAAAGAATTCAAACTAACCATAACACCACACACAGACCAAGTCAAACTAGGCTTTGTACAACACCACGGCGGCCTCTACGACCACATAATCAAAACCAAGGAATACGCACAATGGCTACGAGTCAACACCCAACCCTACTCCAGAAACTCCTTCCACAAGCACAGGTACTTCATATGCGCAAAATGCGGTTACAAAACAAGCAGATTCACAGACGCACTACTGCACCTAATGCAAAACCACGGATTCCTCGTAAAACTCCCATAACGATAAAGGTACATTATTTATAAAGTGAAGCAACACAGAGAAGAAGATGAACATCACTGATAGAGTTCAAGAACTAATTAACAAGTACACAAAAATATACATCGAGAAGACCAGTAAGTCTAGGGAATTCTTCGAAAGAGCCAAGAAAGTACTACCCGGAGGAACCACTTACCAAATCAGGTACTTCACACCATACCCAATATACATAAAGAAAGCAAGCGGCACCAAGGTCTGGGACCTAGACGGAAACGAATACGTAGACTACTGGATGGGACACGGAACACACATCCTCGGCCATTCACCCGACTTCGTAATCAAAGCAGTCAACGAAGCAGCATACAACGGAACACACCTCGGATACCCAAACGAAATAGAAGTCGAATACGCAGAACTACTAACAAAAGTCATACCCAACATAGACATGATTAGATTCTCAAACAGCGGCACAGAAGCCAACATGTACGCCGTAAGACTCGCCAGAGCCTACACCGGGCGTAGATACATCGTAAAAATGGAGGGAGGCTGGCACGGAGGCTACGACGGACTACACGTCGGCGTCAACCCACCCTTCGAAGGCCCCGAAAGCCTAGGCCTACCAACCGACCACATAAAATACACACTAGTAATCCCCTACAACGACCCAGAATCCCTAGAAAAAGTCCTCAGGAACTTCGACGTAGCAGCCATAATAACAGAACCAGTACTAGGATCCGGAGGATGCATAGAACCCAAGGAAAACTACCTAAAAAACGTTAGAGAATTAGCAGACAAGTACGGAGCCCTACTAATACTCGACGAAGTAATAACAGGCTTCAGACTCGCCCTAGGCGGCGGCCAAGAGAGATTCAACATCAAGGCAGACATAGTAACCCTAGGCAAGATAATCGGCGGCGGCTACCCAGGAGCAGGAACCATAGCATCAAGAACAGAAATAATGGAACTACTAGACCAAGTAAAAAGACCAAACGCAAGATCCAGAAGCTTCCACGGCGGAACATTCACAGGAAACCCAATAACACTCACAGCAGGCTACACAACAATAAACTACCTAAACCAACACAAAACCCTCTACGAAAACTTCAACCAACTCTGGGACTGGACCAGAAACGAACTCAACAAAGCCTGCGAAAACCACGACAGAATATGCTGGGCAACAGGCATCGGCAGCATGATAGGCATACACTTCACCAAGGAAAGACCCACAAACGTTAGGATGGCCTACGAAGGCAGGACAAGCGAAAACCTATACACCCTAGCACACTTATTCATGAGAACAAAAAACATACTATACATGACAGAACACATGCCACACCTACTACCATCAATGATACACACAAAAGAACAAGCACAAGACCTAATAAACACATTCAACGAACTACTAAGCGAAATAACACACAAATAAACACAACCACAACACCATAAGCTTGTAAAATCCTTCGACATACACACTTCAAATATAACTCCCTTAAGGGTGGGGAAAGGGAATTAATGATTTTAAGTAGAGCGTAACCTCTGCAGTAACTCACGACCAGTATTTTGATAATTCCTCAGCGGTTATTACTGGGAAGAACGCTCTCATATTGGTTAAAGACCTCTCATGCGCCTCCCTATTGTACGAAGAGACTGCGTCACTAATGATGACTGGTATGAAGCCCAGAGCGTAGGCATGCCTAGCCGTAGTCTCAACACCAATCTCCGTAGCAATGCCCGTCAAAACCACAGTATATCTACCTGAATTGCGGAGTAAAAGCTCAACATTAGTCCCCACGAATAAGGACCAAGTATTCTTATTAATAACAATGTCATTAGGTTGAGGCTGAACAATAAGCTCCATATCCTCAGGCCTAAAACCGCCTCTCCACGGCATGATCTTCGTATTAACAGGTTCGAAGCCGCTTGGGTATGGGGTTATCTTCGTGAAGATTATCGGCACGTTGGCACGCCGAGCAGCACTTATAGCCGTGTTTAGGGCTCTTTGGAATTCATCCTTATTGAATATGCCATTGAATAACGCCTTATGCACATCCCAAACAACCAAAACAGAATTACCAGGCCTCAAAACATCCCTAAGAACATCAGGACTAACCATACAACCAAACCCCAACAAATCCCCCTTTTAAACATTAAACCCAAAGTTATTAATTAAGCCAAACCAAGCCATTTAACAATGGACTTAACAGAATGCATCGTAATAAGCATTCTAAAGAGGATTGGCAGGACGAGCATTGATAGGCTAGCCAGACTAACATTCCTAGTAGATAGGCTCGGGGGGTTCGAGGCCTTCGACTGGGATAAGGTAGACTTAGTAATAACAAGCCCCACATTCCTAGACCTAATAGAAAAAATGGAGAGTAACAACACAACAAAAAGAATAGAAAACCTCATAATACTCATGAACAACGACTACGAGCCAGACTGCGGCTGGCTAAAAGACAGAATAAACTCAACGATTGACTACGTAATTAATAAATACGGAAGCCTAAACGACGAAGAACTAGAAGACGCGGTAGAGACAATCTACGAGGGTGTTTATTAATGACGCTAATCCTCGGAATAGAATCCACAGCACACACCTTCGGCGTGGGAATAGCCAATGAGGATGGTATACTCGTGAATATTAACGACACATACACACCACCACAAGGTATAGGAATACACCCAAGAATAGCCGCGGATCACCACGTCACAGTAGGACCAAGAGTACTCAGGGAAGCCCTGAGAAAAGCCAACCTAACCATTAACGACATAGACGCAATAGCCTTCTCCATGGGACCAGGACTAGGACCAACACTAAGAGTAGGAGCAACCCTAGCAAGAGCCCTCGCCATAAAGTTCGACAAACCCCTCATACCAGTACACCACGGGGTAGCCCACGTAGAAATAGCCAGATGGGCATCAAGCTTCGAAGACCCACTAGTACTCCTCGTCTCAGGCGGACACACAATGGTCATAGCCCACTCAGGAAGAACCTACGCAATCTTCGGAGAAACAATAGACATGGCCATAGGAAACGCCCTAGACCAATTCGCAAGACAAGTCGGACTACCAAACCCAGGCGTACCACACATAGAAGAATGCGCAACCAAAGGCACAAAATACATACCACTACCCTACACAGTAAAAGGCCAAGACGTATCCTTCTCAGGAATAATAGAAGAAGCCCTAAGACTAATCAAAAAAGGAGAACCCCTACCCAATGTCTGCCTAAGCCTAATCGAAACAACCTACGCAATGCTAGCCGAAGTAACAGAAAGAGGACTAGCCCTCACGGGAAAGAAAGAACTACTAATAGCAGGAGGAGTAGCCAGAAGCAAGAGGCTAAGAGAAATCATGCAATACATAGCCAATGAATTCAACACAAAAATAAGCGTAGTACCACCAGAATACGCAGGAGACAACGGAGCAATGATAGCCCTAACAGGACTCCTGGCCTACAAAGAAGGCATAACCATAAACCCCACGGAGGCAGTTACAAAACAAAGATGGAGACTAGACGAAGTAGAAACCCCATGGTTCAAAAAGAACCATGGAAAACAAAACAATTTTGATTTAAAACCAATTAAAACTAAACACTTATGAACTAGCAGTCACAGTAAACGGATACGTCTGGCCAGTCGCAGTAGTTAAATAACCACTATACTGAACACCAACTGCTGCAGACTGAATCCCAGTACATGTAGGAGTTGTTGTTGATGATGATGATGATGATGATGACGCTTTACTACTGTAAATTGGAGTATTACCAACAATGATTGCAGAAATACCAGTAAAATTACCATTATGACTAATGGTTAGTGTAAATGTTATTGTCTCACCTTGAGTACCTGCGCTGACCTGGATTGGTGGGCTAAAGGTACATGTTAAGCTACCGAGAGTAAAACCATTAATGCCTACCCCTGAGCTAGATGGATTACTAACAACGAATGTAATATTAGCCGACTTGTCTGAGGAAACGTTGGTGAGGCTGGTGGCTTGTATTGTTAGTGTTGCTGTTTTTGCTGCGCTTCCTGCTAGTCCGAAGACCCAGACGGCTACTGCTACTGCTAGTGCTATTGCTACTGCGATGAGTATTATTGTGGCTACTACGTTTGAGATACCTCTTTTGTTCATTCTATTTATTTTGGTCATCGTTTTTATTACTTTCAGCTTCTTAATAAGTGTTATTGAGGGTTTGGTGATTTCTTTCTATCTCTTAAGAACTCTTTTTGTTGGCGTAGAATCATGAGTTGGTGTATTAGTTGCGATAGTGTTTTTGGTTTGTTTTTCTCTTTTTGGTGTTTTGGTTTGTTGCGGTAGGTTTATTTATGTGGTGTTTGTTTGGGTTTTGTGGTTGTTTATGTTTGGTGATGTTAGGAGGGTTGTGTATGTTGTGTTGCCGGTGTTGCTTTGGCCTTTGTCTTTTGATGTGTTTAGTAGGTATTTTGTTTATGGTATGGCGTTGTCTACGTTGTTGCTTGGTTTGTTGACGCTTGTTTGGTTTCCTGGTTATCTTCGTTGGTTTAGGTTTGGTAGGTTGTTGGTTGTGTTGATTGGTGTTGTTTTTGCTTTTATTATGTATGTTATTTTTATTGGTGGTTATGCTTTTCTTACGTATTTAGGTTTGTCGCGTTATGTGGTTCTTGTTTATGCTATGGTGAGGGGCATGGCTGGTAGGTATGTGTTGGCTGTGGTTCTTGTTCTTATTGGGTTTATGGAGGAGGTTTATTGGAGGGGTGGGTTGCAGGGGTTGGTTGGGGGTGTTTTGGGTAGGGAGCCTTGGGTTGTTTCTATGGTTTATTATACGTTGGTTCATGTGTTGACTTTTAATCCTGCCTTGGTGGCTGGTGCTTTTGTTGTGGGTTTGGTTGATGGTTTACTTGCGGATAGGGTTGGTTTGGTGGCGTCTATAATAACTCATGTTGTTTGGCTTGAGCTTATTATGGTGCTGCTTCCGTTGTAGTTTTATTTTAACTGAATTCATTGATTTATGTTTAAATATGTTTGATTAATTGTTTTTGTGATGAGGATTTCCGAGTTTTTGGGTTTGGTTAGGGCTTGGAGTTTGTTTATGACGGTGGCTGTTTTTGTGGTTGGTGTTGGTTATGCTTATTTTCTTGGTTTGTTGCGTGGTGTTGGTGTTTTGTATGCCTTGATTGCCCTTATAGGCGTGTTGTTGCTTCATGTTAGTGTTAATGTTCTTAATGATTATTTTGATTTTAGGCATGGGGTTGATACGCCTGGTTCCCCTACGGCTGTTTATAGGAGGCATCCTATATTGAGTGGTGTTGTTGGGCTTAGGACTGCTGTGTTTGTTGGTTTTGTGGCGTTGGTTGGTGGTGTTTTGTTGGGTTTGTATTTGGTTTTTGTGGTTGGTTTGTGGGTTTTGGTGTTTGGTTTGATTGGTGTGTTTCTTGTCTATGCCTATACTGGGCCTCCTTTTGTTTTGAAGTATAGGGCTTTGGGTGAGGTTGTTGTTGCGTTGACGTGGGGTCCCTTGTTGATTGGTGGGTTTTTTGTTGTGGCTTCTTTGGGTGTTTTGGTGCCTAGTGTTTTCCTGGTTTCGATACCGCCGATGCTTGTGATGTTGGCTATTATTTATTCTAATAATTATAGGGATAGGGAGTATGATAGGAGGGCTGGTATTACAACGCTTGCCATGTTGACGGGTAGGTTTGGTTTTGTGATTTATGTTTCTTCATTGGTCTTGGCGCTTGTGATTACGGTGGTGCTTTCCTTGGTTGGTGTGTTGCCTGTGACCTCCTTGTTAGCTTTAGTAACAGTGGTGTTGGTTCCTGGGCTTGTTAGGAGTTTTAGGTTGGGTGTGTCGGATATTGATGCGAGGACTGGTAGGTTTTATACGCTCTTTTGTTTGTTGTATGGTGTTGGTATTGCGATGGGTCATTTTGTGTGATTAGGTGGGGGAGAAAAATAGATTAAATGGGGATGACTTATTTTGTTTGGGCCCGTAGCTCAGCTTGGTGGAGCGGCGGCCTCCGGTAAGTGCCTTGAAGAGAGCCGTAGGTCGTGGGTTCAAATCCCACCGGGCCCGCTTGTTATGTGTATGTGTTGATGTATTCGTTGATTAGTTTGTTTGTGTATTCTTCGATTGTTTTGTAGTTTCCTTCGTATTTTTTGTATGCGCCGGCGCCTAGTATTATGTCTGTGGTGATTTCTTTTATGATGTTTAGTACGTCTTTGATGGTGTTTGTTGTGCAGTCTTTGGTGCCCATTATTATTATGGTGATTTCTCTATGCCCTATGGGGTTTAGTGTGTTTAGTGCTTTTCTTAGTTGTGTTGTTCCTGCCATGTATGCTAGTGCGCCTAGGCTTGGGTCTTTGTATTTAGTGGTGCCTCTTATGTGGTCTCTTAGGCTTAGGTATGTTGGGTATATCATGTGCCATGCGTTGAGGATTTTGTTTGCTGGTGCTATGGTTACTAGTGTTTCCTCGCAGTTCTGTGTTGCGTTTTTGATTTTGTTTAGGGTTTCTTCGTCTAGTGCTTTGTTTAGTATTGTGGTTGCTAGCCAAATCTTTAGTTCTCCGATGTCGCTGGTTAGTTTGATTGTTTTGTTCATTTATCCGCCGTGTATGTAGGCTAGTATTAAAACCTCATCGCCGTCTTTGACTGGTGTGTCTAGGCCTTTGAGTAGTCTTATGTCTGTGTCGTTGATGGCTATGTAGATGTCTGGCATTAATTCGCCTCTTGTGGTGTCGAGGACTCTCTTGAATAATTTATCATTTATTGTCCTTAAGTTGTTGATTATGTCTCTAATGTTGTTGATGTTGTTGAATTCTAGTTGGTCCTTGCCTAGTGCTAATGCCTTGAGGACTCCTACGAGCTTAACCTTAACGATCACAGTTAAATAACGGGTCAGGGTTTTTAAGGGCTTTTTGCTAAAAGTACTGTGGATGCGTTGTGTTGCTTTGCCGGTTAGGGGGATTGGTGTGCTTGAGGTTTGTGCTAGTGATGGTAGGATTCAGTTGGTTAGGTTGAGGGTTGGTGTTGATGGTGTGCGTATTGATGTTCGTGATGAGTTCATAGATTTGGTAATGAGGTATTTGGATGGTTTGTTGGGGCCTCAGGAGTTGGTTAGGTATGTGGAGTTGGGTTCTGGGCTTCTTGGTCTTATTCAGTTGGCTATGTTGTCGATTCCTAAGGGTAGGGTTGCTGCTTATTCGCAGATTGCTAAGTTGTTGAATACTAGTCCTAGGGCTGTGGGTAGGTTGGCTGGTGCTAATAGGTTGCCTGTTATTGTGCCTTGTCATAGGGTTGTTAGGAATGATGGTTCGTTGGGTGGTTATTCGATTGGTGGTGTTCGTGTTAAGATGAGTTTGCTTATGATGGAGAATGTGAATGTGGTTAATGGTAGGGTGCCTAGGCAGTATTTTGTTGATGATGCAATTTTGGTTAGGAATTTTAGGGAGTTGCTTGAGTTGGTTTCGCATGGTGTTGTTACTTAATTACTGTGAGCTCTACTTCGTCGCCTTCCTCTACGCCGTATTTACCTGCGAAGTTGCCTTTATTGATTGATAGTTCTAAGAATCCTTCGCTGTTTATGAGGGTTAGGGTTTCGCCTTCGTTTGCGTATCCGTAGCTTCTCAGGAACTTGGCCTTGATTTCGATGTTTTTCTTGGGGATGTTTATGCTTATTGTGTCTCCGTAGTTGAGGTTTAGTGTTTGTAGGTCGTTGGTTTTTATGTTTGTGTATGTGTTTCCGAAGTGATCGATGTAGATTATGTGGGTTTTTGCGTGTCCTTTGGTTATGGTGTTTGTTTGTGTGGGTAGCCTTATTGGGTCGGTGATTCTGGGGCCTAGTTGTGATGGGTCTAGTCCGAGGCTTAGGTATGCGGCTGTTGGTGCGAATATGTCGCGTCCATGGAATGTACTAGAAATTGCGGGCCTCATGAAGGCTTTCTCCTCAATGGTTCTTATTTCTTCTATTCCGTCGTCTTCGGCTGCCATCATGAGGACTCCGTTGTCTGGGCCTATGAAGTAGTAATTCCTTGTTTTTATGGTTATGGCTCTTCTTGTGGTGCCTACGCCTGGGTCTACGACTACTACGTGTATTGTGCCTCTTGGGAAGTATTTATACGAGGCCCATAGGGTGAATGCTGCTTTTATTATGTTGTAGGGTGGTATTGCGTGGGTTATGTCGATTATTGTGGCGTTTGGGTTTAGGCTTAGTATTACGCCTTTCATTGATGGTACGAAGTATGATTCATAACCGAAGTCTGTGAGTAGTGTTATTACCCTACTCATTAGGTCCTGCTCCTTATTGGTGATTTTAAATTTATAGGAAGGAGTCAATGCTTAATTGATTTGGTGTGGGGAGGGGTCTTGCCATGATGTTGAGCTCTTTCCTGAGGTATTTGGCGAATTTTACGGCGTTTCCGTAAACAGTGTAGATGAATTTGGCCTCGCTATTGAGTACGAAATCCACGAGGCCTGGGAAGTCGGAGTGGCTGCTTAGTGGGATTGCCTCAATGCCAAGGGCTCTAAGTCTGTTGGTTCTTGATTCTCTTGCGTACATGCCGCTTAGTGCAATGGTTTTGGTTAAGCTGTATTTGGTTTTTAGTATGTTGATTGTATTCATGGAGTTTTTTTGTGTGCCCGTTATGATTATTGAGCCTGTCTCGGGTAAGTCGCTGAGTACTTTGCCGTACTTGAGGCCGAGTGCGTTGTTTAGTATCTTTATGTTGGGTTCTATGTAGATTGGGTAGTCCTTAAGCAGGGCGGTTAGTTCTTGTCCTCTACCTAGTGGTTGGCCCATTAGGAGTACGTTACCGCTTTTTGTGTTGTTCTCGATTATGGTTTTTAATTCGTTGTATATTGTTTCTCTGCTTGGGAATACGTAGTCGGGGTCTCCGTACGTTGCTTCCATTATTATGATGTCTGCGGGTAGGCTTTTGTTGCCGTTTAGTATTATTGAGGATTCGACGTTAAAATCCCCAGTGATTCCAATCCTAAGGTCTTTAAAGTCGAGGACGTAGGATAGGCTGCCGATTATGTGTCCGGCGTTGAAGGCTTCGATTGTGATGTCGTTAATGGTTAGTTTAGTGCCTGGGTTGGCCTTTATGTACCTGAGTCTTTCATTGTCGCGGATTCTGATTATGGTGGCTGTTTCTTCGCTCATGATTATTGGGTAGGCTCCGTGGAGGGCTTTGGGGTTTACGTGGTCTTTGTGTCCGTGGGTTATTAGTATTGCGTCGTATGGCTTTGTTGGTCTTTTTAGTGAGTCGATGATTATTTTCTTGCTTTTGTATTCTATTACAATTCCATTATCATAATATGCCCTGAACTCTTGCACTTCAGTTTTGAGTGCTAGTTTGGGCATATAAAAGCAATCTCTCTTGTGTAAATCTCTTTTTACATGTGAATAATGAGTAGAGGTTATGGTATTTTTCATGGGTTTATGTGTTATTAATAGAGGGGGTTGCAGTGGTTTTGCGGTAAATTTCTGGTTTTTAATTAGAAGTATGTTAATTTATATTATTAATTAGTTTAATGAGTTATGGATTGCGTCTCACAAAATATGTAAGCGGTGTCTTTAAAAACTAGAAAATACTTTCATATTGTATGGTCGAGGGTATAAAGAAGAAGATTCTGGATTATCTTACGGGTAATAAGGATAAGGAGTTTGCTGTTGAGGAGATAGCGAGGGCTGTTGGTGAGGAGAGGCTTAATGTTGTTAAGGCCCAGTTGACGAGGTTAGTGAAGGATGGGAAGGTAGTAAAGACTGATGGGAAGTATAAGGCTGCGTGATTGAGTGGTTAGGTGGTTGTTTCTTAAAAATTAATAGTGCAGTTTCTGTTTGTCATGGCAGTTTTTGCAGTGTAGAGCTTAAAATTTGCTGGTGCCTATTTCGATCAATGGATAGGTTGTTTTATGTTGCTAGGGATGAGGAGATTCTTAATGGTGAGGCTACGGATATTTATTTCAATAGGACTGTTGATGTTCTTAAGGCTGCGGGTCTTGATAGGGTTAGGGTTAGGGCTGAGTTTCATGTTGTTAATTTACCCAGGGATTATAAGTGGGCTGTTTTTGCTGGTTTGAGGGAGGTTGTTAATTTGGTGACGGCTAAGGAGTTGCCTGTGACTATATATGCGATGCCTGAGGGGACTTTGTTTAAGGCTGGTGAGCCTGTTATGGTGGTTGAGGGGAATTATGTTGATTTTGCTGTTTATGAAACTACATTTCTAGGTATATTGAGGCATTATAGTTCAGTGGCTACTAAGGCTGCTAGGATAAAGAGGCTTGCTGGTGATAAGGTCTGTCTATTCTTTGGCGCTAGGGTTGTTCATCCAGCAGTTCAGCCTATGGTTGATAGGGCGGCGTATATAGGTGGTTGTGATGGTGTTGCGGGTGTGATTGGGGCTAAGTTGCTTGGTATTGAGCCGAGTGGTACGATGCCTCATGCGTTAATGATTGTGTTTAGGCATGCTGTTGGGGATCATACGATGGCTTGGGTGTGGTTTGATAAGGTGATGCCGAGTGGTGTTCCTAGGATTGTTTTGGCTGATACTTTCTTTGACGAGCGTGAAGAGTCTATGTTAGCTGCTAAGTTGCTTGGTGATAGGTTGTTTGGTGTTAGGCTTGATACGCCGAGTAGTAGGCGTGGTAGTATGGAGGCTATTGTGCGTGAGGTTAGGTGGACTCTTGATTTGGCTGGGTATAGGAATGTTAAGATTGTTGTTAGTGGTGGTGTGGATGAGGATGAGGTTGTTAGGCTTAGGGATATTGTGGATATGCTCGGCGTTGGCACTTCAATAGCCTTCCCGCCGAGTGTTGATATTAGTATGGATATTGTGGAGGCTTATGATGAGAAGAGTAGTCGTTGGGTTCCAATTACAAAGCGTGGTAAGTTGCCGGGCTTTAAGCAGGTTTATAGGTGTGGGGATACGCTTAATGATCAGGTTGTTCCCTGGGATTCGGAGCCTGCACCTTGTCCGGATAATTCTAGGCCTGTGCCTCTTTTGAGGAGGTTTGTGGAGGATGGTAAGGCTGTTGAGTCTATGCCGAGTGATAGTGATGTTAGGGCTTATGTGCTTAGTCAATTGAGTTATGCTGAGGTGTGAAGTGGGTGGGTTTTCTATTTTAATGGGTTGTGTTTAATAATGATTATAATTCTTCCTCCCATTCCTCTTCGAATTCTTCCCATTCCTCTTCCTCTTCTCCTTCTCCTTCACCTTCACCCCATTCCTCTTCCTCCATAAGTAGTCTGTTCATGCTTGATCGTTGAGTCTTAATTGCTTATCTTAAAAGCATTACCTTTTGTTGATTCGCTGTAGGATTAAGGGTGTTAATAATCTCGAAATAGGTGTGGTTTATAAATTAGTGTTTAGGTTGGGGTGTTGAGTTTTTGTTATGGATTTTAACCTTGTGATATCCACAGGGAGGAGGTTGGAGGGTAGGGCTGCTGATGAGATTAGGTATATAGGTGATATGATTGGTATGAGGATTGCTCAGACGTCATTTACGGGGTTTGATGGTTTGATAACTGGTTATGTTGATGGGGATCCTGTGGAATTCACGAGGAGAGTTAAGGAGTTAGTGGTTAGTGGTCGTTATGTGCCTCGTTTTGTGCTTAAGGTTGTTCCTATAATGAGGACTGTTAGGACGGACTTGGATGCTATTGCGAAGGCTGCTGTTGATTTGGCGGGTAGGTACTTGGGTGCTGGTGAGACGTATAAGGTTGAGGTTAGGAAGAGGGGTGTTGATTTGGATAGGATGGATATTATAGATTCAATAGCCTCTAGGATTAGTAATAAGGTTAGGCTTGAGAATCCTGATAAGGTTATACAGGTGGAGGTTTTTCCGAGCACGACGGGTGTTAGTGTGATTAGGGAGGATGATATATTCTCATTAATGAAGATTAATGTATCCTTAAATCAAGGGTCTGAATCAAATAGTTAATTCATTCATAATACTTTTTAATTCGGCTCTAGAATTCACTAATCGTATGGATGTTACTGTGGTTGGTACGGGTAGGATGGGTAGTGCGTTAGTTAGGAGGTTGGCTAGTCAAGGCTTCACTGTGTATGCGTGGAATAGGACGAAGGAGAAGCTTAAGGACTTACCGGCTAAGCCTCTTGATGATATTTCTCAAGCTAGGGGTTTGGTGTTTGTCTTTGTCTCTGATGATAATGCGTTAGGTATGGTTAGGGGTGTTGGTGGTGAGGTTGTGGCCTTGTCGGGTACATATAGTGTTGCTGCGGTTGCTTCATTTAGTGCTAGGCTTAGAGATGCGGGTGTTGGATTTTTGGCTGCGCCGGTTGTTGGTGGACCTGGTGATGTGGAGAAGGGTACGGCTGTGTATTTAGTTGGGGGTTCTGAGGCTACTTATGAGGGGGTTAAGGGTGTTTTTGATAAGTTGGGTGCTGTGATTAGATTGCCAACTGCTGAGTCTGCGATGGCATTGAAGTTAGCCTATAATGCATTTCTTATAGGTTCAATGGCTTTATTGGGCGAATATGTTGTGCTTGGTAAGACCTACGGTATTGATGATGGTGTCCTCAAGGACCTTCTGAGGAGAACTGTGTTTAGGGAGATTGCTGAGAAGTACTTGGATAGGATGGTGAGTCCTAGGTCATCGCCGTCATTCACGTTGGCCTTGGCTGCTAAGGATGTGCATTATGCGGTTAAGACTGCTGGGGATACGAGGACTCCATTGGTTGTTTCCTCAGCTGTTAAGTCTCTCTATGAATTATTGACTGTGATGGGGTTCGGTAATGAGGATTATGTTAGGGCTGGGGTTCTGGAGTTGCTTAGTGGTTTTAGGGAAAAATAATGCTTATTAATCTTGCTCATTTCCTGTGCCTTGATGAGTGAGGCTAAGGTTGAGGTTGAGAGAGTTTATGTGATTAACCTTAGGAGGACTAGGGAGGTTTCTAGGACTAAGAGGTCTCCCTATGCCATTAGGTTGATTAGGAGTTTTGTGGCTAGGCATATGAGGGTTGAGCCTAGTAAGGTTAGGGTTGAGAATGATGTTAATAATTATGTTTGGTCGAGGAGTATTGAGAAGCCGCCGAGGAGGGTTGAGGTTAAGGTTACGAAGTATAGTGATGGTACTGTGAAGGTTACCCTAAACGTTCCGGAGGAGAAGGGGGCTGAGAAGAAGGCGCAGTAGGTTAGTTTCTTCCTTGTTCTTCAAGGTGAGGTTTTCGTTTTGTTGTAATTGGCGATTTTAATTGATATTTTATTAAGGGTCCTCATAATGGTAGTGATGTGGTTAGTACTAGGGCGTTGCGTGAAATGTCGAGGTTATTTACGGCTGTACTTTACTTAATAGTCTCTGCGATGGCTTTGGTGTGGGATTTTCCTTTTTATCCATTGCCTGTTGCTGTGTTAATAGTTATTGTCGCTACGGCCTTGGCTTATTCAGGGCGTACGAAGCTTGCCTTTGCGGTGATGGTTGTAATTTTAATACCGGCTTTGCTCTATGTTTATAGGTATGCGGCTTTGGGTGCTTTGTTGCTTATTTTGATTCTTCTTGTGCTTATTGAGGCTTTTGATTGGTTGGGTGTGGGTGTTGGTATGCTTGCTTGGGAGTTGTCTATAGTGCCTAATGCATTCTATGTGTTGTCCATACCTGTAATTCTGACGTCGCCAAGTCTTACGGTTGGCGTTACTAGGAGGGTGATGCCGTTGAAGTCATTAATAACATTCCTAGTGCTTTACATTCCGACTCTAATACTCCTCAATGCTGATGCCTCAGTGATGCCTTGGTTTGGCCATGTGACTGGTCAAGTACAGCCGCTGAGTACGCTTACGGCTGCCAGTGTGGGTAATGCCTTGAGTGGTTTAAGCCTGGGTTTCTCAGGGCTTGGGCAGGCGGCTGTTAGGGTTTTGCTACTTGGACTAGTACTTATGTGTTGCCGCTGCTTATGGCGCTTGCGGCTTATGGCGCTTATGTGGTTTCGAGTAGGTTGAGGGCTCATGGTAATTATGTAGTTAGGTTTTTTGCACCGGCTGTTGGTACTATGGGCGCTTATGCCTTGTTAACTGGTCTTCTTTATTATGTAAATCCATATTTCAGTCTTTATCAGGGTATTAATGTTAATACTTTGGTTATGGGTTTGATCCCAGCCCTTCTGCTTAGTTTAACAATACTCCCGATTATAATGCATTTCAGGCTTGTGGAGATTAGGTTTGAGGAGGAGAGGAAGAAATCTATGGTAATGCTTGAGCGGGGTTATCAATTGATATCGAATAAGGATGAGTTAAAGGTGATGGCTGGGGATTGGGATAGTGCTGTTGGGATTGATGATATTAAGAATGAGATTGAGTCTTCAGTGTTAATGCCGCTTAGGAATGCTAATATATCGCAGAAGTATGGGTTGATGCCAATACATGGGGTGTTATTCTTTGGTCCGCCTGGTGTGGGTAAGTCAATGCTTGCTAGGGCGATGGCGGGTAGGTTGGGTTGGACGACTATAATAATGAATTTAGGTGAATTGTTAAGTAAGTATTATGGTGAGAGTGAGAATAGGCTTTCTGAGTTGTTTAGGGTGGCTAGGGAGTATGCGCCGTCTGTGGTTATAATTGATGAGGTTGATGCTATTGGTAAGGCTAGGACTAGGTATGTGAGTGATGATGTGACGCCGAGGCTGTTGAATATATTGCTTAGTGAAATGGATGGTGTTAGTAAGAGTAATGAGAGTATATTAATAATAGGTACTACTAATCAACCAGACCTACTTGATCCTGCTCTTCTTAGGCCTGGTAGGTTTGATAAGGTGATTTACGTACCGCCACCGAGTGAGGAGGTTAGGGCTAGGATATTTGAGTCATTGCTTAGGGGGAAGCCTGTTCAGGGTGTTATTGATTATGCTAAGTTGGCTAAGTTGACGGATAGGTTTACGGGTGCTGATATAATGAATGTTGTTAGGACTGCAGTTCTTGAGGCTGCTAAGGAGAGGAGGTTAATAACTCAGGAGGATCTTGAGAGAATTATTAGTAAGTATAAGCCGAGTCTTACGTATGACATGCTCGAGAGGTATGAAGCCTTTAGGCTTCAGTATGATAGGCTTAGGACTTATGAGAAGCCCCAGGTTGGGATTCCGGAGGTTACTTGGGATGATGTTGGTGACTTAGAGGAGGCTAAGGCTTTGATTAATAAGTACGTTGTTGCGTCTATGCAGAAAAAGGAGGTTCTGGAGAGGTTGGGTATTGAGCCTATTCACGGGATACTCTTTTTCGGTCCTCCTGGTGTGGGTAAGACTTTGTTGGCTAAGGCTACGGCGAATATGCTAAAGGCGAATTTCCTGGAGTTGAGTGGTGCTGAGTTGGCTAGGGTGGGTCCTGAGAGAGCAGCGTCTATTATTAAGGATGCGTTTAATAGGGCTCGTGAGAATGCTCCGGCGATAGTATTTATTGATGAGATTGATTCCGTGGCGCCGCCGAGGGATTCGCCGATGGGTATTGTTTGGGCTAATGCGATTTCTCAGTTATTGACAGAGATGGATGGGTTGAGGGGGTTGGGTAATGTGATTGTTATTGCTGCTACTAATAGGCCTTGGTCTGTGGATCCTGCTCTTCTTAGGCCTGGTAGGTTTGATAAGGTTGTGTATATACCGCCGCCTAATCGTGAGGCTAGGCGTGAGATTTTAAGGGTTCATATTAGGAATGCCGTGGTTGAGGATGAGGTTATTGATTGGATTGCTGATAGGACTGAGGGTTATTGTGGTGCGGATATTGCGGCTTTGGTTAGGGAGGCTAAGATGAGAGCTTTAGATAGGGTTTTGGGTGGTGATGAGAGGATTATGATTAAGAGGGAGGATTTTGAGTATGCCTTGGGTAGGGTTCGTCCGTCATTGAGTAAGGAGTTGCTTAGTCAGTATGAGGATTTTATGAAGAGATCATACTTTCTTACTTAATGGGCGTTGATATTATTGAGTCTAGAGCTAGACAGATATTTAAAGGGTGTCTTTCGATGTTATCGTTATGAGTCAATTAACTGATACCTTAAAGAGTGTTGTTGGGGAAGTAACGAGATTGGTAAGGGAGGGTTATTCAATAACGAGCATAATGAAAGAGGTTGGTGATGCAGTTAATAGGGAGGTTGGGTTGAGTAGGGTTATTTTTAATGAGATAAGGGACTCCATGGTTAAGATAAGTCCTGGCAATGTGCCAGTGGGCTTATTCACGCAGTGCTCCTTAATACCGAGTTATTATTTAATGGGTAGGACCCCAAGTATTGATTGGGGTGATATAGTAATGCATCTATTAGGTAAGATGATACATAGTTTGGCTGTCACGGAGGTGAAGAATAGGCTTAGTGGTAAGTGTATTGATGGGGTTGAGGTTATGTATGTGCATGGTTCATGGACATTGAGGGGGAAGCCGGACTTGGATTGTGGTGATTATTACTTGGAATTTAAGACTGTGATTAGTAGGGTTACAAAGACAAGGTTATTGCATGATCTCATACAGGCTGGTTTTTACTCAGCTGCTGGTAAGAAAAATACCTATGTTATGTACATGGTACTTAATGATGGTATATTACGTAATATAGTACCCATTGAGGTGATTCCGGAGGTTGGTTATCCAGTCATATATGCCTTTAAGATTTGGGTTAAGGCTGCGGAGGGTGGTGATATTGGTGCCTTGGTAACTAAGACGACCTCATGTAAAGTCTGTAGGTTTAGTGATATATGCGTAATGAGGTCTAGGAGCTCGCACGAGACTATTTTACCCGCGAAGGAATTGCTTGAGAATTACTTGGATTATATGAAGCGGGAATTAACAAAGGCTGGAGTGAGGGTGATTTGGTAATGGGTTTAGAGGAGATAATGGACCTGGCTAATTATTTGCTTAATCGGTTGCAGAGTAAGGATAGGCATTTTGTAACCTCGATTGCTAAATGTTCATT
>JZWU02000001.1:0-103159 GCA_000960865.2 Vulcanisaeta sp. AZ3 | reverse complement strand
GGACATTGGTCTTCGATCGAAGGCCAGCATATTCCTCCGAAAATCCAGTCCTCACTCCCGAAGCCTCCCGCCGAGTATATGGTCTTCCCGTCGTGGAGGTATATTAGTCCGTTTGCGGCGACTATCTTCTCGTCGCTCTCCATATATTCGATTATCCCCCTCAGCGATTCGGGAGTCGCTATTAGGTCGTTGTTTAGGAAGGCTACCCATTTGGCGTCTGGGTCCCTAGCCTCCCAGCCCAGATTCATCCCGCCGGCGTAGCCCCTATTCGTGTCGCTGCGGACGAACTTTACCCTAACGCCCGACGGCTTCTTCTCCTCGACGAACTTTTTAATCGCCTCGAAGCTGCCGTCGGTCGAGGCGTTGTCGACCACTACGAGCTCATAGTCGTCGAAGTCGAGGTTGAGGACGGACTCAATAGACCTGAGGGCTAGGTCTATGAACTTCGAGCTATTGTAGTTGAGCCAAATCAGCGACGCCTTGGCCACACGCGCCAACAATCCCTGACTTAAAAGCGTATCCCCTAACTATGCTGGGGATAACGGTTAAGCTATAGCACTTCACGCATCGCAATATTTAAAACCTATTACTCAAATCTCATAATGACCGTAGTCATTGGCTTCAACTGGCCCGTTGAGCACGATCATGCTGTCGCGGTTATTATTGATGGCGAGCTCGTCTTCGCAACCGAGGAGGAGAGGTGGACGAGGCACAAGCACTCGATAGGAGAGCCGCCAGTGAACGCCCTAAGGCAGGCCTTTAAGTTCCTCAGAGATAAGCACGGGATAAAGCCAGGTGAGGTGGATGCTTATGCGGTGAGCTTCAACCCAAAATTATTTTCTAACGGTGCTAAGCGTGAGATCACTATCTCGAACTTTGAGATACTAGTTAGGAGGAATATTGCGCTTGGGCTTTTCGGCGGAGGTTTATTAGGTAAGGGTCTTGGCGCTCTGAGGCTCGCCTCTCTGTATCTGCGCGGCGATTACGTGGACCTCGCGCGCCGCTTCATTCGCTTCGTCGCCCACAGCGTCGATCCCTCATTCTCAGATTCGGGTGTTCGGATTGTCCCTGTTACTCATCATCTTGCTCATGCGGCTTCGGCTTATTACTTCAGCGGCTTCAATAGTGCGGCTGTCGTAACTGTGGATGGCAGTGGCGAGCGCGTCGCCACAGCCGTATGGAGGGTTAAGGATGGAGAGTTCGAGGAGATCGCGGAAGTACCCACGGTCTATGGCTCACTTGGGTTTCTCTATGATGTGGCTAGTGAGAAGATTGGATATGATGTGCTGGAGGGTCCTGGCAAGGTAATGGGCCTGGCGCCGTACGGCAAGGCTAGCAAGTACTACGAGAGGCTTAAGTCCTTCATAAGGTTTGACGGTGGTGATTATCCGTTTAGGTTTGTTGTTCCTGGCAAGTGGAAGCCTAGCGATATGTATGCTCCTTATCTTTTTATCGCTGATTCTGTTTATCCCGATCATCGCGTTCCTTGGGATCCCCGCGGCGACCTCCACCCCGACGCGGTTGACCTCGCCTGGGCTGTTCAGGCAGTGACCGAGGAGGCGATGCTCCACCTCGCCAAGTGGGCTAGGGAACACACCGGCGAGGACAAGCTCGCCCTCGCCGGCGGCGTTGCCTTGAACGCCAAGGCCAACATGGCCATCCACTACGCCAAGGTGTTCAACGACATATTCATATTCCCGGCTGCGAATGATTCTGGAACGACAGTGGGCGCCGCGGCTTGGGTCTACGAGCATGTCTTGGGAGGGAAGATGAAGAGCGTCAGGCTTGGGAACGTGTACCTCGGCCCTGAGTACAACGATGAAGAAGTGAAGAAGGTGGTTGAACGCGGTAGGTGGAGCGCCAGATACGTCGGCGAGGACGTCAACGAGGTCGTGGACTTAGTACTCAAGGGCCACGTCGTCGCTTGGTACCAGGGGAGGGCTGAGCTTGGCCCTAGGGCTCTTGGCAACCGCTCGATAGTCGCCGACCCTAGGAGGAGGGAGATGTGGGGCATAGTGAACACGATCAAGGGCCGCGAGTGGTGGAGGCCCCTCGCCCCATCGCTCCTCGTGGAGGACGTGGCGAAGTACTTCGTCGATCCCGTGCCGCACGAGTTCATGATACTCATGTTTAGATACAAAGAGGGTATGTGTGATGTAGTGCCGGCTGTCTGCCACGTGGACCAGACGGCGAGGCCGCAGACCGTGGCGAGGGATCAGAACAAGACATGGTACGAGTTAATCAAGGCGTTTAGGGACGAGACTGGCGAGGGTATAATACTGAACACGAGTTTCAACTTGGCTGGGGAGCCCCTTGTGGAGACGCCGGCTGACGCCATAAGGAGTTTCGCCTTAGGCGGATTCAAGGCGATGTATCTCCAGGGCTGGTTAGTACAAAAGCCGTGATTCATTTATTTCTGTCTTGGCCTACCTTGTCATTATGGCCAGCGTTGTCGTTTTCGTCTACGGTAGGTACGACTACGTGGGCGAGACGATAGATCGCGCCAACACATGGATGTACAGGCGGACCTATTGCTTTAAATCAAGTGTGCCGTGAATTATGGAAGCTGGATATTGAGGCTGTCATAGTTACGTCAATACAACGTATTTGATGAGGTAAAATCTTTATCTTAAGAGCATTAATTTTTATGTCTCGTGTGTTGGTTTTGTGTTGGTGATGATTCCTAGCCAGGTTGATTGGTGATGTGGTTTTTGGGCTGATAATGTTTATAAATACTTTATTTATTTGGGGTTTGGTGGTTTTATTGCCAGGTTTGGTATAATTGGGTTGGGTAGGATTGGGGGTGCTATTGCTAGGGCTCTTGTTAGGTCTGGTGTTGATCCTGGTAGTATTGTTGGTAGTGTTGGTAGGGTTGGGAACGTTGAGCGTGTTAGGAGGGAGTTGCCTGGTGTTTTTGTGACGACTGATAATGTTGAGGTTGTTAGGGGTAGTGATGTTGTTTTCCTTGCTGTTAAGCCTTTTCAGGTTGTTGATGCTTTGTTGAGTGTTCGTGATGTTTTGGGTGAGGGTCAGTTGTTGGTTTCTGTTGTTGCTGGTGTCTCTATTGGTGTTCTTGAGGGTTTGGTTAGGGCTAGGGTTGTTAGGGCTATGCCTAATCTTGGTGTTGTTATTGAGAGGGGTGTGACTGCTGTTGCTCCTGGTTCTAGGGTTTCTAAGGGTGATGTTGATTTTGTTTGTGGTGTTTTTGGTTCTATGGGTAGGTGTTTTGTTGTTGATGAGAGGGTTCTTGATGCTGTGACTGCTATTAGTGGTTCTGGTCCTGCTTTTGTTGCTGTTTTTCTTGAGGGTTTGTGGGAGGCTGGTTTGTTGCTTGGTGTTCCTTCTGATGTTTCTTGGGATTTGGCTTTGGCTACTTTGGAGAGTGGTTTGGAGTTGGCTAGGGTTTTGAGGCCTTGGGGTGTTGTTGAGGGTGTTGCTACGCCTGGTGGTGTTACGATTAGGGGGTTGAGGGTTGCTGAGGTTAGGGGTTTGAGGGGTTTGGTTATGGATATGGTTGAGGAGGCTGCTAGGAGGGGTCGTGAGATTAATCAGGAGGTTGAGGGTTGGGTTAGGTCTAGGGTTAGGGGTTTGTGATTTTGGGGGCAATGTTTATCTATGGTTGGGTCTTCACTGGTTTGTGGGTGTGGGTACTAGGGTTGTTCGTGGTGGGGCTGGGCGTGTTGTTGATGATGGGATTGGGCCTGTTGTGGAGCCTATTTATCAGTCTGCTCTTTTTGATTTTAGGGAGCCTGAGGGTAAGGTGGCTCCTCATGGTGCTCCTTTGAAGTATTCTAGGGAGGATAATCCTACTGTTTATGTTGTGGAGGGTAAGGTGGCTGGGCTTGAGCGTGGTGTTGATTGTGTTGGTACTTCTAGTGGTATGGCTGCGATTAGTACGCTTTTGTTGTCTTTGTTAAAGCCTGGTTCGACTGTTTTGGTTCCTCTTGATGTTTATGGTTCTACCTTGGTTCTTCTTGATAGGTTGGGTAAGTTTGGGGTTAGGGTTTTGGTTGTTGATCCTGGTAGTGATTCTTTGATTGGGTCTATAGGTAGGGGTGTGGATGTTGTGTTTTTTGAGTCTGTTTCTAATCCTCTTCTTAGGGTTTATGATATTCCTAGTATTGTTAAGGCTGCTCGTGAGGTTGGGGCTAGGGTTGTTGTTGATAATACGATTGCTACTCCCATTGGGGTTACGCCTATTGGGTTTGGGGTTGATTTTGTTGTTCATAGTGCTACTAAGTTTCTTGGTGGTCATAATGATGTTGTTGGTGGTTTTGTTGTTGGTTCTGATGTTGATTCTATGAGGAGTGTTTGGGAGTGGAGGAGGTTTCTTGGTACTATTATGGAGCCTTTCTCTGCCTTTCTTATTGATAGGGGTTTGAAGACTCTTCATGTTAGGATGAGGAGGCATGAGGAGAGTGCTAGGGCTGTGGCTGAGTTTTTGTTGGATCATCCTAGGGTTGAGAGGGTTTATTATCCGTGCCTGCCTAGTCATGAGTCTTATGAGGTTGCTAGGAGGCTTCTTGGTAATTGTGGTGGTGTGGTTAGTTTTGAGGTTAGGGGTGGGGTTGAGGAGGCTTTGAGGGTTTATAGGGGTGTTAGGTTGATTATTCCTAGTGTGAGTTTTGGTGGTGTTGATAGTATTATTACGCATCCTGCTTCTACTACGCATGTTCATTGGAGTCCTGAGTTGAGGGGTAGGGCTGGTATTAGGGATAATTTGCTTAGGCTTAGTGTTGGTCTTGAGGATGTTAATGATATAATTGAGGATTTGGATCAGGCCTTGAGGCAGGCTTAATTTTTATTAGTTGGTTTTTGTTTGTTTGTTAATGCCTTTGGTTAGGTTGAGTGATCATGTGTTTGTTGTTCCTGGTAGGACGAATGTTGGTGTTATTGTTTTTGGTAATGAGTGTGTGATTATTGATACTGGTATTGATGAGGATTCTGGTAGGAGGGTTCTTAATTCTATTAGGGAGTTGAATGTTAGGGTTAGGGCTGTTGTTAATACTCATCATCATGCTGATCATATTGGTGGTGATGCGTTGATTGTTAGGAGGACTAATGCCTTGGTTTATGCGTCTCCTGAGGATGGGCCTTTTATTGAGAGGCCTTTGCTTGAGCCTCTTTATTTGTATGGTGCTTTTCCGCCTAGGGTTTTGAGGGGTAAGTTTTTGGAGGCTGAGGGTGTTTCTGTTAGGGATGTTGGGGAGTTGAGGGGTGAGGTTGGTTTTGATGTTGTGTCTTTGCCTGGGCATACCTTGGGTATGGTGGGTATTGCTTATGAGGGTGTTTTGTTTTCTGCGGATGCGTTTTTCCCTGTTGATGTTATTCGTAAGTATGGTGTGCCTTATCATTTGGATGTTAGGGGTGCTTTGGATAGTTTGGGTAGGTTGAGGGGTTTGGTTGGTGGTTATGTTCATGTTGTTCCTGCTCATGGGGGTGTGGTTAGTCCTTCTGAGGCTGTTTCTATTATTGATGAGAATGTGAGGGTTATTACTAGGTTGAGGGATGTTGTTCTTAGTCATTTGTCTAGTGGTTCTGTTGGGCTTGATGATTTGGTTGTGAGGGTTCTTGGTGATTTTGGTGTTGATTCTCTTCCTAATTATTTTCTTAATAGGTCTGCCTTGCTTTCTTACGTGGGTTGGCTTGCTGATGAGGGTGTTGTTGAGTTGGGGTTTGTTGGTGGTAGGCCTGTGGTTAGTAGGGTTTCTAGGTGATTTTTTCTGTGCAGTATTTGTTTGTGAGTTCTTTGAGTTTTTTGTTGTTTAGTATCATTAGGTATCCGTCTTCTCCATCGTTGTAGTATGCTCTTAGTAGGTCTTTTATTTCGAAGCCTAGTTTTTGGTATAGTGTTATGGCTGGTGTGTTGGATACTCTTACTTCGAGTATTACGTGGTCTATGCCTTTACTGGCCATTGTGCATATTGATTTTATCATGAGTGCTTCTCCAATGCCTTTTCTGCGGTGTTCTGTTAGGACTCCTACGGATATTACGTGGCCTCTCTTGTGTCCTTCTATGCATGATATTATGTAGCCTGTGGGTTTGTTGTTTATTGTGGCTATGTATGAGTATTCTGTGCAGTTGTTGCAGAGCCAGTTTATGAAGCCTAGTGTGTATTGTTCGCTTGGTTTGAATATTGCTCTTTCTAGTTCTATTATTGTTTGCATGTCGTTGTTTGGGTCGCACTTGTTTAGTGCTAATTCATTGTTCATTTTGTGTGTTTTGTTGGTAAGTAATTTAATGATTACTGTGTGGTTTGTTGTGTGGTTGTTCGGCTTTTGGTTACTGCGGATATTCATTCGCCTAAGTACTTTGGTAGGTTTAGGGAGGCTGTTAGGGGTTTGGGTCGGTTTGATGGTGTTTTGATTGCTGGGGATTTGATGGAGGGTGGTAGTATTGATGGTTTGAGGGTTTTGATTGATGTGCTTAGGGGGTTGAGTGATGTTGTTTTTGCTGTGCCTGGTAATCATGATATTTTTTCTGTGTCTGATAATCGTGAGGTTTTGCCTCGGGCTAGGGCTCTCGGTTTCATTAGGTGGCTTAATGATGAGGTTGTTAAGGTTCCCTTGGGTGGTGTTATGTTTAGGATTGTTGGTTCGGAGGGTTCCTTAGAGAGGCCTACGCGGTGGCAGTCGAGGAATATGCCGGGTATTGTTGATGTTTATAGGCATAGGGTTAAGTGGTTGAGGGGTGTTCTTAGTTCTCCTTTTCCTGAGGGTTTGACTGTGTTGTTGGTTCATTATTCTCCGTCTTTTAGGACTGTGGTTGGTGAGGATCCTAGGGTTTGGCCTATGTTGGGGGTTAGGGATTTGGAGGGTGTTGTTTTTGGTAATGGTGTGATTGCTGTTCATGGTCATGCTCATGAGGCTAGGGTTAGGTGTGTTAGGTCTGGTGGTTCGTATATTATTAATGCCTCTTTCATTAATTTGTGGAGGCCTATTGTGCTTGAGGTTGATGGGGGTGGGGTTAGGTCTGTGGATGTTGATTGTGTTGAGGTTCCTCGTGGGGGTAAGGGTGGTGGTAAGTCGATTCTTGATTTTATGGGTTGAGTGGGTTAAGTTAATTAGGGTTTCTGGATTGTCTTATTTGTGGGTAGGCGTTTTTCGTTTTATTCCTTGGTTGTTTATGTGGGTGTTTTGGTTTATGTTATTGTGATGTCTTATTATACTTTGCTTAAGTATTATACGTTTCATACTCATGCTGCTGATCTTGGTATTTTTGTTCAAGCCTTAGCCTCGACTCTTTATTATCATAGGCTTTTTTATGAGAGTGTTGATGTTGCTTTGATTCCTAGGCCTGGTCCTATTGGTTATAGTTTCTTGGATATTCATTTTTCGCCGACTTTATTTCTATTCCTGCCTATCTATGCTGTTTATCCTAGTCCTGTTACGCTTTTGGTTGTTCAGTCTGTGTTTGTGGCTTTGGGTGCTCTTCCTATTTATTGGTTGGGTAGGTATTTGGGTAGGGAGGGTCTTGGTGCGTTTTTTGCCTTGATTTATTTGTTGGATCCTTTGGTTCAGGGTGCTAATTCTTTTGATTTTCATATGGAGACTATTTTCATGCCTTTGGCTCTATTTGCCATTTACGCCTTGATTAGGGGTAGGTGGAGGCTTTATTATCCCATGCTCTTGCTTGCCCTGGGTACTATTGAGTTTGCGCCAATACCCATGGCGCTCCTTGGCGTGTATCAATTAGTTAGGGGTTGGAGGAGGAGGGTTGATGTTCTTCATGGTGTGGTTACGATCCTTGTTTCGGTGGGTGTGTTGGTTTTGGCGTTGTGGCTTAAGTCTGTGTTTAATCCGTTGGGGCCTACGACTTCGTCGTCTCTTTCTGGTTTGCCTGCTGTGTATTCTTCGTATTCTGGTTTTGGTGTTGTGTTTGCTGTGCTTAGGGATCCTAGTCTTTTGGTGGGTTTGTATTCTGTTAATGGTACTCAGAAATTCCTCTACTTTCTCGAGTTGTATGCACCCACTGCCTTTACATCTTTTTTGGATCCTCTTGTTTTGCCTTCGCTTGCCTGGCCTCTTGCTGCTTTTTTGACTAATAATACTATTTATTATAGTCCGTTCTTTCAGTATGGTTCTTTTTCTATTCCATTTATTATTGCAGCGTCCTTAATGGCTTTGGCTAGGTTGTCTAGGGATGGGGTTGGTAGGTTTGTTGTGCTTGTTTTTGTTTCTTCGTTTATTGTTTTTCTTGGTGTGAGTCCGCTTGTTCATTTTCATTATGTGTTTACTAGTGTTGATGCTGAGGTTTGGAGGGGGTTGAGTCTCGTGCCTGGTAATGCTACTGTTCTTGTGCAGAATAATCTTTTTCCGCCTTTTGCTAATGATGTTAATGCCTATACTCAGTGGTATCCTTGGTTAAAGCCTGAGTATATTGTTGCTCAGCCGAGTAGTCCTTGGTTTACTTGGTGGGGTACGCCTTATGATGCGTATGTGAATTTAGCCTTGAGTAGGGGTTATGGGGTTTATGCTGTTCTTGGTTATGACTTACTCATTCTTAAGGCGAATTATAGTGGTCCGCCTGTTCTTTGTCGTTCGGTTAGGGTTGTGTTGGGGCCTGGTAATGTGTCTGTGGTGAATGGTGTTTTTGGTGTTGATGGTGTGATGCATACGCCTAGTGAGCCTTCTGGTGAGTGGTTTGTGGGGGGTGTTTATTTATTGCCTGGTGTTTATAATGTGACGATTACCTATGGTTGGGTTGGTCCTGAGTATATTAAGTCCTTAAACGTGTCTTTAGCTTCTGTGGATTTTGATGGTAGGTCTGTGGATTTGAGGGTTGGGTCTAATGAGGTGTCTTTTACTGTGAGGGTGGATGGGTATGTGGAGGTTCCTATTGTGGCTTATGCGAATTATGTTGTGAATTCTACGTATTTTGTTAGGTCGATAGTGATTGTTGGGCCTTTGTGTGGTGGTTAGGGGTTGTGTGGTTTTATGTCTATTATTTCTATTTCGTCTCTGGGTTCAATGCCGTAGGCTTCCCTGACTTCTCTAGGTATTGTGAATTGTCTGGAGTCTGTGTGTCTTGTTCTTAGGAGTTTGATTCCTTCAATTGTTATCGTGGCTCCGTTGTGTGCGAATGTTATGGTTGCGTATCTGAGGTTTGCTACGTTTAGAGTTCTGACTAGGCTTGCTGGGATTAGGACTTGGTTGTTTATGTATATCCTTACTCTATAGGGTAGTTTATAGATTCTGAGTCCGGACATACTGCACCTTCTTAAGTTCTGCATATTCATAATAACATGTAATGGGCTGTTGAATTACTAAATAGTTATTGTTGAAAATACGAAAGATCCTGGTGAGGTTGGTATTGTGGGTCTTGTTCTTTTGTGGTGGTTGTGAGGTTTGTTAATGATCGTCTTGCTCATAATCTAGTGTGGGTTTTTGCCTATATGAAGTGGTGAGGGTTGTGGGGCTGGAGCCGCCGCCGGGATTCGAACCCGGGACCTCCTCATTACCAGTGAGGCGCTCCACCAGGCTGAGCTACGGCGGCTTGTGGATTTGTTCTTTGGGTGATTTAAAGTCTTATGCTTCATTCCTAAATAAGTACAAGGGATTAATCATGAGACGGGCGATCTCAGGCCTTGAGATTAACCTCAGTTGTATGTTTTTAAGGAATTATTGAGGAGTTTATGAGCTGAGGAGGAGGGTGAGAAGATTGTGTTTTTGAGTTGTGTGTGGTTTGTTGTGTTATTTGTAGTTCATGAGTTCTGTTCCGAATGCTAGGGCCCAGATTAGGTTTGGGTATGTTATCATTCTTTCCATTCCTCCTGGTCCTAGGCCTAGGTATGTGCCTGTTATGAATAGTATTAGGGCTATTAGGCCCATTGTTCCTAGTATTGGCCATAGTATTTTCCCAGGGCTTCTTGAGATTTTTATTGTTGGGTAGGAGGAGATTGATGAGAATAGGAAGACGATTAGGGCGGAGATTAGGTGGTATGGGTGTATTGTTTCTGGGAATATGCCGACGCCCATGGCTCCAATGCCTGCTAGGCCTAGTGTTATTGGTAGTACTCTGGTCAGTACTATTGGTAATCCTTTTTGTCCTATTCCTAGTAGTATGGCTGCGATTATTAGTAGTATTCCCATTATTATTATTGATGTGTTGAATATGGGTGCGACTGGTCCGACGCCTAGGTCGCTTATGTAGTTGTGGCTTACTGAGTAGCTTGGGTATAGTGCTTCTGCGATTATCATGGCTAGTAGGAATTGGGCTACGCCTATGAAGAGTATTAGGCCTGCTGTGTTTATTTTATTCATTCTTGTTTGTTCTTGTTCTTGTTTTATTAATTGATTGTGTCTATGTATTTTATTTATATTGTTGTTTTGCGCAAGCCTTTATTAAGGGTTTAGTGTGTTGTTGGTGTGGTTAGGGCGCCTTATGTGCCGAGTGGTGAGGAGTTGTGGAGTGGTGTTGTTGGTGTTTACTCTAGTCTTCAGGCTAGGAGTCCTAGTGTTGAGGCTGGTGTTGATAGGTTGAGGAGGCTTGAGTTGAGGAGGGTTTGGGAGGTTAGGAGGTATTTGTTTGATACTTTTAGGGGTGTTGCTCTTGGGATGCCTTTTTTGGATTCTTTGCATCCTTTTTATAGGGAGTTGATTGGGTTGTTGGTTGATGTGAATGAGTATAGGCATTCTTTGGCTAAGGTTGGTCATGCTACTAGGGCTGTGGTGTCTATATATAGGGATGCTGTTGTTGCTATTAGGTCTGCTACTACTAATTTTGATATTTTGAGGGCTCGTAGGGATTTCCTTGCTAGGGTTAGGGATTTGATTATGGATTTGAGTCCTGAGTTAAATTTCCTTAAGTCTGTGGCTGCTAAGTTGGATAGGTTGCCTGGTATTGATCCTGGTTTGTTTACTATTGTTGTGGCTGGTATGCCTAATGTTGGTAAGAGTAGTTTTGTTCGTTGTGTTAGTAGTGGTAGGCCTAAGGTTGCTGAGTATCCTTTTACGACTAAGGAGCTTCATGTTGGGCATTTCTGGGTGCTTAATGATGTTAAGGTTCAGGTTATTGATACGCCTGGTCTTCTTGATAGGCCGTTGAGTGAGCGTAATAAGATTGAGCTTCAGGCTATATTGGCTTTGAGGCATTTGGCTCATGTTATTGTGTTTATTATTGATCCTACGAGTCAGGGTGGTTATTCGCTTAAGGAGCAGTTTGATTTGTTGAGGGAGGTTAGGGGTAGTTTTGGTTCTCCTGTGATTGTGCTTATGAATAAGGTTGATGTGGCTACGGAGGGTGAGGCGGGTAGTGCTTTGGCTGGTGTGGCTTCTGTGGATGGGGCTTTGCCTGTTTTTCGTGTGTCGGCTATTAATTGTGGTGGTTGTAAGGAGGTTGTGGATTACGTGATTCATGAGCATATAATACCTAGGATTAAGGAGGCTTTGGGTAGGCCTCGTTGAGTAGTCATATTAATAAAGTGGGTTGTTTATGGTTGTGGTTGATGCAGATTGCCATAGCGGCCCATAGTAGTTCTGTGGATGCTAAGGTTGAGGCTATGGCTAGGGATTTTCTTAAGGAGCTTCATTCTCGGTGTCCTGATGCGACGCTTGTTCTTGGTGGTTATTGGGGTTTTATGAAGTTTGTTGTTGATGAGGCTTTGAAGCTTGGTTTTAGGGTTGTGGTTGTTTTGCCTATTGAGAGGCATGATGTTGAGTTGCCTAGTGGTGTTGTTAGGATTGATAGTGGGTGTGAGTTTAGGTGTAGGTCTGTGGTTTTGGTTAGGTCTGGGGATTTGCTTGTGGTTCTTGGTGGTGGTGCTGGGACTATGGTTGAGGTGCTTTTGGCTTATGCTATTGGTAGGCCTGTTTTTGTGCTTACGGGTACGAATTTGAGTAGTGATGTTTTGCCTAAGGCGTTTCCTGAGTATGTTGATGATAGGAGGGTTGTTAGGATTAGGTATTTGGATGATCCTGTTAGGTTGGCCCAGGAGGTGTGTAGGGAGCGGATTGTGCCTGTTAAGACTGCGTTTGGGTGATATTGGTAAAAACACTTCAAGGGTCGGGGTAAGTTTTTGTTTTTAATTACCGCTGGGCAGACAGAGCAGAGGCATGTGTGGTTAGTCCTGCATGCTGCGGCAATGAGACTAGGAAATTCTCACCTTTCAGGGTGAGAAGGACGTGAGTTTTGTTTTTGTGTTTGTTATTCTGTGATTTGTGATGTCCTGACTTCTATGTTTAGTGCTTTGGCTAGTTCTATGGCTCTCTTTCTTGCTGTTGGTCCTATGATTAGTAGCTTAGGCTTTATTCCTGTTACTCTCTCATATAGTACGCCCTCCCTAGCTAATTCGGCTACGTCGTTTCTATCAATACTCGCCTTATACTCAACCAGCATGTGTTCTCCATCCTTGACTAAAACATCTACATCAATCATTGATGGATGCCCAAAAACAATACCCTCACTGTCGTAGTAAGTCCACTTCCTAACTTCATAAGTCTTCAGTAAGTCCTCAATTAAGTACTTAATGGCGTTTCTAAACGCTTCCTCAGTGGCTACACCATACCTATTACCCAGGGCGGTTATAAGTGCGGCTAGCTCCCTATGACTCCTCTCTAATGACTCAACTCTCCCCTGTAATGTCACGATAGCCTCGGTATTCCTATCAACCTGCTCCTGTAACGCCTTAATGACTTCACCGTGTTTAGCCACCTGCTCCTGAAGCGCCATGATAGCTTCGGTATGCTTAGCCACTTGTTCTTGAAGCGATATGACGCTTCTCTGTAATGACTCAATAACCTCACTGTGCTTGGCCACTTGTTCTTGTAATGCTCTAATGGCCTCTGTATGCTTAGTGACTTGTTCTTGTAGCGTTTTGATGGCTTCGGTATTCCTAGCAACTTGCTCCTGCAATGCCCTAATTGCCTCTGTATGTTTAGTAACCTGCTCTTGTAATGATACAATAACTTCACTATGCCTAGCCACTTGCTCTTGAAGCGCCCTAATAGCCTCAGTATTCTTAGCAACCTGTTCCTGCAACGCCTTAATAGCATCAAGAATCTCCCTAATGCCTAACAAGCCCATTACTGCGTACCTAAACTCCTCATCCTCCCTCAACAACCTCAAAAACTCACCCTTAAAATCAAAACCCACAACAATAAACATGACCCCAAACTTAAAAATCATTTTCAACAAATACTCCCCTAAACGAATCATGTTATTACTATGACGGTGTAGGCGTAGGTCTTGTCTTTTGAGGCGGGTAATATTCTTGGATTTTTTGCTTTGTATGTTTTTGTGAGGAATGCTTACTTGGTTTAGGATTGGGAAGTATTTAAAGGGGTTTATTTGTATTCATTGTCGATGTCGTCGGTTCTTGATAAGATTAAGCCTATGAGTGTTGGGCAGGAGAGGTTGGTTAATGCGTTGAAGGATTCGAGGAATGAGATTGTGGGTGTTTTTG
This sequence comes from Vulcanisaeta sp. AZ3, assembly GCA_000960865.2. Classification (GTDB taxonomy): domain Archaea; phylum Thermoproteota; class Thermoprotei; order Thermoproteales; family Thermocladiaceae; genus Vulcanisaeta. The sequence continues at coordinate 89,756 of JZWU02000001.1, read as the reverse complement.
GTCCTACGGGTACTGGTAAGAGCTTGATTTCGTGTGCCTATGGTATATCTTCTGTTCTTTCTGGTGCGTATAGGCGGTTTATAATTGCTAGGCCTGTGGTTGATGTTAATACTGGGAGGGCTGTAACGCCTGAGGTGCTTGGTGATCTTTATTATAGGGTTGCCTCTGCTTATTTGGAGGATATTCTTGAGGGGCTTATGGGTAGGGAGGAGTTGGAGAAGTTGCTTCGTGATGGTAGGGTTGTGGTTACTGATGTTTCTTATCTTAGGGGGAGGACTTTTGATGATTCTCTCATATTCTTGGATGATGCTCAGAGTACACAGCCTGAGAGTGCTGCTGAGGTGTTAATGAGGATTGGTAGGAACTCTAGGCTTGTTATTGCTGGTGATCCTGTGCTTCAGCGTCCTTTGGGTGTTGATAAGGATGGTGCTACATTGCTTAGGGAGGTTCTTTTGAATGAGGAGAGCGCGGCTGTTATTGATCTTGGGTTGAAGGATATTGTTAGGCCTGGTGCTAAGCGTGGTGTTAAGGTGTCTTTTGAGTTGAGGATGAGGAAGAGGGAGTTGAGTAGTAGTGAGAGGCAGCTTTTGGATTTGATTAGGGTTCATGCTCCAGATGCTGATGTTATTACTGTGGTGGAGTTTAAGCAGGAGAAGGAGGGGCTTGGTATTAAGAGTGAGGGTGTGCCTGATGTTTTGATAATTGCTAAGGAGGGGCATTTAGGTAGGGTTGTGGGTAAGGGTGGTGAGAGGATTAAGGCTATTGAGAGTGAGAGTAATTTTAGGGTTAGGGCTGTGGAGATGAATTTAGACTTTAAGGAGTGGATTAGGGCATTGCATCCGGTGGGTTGGATTGGTAAGCGTATTGTTGATGTTGATTTTGCTGGTCCTGAGCTTATGGTTACGGTTAGGAAGAGTGCCTTTGGGGCTTTTGTTGGTCAGAGGGGGTCTTATGTTAGGTTGATTGATAGGGTGTTTAGGCGTCTTATTAATGTTGGTATTAGGGCTTCTGAGAGTGAGGAGTGATTAAGGTACTTCAATATTTGCGTGTCGGGTTTTTAATTCAACTTCTGTCTTGCCGAGTCTGTGCATTAATTCGGCGATTACTGAGTCTAGTAGTATCATTGCTGTGTCTTCGAATAATGTGCCGAGTGGTGCTAATGGTTCGTGGAGTCCTAGTATTTGCCTGGCGAAGTAGTCATCCATCTTGGCAACTTTTGTTCTACCGGGTACCTGTAGGATTAGGTCTGCGTAGCTTGCTAGGGGTGAGTCTCTGTAGCTTGTTATTGCGATTACCTTGGCTTTCATTTTCTTGGCGGCTTCGGCGGCCGCTACTACCATGGTTGTGGTACCGCTGCCGGATATTGCAATGACTAGGTCACCTTCACCGACGCTGGGTGTTATTGTTTCGCCTAATACGTAGGATCTAAAGCCTAGGTGCATTAGCCTCATTGCGAATGCTCTGCCCACTAGGCCTGATCTTCCGGCTCCTACAACTAGGGCTTTCTTATCGCTCTTGTATGTATTGATTAGTAGGTCTATGAAGGAGGCTACCTCCTCCGTCTTAATAGCGTTGAGGGCATTTATGATAAAATTACTAATCTCAAGGTATGCGCCCCTGAAGTAATGAAGATCCCCCATCTGATTTAATGCCTTTAAATGCAAATATTTAATGCTTATCCTTGTGTAAATCGTGGATTCATTCTGCAGGTATTATCAAAATGCTTCGGGGATATGTTTATATAGGGGGTTGTACTCACTCGACCAAAAAATGGCCAAATATTGGGAAAAATGACAACCCAAACTCTATCCAGGGTGGGAAGGGAGGCGAATGCCCTGGTGTATGGAGTGCATGTGTATGGTAATCTATATGAGTGCGATAAAGAGGTTCTTAGGGATGAGGTGTATCTAACGAGGGTTGTTAAGGAGGCTGCTGATGTGGCTGGTGCGTTGCTTGTGTCAACGTTCTTTTACAAGTTTGGTGTTAATGGTGGTACTTCGGTGGTTGCTATTGTGGCTGAGAGCCATATTTCAATACATACCTGGCCGGAGTATGGGTATGCGACTGTGGATGTTTATACGTGTGGGGATCATACGAAGCCTATGGAGGCTTTTAAGTACATAGTCAAGGCGTTGAGGGCTAAGAGGTTTGAGGTTTTTGCGTCTGATCGGTCATACTATGTTAATACTGAGGCCAAGGGTGATAACGTGAGTTGACTACTAAGCTGCCATACATCTTTTCAAAATCATAATCCTTTTTCTTTTCTTCGTTTCATAAGTTCTTCAACATCCTTGGCGTGTATTGTTGAGTTAATCTCAGGGTTTGTGTTGTTTGTGCTAGCCGTGAACGTGGCTTGTCAGATTTTTAAGCTTAGTCATGCATTTTGGGCAGAAGGCGGGTCCTTTTCTATCTGTGTCTAGTATGGTGTTGCTGAAGTGCATGACACATTTTGGGTCGTTGCAGTGGTCGAGGCCGAAGGTGTGGCCTAACTCATGGAGTACTTCCTTGAGTATTCTCTCTATGTATAATTTCTCGCTGTCTCTTAATCTCTCAGTGAATACTAGTGCTAAGCTTCCGCCGATGTTGGCGATGCCGAATACGAAGTTAAAGCCTTTGACGTAACCGTCATCATCAATGATGAGTACTATCTTGTCGAAACCCTCGTAGCCTTTGACCCTGGGTTCTAGGTAGTTTAGAAGATCGTCGGCTCTTACTTGGCCTCTCTTGATATCTCTGAATTGTGATTTGAGTCCTTCGAAATCTGTTTTTCTAATTTGGACTGTGGCTATGCCTTCTAGGTAATTCTCGACTTGTTTTGCGAAGTCGTTTGGTAGGTCTACCTCGGTTAGTATGAGGATCTTCACCATTACTTAAGTGTCGGGTTGGTTATTAAGTATGACTTTATTCTTTTATCATTAATGTCGGAGGATCAGTTTGGGCGCAAGTTCTTCATTTTTCGGCACGCTCATGCCTCATCATATGGTGGTTGTGGCTCTAAGAAAATTATAAGGGTTTTATCGTGCATCTTCGTACTTAATGCCTGCCATTTTCATGGCGTTTAGTCCCTCGTTAACGACTTCGCCGATTACTATTACTGAGGGGTTTTCGGCAATTACGTTGTTTGTGGTGAGTTTTTCTAGTGTTGTTATTGTGACTTTGCTGCCTTCCATGAATGCCCTTGTTAGGATTGCTACTGGTGTTTTTGGGTTTAGTCCGCTGTTTATTAGTTCTTTGGCTATTTCATTGATTTTTGAGGCACCCATTAGTATTATTATTGTATTTACTGAATTGGCTAGTGCCTTGAGGTTTATGAATGTTTTACCTTTCTTGGGGTCTTCTGTTCCTGTGATTATGGCTACTGAGCTTGATACTCCGCGGAGTATGGGTGGTATTAGGTAAGTCTCGGGTACTGCTATGGCTGAGGATACTCCTGGGATTACTTCGCAAGGTAGGCCTTCCTTAAGTATTACAATGCATTCTTCAAAGCCCCTGCCGAATAGGAATGGGTCTCCGCCGTGAAGTCTAAGTACGGTCTTGCCTTCCTTTGCCTCTTTAATTATGAGTTTTATGATTTCTTCCTCCTCCATGGTGTGCTTACCGGGTTCTTTGCCTGCGAAGATGAGTTTTGCATCTTGTTTTGCGTACTTTAGTGCTGAGTTTGGTATTAACCTATCATATATTATGGTGTCAGCTACCTTAATGGCTTCAATGCACTTAAGTGTGAGTAGGCCTTCGTCGCCGGGTCCTGCGCCAGCTATTATTACTTTACTAACCATTGTATAATCACTAAGATAATGCATTTTTAGGCATGCTTGCACTAGTGTTGTGATGGAGTCTACATGTTTATCCATGAGGTTTATGTTTTCTGGTGCCCATAGGGTTAGGTTTAGTGAGGTTTATGGTGGTGTTCATGGGCATAATTATGACGTTACTGTGAGGATATGCGTTAGTGGTAGGAGGGATTTGGTCATGGATATTGATGCGATTAGGCGTGAGGTTCAGAGTGTCGTAGGGTCTTTTGATGGTAAGTACTTGAAGTCTACTAGGGAGGTTGTGAGTGGGCTTGGTTTGAATGAGTATGTTGAGATACCTTGCATGCCTGAGGGTGTGACTGGTGAGTGTCTTGCTTGGTATTTGTTGGATTTTGTTCGTGATTCTATAAGTAGGTTGGGCGTTGGTGACGTGGTTGAGGCTCAGGTTGTTGTTTGTGATTCGCCAATTAATTGTTTTGAGGCTAAATTCTCCTAAATACGTGGGTCATGCTTTCACTGCTTAGTTCTTGTATTTTTATTGTGTCTATGTTTTCCTCAATTATTGCGTTTGAGCCGCCTATTAGGATTGCTTTGACTGATTTGAATATGGTTTTTGCTTTGCGGAGCGTTGCTGGGTCTATGTTATCGTCTTCGCCATCTGTTATTAGTATTAATTTTTGGTCTCTTAATGAGGGTTTCTCTATTGCGTCTTGAATTGCGGTTCTTACTGCGTTGGTTATGTCTGTGCCTCCGAGGGGTATTAGTGAGAGGAGCGTTCTAATTATGTCTCTCTTATTTGTGAGTATTGGGTAGACTTGTTGGTCGAAGAATCTAATGGTTAGGTCTCCGCCCTTCATTGTGAGTATTATTGCTAATGCTGTTGCCCAGGTTATTTTGCTTATTGCACCGATATCGAGGAGGTTTATGTTTGTTGTGTAAAACATGGAGCCGCTTTTATCGATTAGCATGTATATCTTGGGCTTTCTCAGCGCTCTTCTTTCTCTAACTAGTACGTTGCCCATGGCTAGTTTATATGCAAAGACTGGTTTTGCGTATTTCATGAGCATTCTTTCGCTTGGTATCATGTCTTTTATCTCCGAGGCTCTTGACATGCGTTTAACACCTCCTATGACACCGACTCGTTCTGCGTCTATGTCGTTTGTTGTGTCTACGGTATATCTCGTGTTCACAATTAGGTTTACTAGAGAGTTTAGCATTGATATTAATCTAAGTCTATACGGATCTATGTCAGTGCTTAGTAATATATCAGCTACTTCATGACCAACGGACTCGCCAAAGAGCATCCTCATCCTATTGACCGTATCGCTAACCTTCTTCATGTTACCCACGTAGAAGTTTATTAGGGACCTCACTTCCCGTTCGAGACTTATTCTACTCTCTCTTTGGGATCCGTGGTTTTGGTTCATGGCTGATTCAACCATTTGTCTGAATGATTCGTTTCTTTCTATTTTATTCAGGATGCTGTTGTAAACCTTGAGGAGCTTTATTGCCATGGTCCTGGATAACTTACTGTTTAATCTCGTGACTCTAGAGACATCATTATATGCCTCGCTTCTTATGTATGTGGATACCACGAATCTCCACAGCGACTCCTCCATGTTATTACTCTCGCTAGGTACCTTTAGTATTGGTTGTCTGTAGTGTACGTAGAAGGAGTCTGCTAGTACTTCATCTTTCATTTTATCTATATAGCTTATTGAGTGTTTATGAGCCTCGATAAGAACCTCTCTTACTCTAAATTTGGTTAGGGGCTCCTCGTAATCTACATTGGCAAGGGCGCCAGGCACTACTGGATTAATTCATGAAGTTCCTAATAAAGCTTATTTAGTTGGGGTTGCTGGATATCTATATATTATATATATTCATGATGAGCCCCTCAATGGTCCCCTTAAACGTGCCGAATAATCTTTCGTAACCCATATCAAGTATTAGGTAGGGTGCCTTGTCAAGCATTACTAAGCTGTATATGTGGTAGAACCAATTGTCTAATCTAATGCCTTTGGTAATTATTTGGAGGCTTAATAACTTCCTACCTCTATGTAATACCTTTGCTGTTATATCGCTATCGCTTGAGTGTAGTGATGTTCTTGATGATGATAAATCCCTAAAGATGTTTGTTAGCTCACTTTTCGTGAGTCCTATGGTTATGAACGACCAATTTCTAGAAAAGCCAACCTCAAGTCTTGGAATTTGTGATAATGAATTCACGATGCCTAGGTCTCTTAAGGCTAGTAGTTTGCCCATTATTATTAATTGATAATCCCTATTGATCACGTAATCAATACCACTAAGGGAATCCACAAGCTTAAGCCCTCTGCCTATCGAGTCGTAGTGCTCCTCGGTTGTTATGGGCATTGTTACATCGTAATCCGTAGTTAAGCACTGCCCAGTGTCCTGGGTCTTATTGTGTGGTAGTGTTTTGATGATGTCTTCGTCGAGTGCTAGGGGTGATTTTGTGGTTGCTGTGCCTCCTAGGTCAGTTATTAGGAGTAGTGTTTCGGTGTTTTTGCCGAGGTCTGTTCCGCTTATTATATATTCATCCTTGGTTAGTTCGTGATTGTATATGTTCATGCAATTGCCTGCATTCCTTGGTGTGGCTTCTGTACCGATTACCACTTTATCGTAGGTTGTGTTGGTGTCTTTGGCTTTGTCAATTACTTTGTTTTTGTTGATACTTAGTGTTTCGAGCTGGGTGTTTATGATGTTGATGCCTAGGATGTCCTCGAGGTATTTTCTTGTGAATAATTTTGTGGTTTCTGTATTTATTATTCCTAGTTTTGTGTGTGGTATTAGGTCCATTACTATAACGTCGCCTTGTGTGTTTGTGTATATGGTTGTTTCATGACCGTTTTTAGCCATGTAGTAGGCGTATATTGCTGTTCCTGGGTTTAGGCCGGCGATGGCTATTTTCATTGGGGGTAAGGGTATTAAGTTACTTAAATAGTGCTTGTCCTTGGCAATGCGTAGGTTAAGCATAAGGTCTGCGTTTGCACTTGTGGATCAGGATTTGAGGCCTTTGAGGGATGGTGTGGTTGATGTTTCTGATGGTGTGGTTACGGGTATTGGTAGGGTTCCGGGTAGTAATAATGTGGTTGATTTGGGCAATGCCATACTCATGCCTCAATTAACAAATGCCCATATACACGTGCTTGATCACTTCCTAATGGGTCTCTTCAATAAATTCTATATAGATGATTTGGTTGGGGCACCCTATGGCTTGAAGTATCAATACTTACGTAGGGTGAATCCCGAGTCTCTTAGGGGTGGTTTGGCTCGTTTGTTTCGTAGGATTAGGGGTTATGGTGTTGGTTGTTTATTGGCTATTATTGAGTATGGGATGAGGTTTGTAGATGTTGTTTTGGAGGAGGCGGGTAGGGTTGGGTTGTGTGTTGTGCCTTTGGCTGAGCCTAGTGTGTTTAGGGTTTATGTTCATCCTAATGAGGAGGAGGATGTTGATGAAGTTTTTGAGGAGGAGGTTAGGTATTTTGTGGAGAGGGGATTTGGGATATCATTAATATCGCCGCTTAATTATTCAACGGCTGAGTTGATGCTCGCTTCGAGGCTAGGTGGTTCGCGTAATTTGTTGATTAGTACTCATGTGTCTGAGACTGTGGATACTCATGCTGATGGTGATTTAAGTAGGGCTTTGAGTACTCTTGTGACTGGTAATTCATTGTTTGTTCATATGACGCAATTGAGTGATGATGAGATTGCAAAGTTGCCGAAGGTCTCAGTTGCTGTGTGTCCTAGGTCTAATGTGGAGTTGGTGGGTAGGTTGCCTAGTGTGGGTTCTATGGTTAGGGTTGGTCTTAAGCCTATGGTTGGTACGGACAATACCGCCTTAATTGAACCAGACCCGTGGGGTGAGTTGAGGTTTATGAGGTATGCCATGGCTGGAGGTCAGGGTTTAAGGCCTATTGATATTCTCATGATGTCTACTTCCTGGGCTTGGTCGTGGGGTTTTGGTTATATTATAAGGGAGGGGTTGCCGATGAGGGGTTTGGCAGTTGGGGTTGCTTATGAATCTTTAGATGCTGATTATGTTCATGATTATCTATTGACTAGGGTGTCGTCGAGGGATATCCTATACTTGATTGATGGGCAGGATGTTGTGAAGGTTATATAGTGGTGTTTGTGATCCTTATGGGTTTCATTATTGGTGTCTTGGATCTTGGTGTTAATAGTGATATGTTAACGTTGTTTAACCTCTCTACTCCTAATGATTCTGTTGAGTGACTGGGAATTCTAATGCCGTGTTCCATTGATGACTCGGGGACTTCAACGCTGATTAATAGGGTTGCATCCCTAGTCCATTCATTATTTACTGCGATCTCTAATAGGTCGTCTTCGCGTATTATTTTCACTGTTAGTGATGATAGTGCCTCATCAACTATTCTCGTGGTGTTGAATGCCCACTCACTAATGTGGTCTGTATTCACGAATTCTGCCCAGTAGTAATCACTGTCTAGGGTCATGGCTAGTGACATTCTGAGATTATCGTCTTCGCCAAATACCTCCTCATAAATCCTCCACTTATTAATTGCTATTTGGGCCATGGACCAAAGCCTTGATTGAATATCAGCCCTCTCATTCAACCACTTACTTGGTGAGCCGAGCCAGGTTGTGGTTGGTATTTCCTTAATTTCCTCCTTGGCTTCTCCAAGTAGGGTTGAGGGTCTTATTGGTGTTATGTAGCCATCAGTCATGGCCTTGGATAGGTAGTTGAGGATTTTCTCGAGGAGTAGTGCGGCGTATGGGTTTGGTGTTGGTAGTATCATCCAGTTCTCACCGTCTAATGCCATGGTTATTACCCCATCCTTGGCGTAGGGGGCTCTTAACATAACCTCAATTAATAACCTCCTGGCATTTGTATCTGCCTCCTGGGTGTTGCCTGCTTTGTTTAGTTGGAAGCTTAGTAGGTCGCTTAGTGCTGTGTCTCTGAAGAATATTGTTAAGCAATCGTGCTTGTAGATCTTATACATGGAACTCCTGTCTTTAATGCTCTCGCCTAGGTGATAAACACCATCAAGTACTGTGAACCTAATCCCCTCACTACATAGTATATCCCTCAACCTCTCCGAGAAGTATAGCTCGGGTAACCATACTCCAGTGGCGTCAACATCTAGGATTCTCTTAGTAACCTTTTTACCAACTCTTAACTCCCATTTGAGTACATCGTCAATGTTGTATTTCTCGATTAGGTAGCCTGCTATTGGGTGTGCTAGGAAGCTTGTTAGGACTTCAATAACACCCTCCTTAGCTAGCTTTGAGTATGTGTTGAGGGTCTCCTTGATTAGTGATATGTTGGGGTTTTGTGGACTGATGTGAGTTATGAATTCATCTCCCTCTATAAAGGCTCCATTATTGATTATATCATCCCATTGCCAAAGTAGGCTTGGGCTTAGGTTGTATGTAATTGGTACTTTATACTTATTAACGAGTCTTGCGTGGAGTAGGTAAGGGCCAACGTCATAGATTGGTTGGAATTCGGGGAACCATGTATGGTGGAATGCCCAATGCCCGTGATAATGCCCGTTTGGGTATTTATTGATTGGTTGATGGTTATGAAACACAATTATGAATTTAACGGGAGATTCTGGTTTCTCTACGATCATTAATGGTGCTGTGGCGGAGAGGCCGCAGCATTCGGCGTGTATTTCATAGACTCCGGTCTCGTTTAGTTTAATGTGTTCAAGGATGCTTGATTTAGGTGGTAGTGCTTGAAGTTCTCGTCTAATTACTTCATTGGAATCCCTAATGACTGTTAATTTTATTTCCTCCTTATTCGTTATGCTCCCCACGGTTATGTTTATGGCAATATCCTCCCCAGGCTCATATAGTGCTTTATCTGTCGTTAACTCAATCACACCTAATGCATCGTGAGGCTGTGGTTTTATAAGTACTTTTTCGTAACTTTCAATTACTAATTAATAATGAAGAGAGAAACTTATAACTAAGGAGTTTGATTAATTATGCTTTGTGGAGTCAAGTTATGACTCGAGGATTAGGAGTATAATGCAGGCATTGCACTCCTTAGCTGCGATTGATAGGGAGCGGGCTATTAAGCTTGAGGATCTTGCTAGGATAGTGGGCATGGGTGTTGATGATGTTAAGAACGTAATTAATAAGCTTAAGACTCTTGGTTATGTGAATGTTACGAATGACTCTGTACACCTAACGTCAACTGCAATAATTAAATTATCTAGCATTTATTGCTAATTGTGGAGAAAGTCCTCCACATAAGTCCTGAGTATCCGCCGCATAGGGTTGTAGGAGCATTGGCGTTCCAGGTTAGGGACTTGGTCGTAAGGCTTTCTGAGAAGTATGAGGTGTATTTAATACATCCGGCGGGTTTTACGGGTAGTTATATGGATGGTAATGTGAGGGTTTATACGGTTAGTGATAAGTGGTTTAGCGATGTTGTTGCCTACATGCACTTCCTACTCGTTGAGGTTTTATCGAGGGCTCCATACGTTATACCCAGTGATTTGGGGGTTGTTCATGCCCATGATTGGATAGCCTCTGTGATTGCTAAGGTGATTGCTCAGAGGCTTAGGGTTCCCTATATTGTGAGTGTGTACTCAACCGAGTCCATGAGGTCTGGCGGTAGTGTTAGTTTACTAAGTCTTACAATAAGGGATTGGGAGAGGTTTGCCTTCTCCTCGGCTTACTACGTAATAGCTCATAATAGGCCTACTTATGAGTCGTTAAAGCGTGATTATGGTATTGAAGCCATAGAGGTTAGGACTACGGATGATGTAGTTAGGTTATACAATGATCTCAGTCACCAACGCAATCATCAGTGATCAGCCCGTCGTCAGTTCATCAATACGAGTGAACGTTAGTAGTGGCCTAATTTATATTTAAGTTACCTACTTAATTAAGTCCTGGGTGGTTGGGTTGGAGAAGTCATGTGACCCTAAACTCATTGAGGAGGCTGCTAACATCTTGGTCAATGCTAAGCATGCCATAGCCTTCACAGGGGCTGGGATATCCACAGAGTCAGGTATTCCTGACTTCAGGGGGCCTCAGGGTTTGTGGAAGCAGGTTAGTCCTGAGGTTGCCACGATTGATTATTTCTTGGAGCACCCTAAGGAGTTTTGGCTCTTCTACAGGATGAGGATGAGTGCATTATTCACGGCAAAGCCAAACAAGGCTCATTATGCAGTGGCTGAGCTAGAGAGGATGGGAGTGATAAAGGCTGTCGTTACACAGAATGTGGATGGTCTACATCAGGCAGCTGGTTCAGAGAATGTGATTGAGCTACATGGAACTATGAAGAGGGCCGTGTGTGTAGCCTGTGGTCGTGCGTATCCAATGGAGGAGGTTGTTAGGAAGATTGATGGTGGGCAGATTCCACCGTTGTGTGATGCATGTGGTGGTGTGCTTAAACCTGATGTTGTGTTGTTTGGCGAACCTGTTAAGGATTTTGATAAGGCTAGGGAGTTGGCCTTTATGAGTGATGCTATTTTAGTAATTGGGTCGTCACTTACAGTTTATCCTGCGGCTTATGTACCGATCTTCGTTAAGGAGATGGGTGGTAAGGTGATAATAATCAATATGGAGCCAACGGAACTTGATTATTTAGCTGATGTGAGTATTAGATGTAAGTCTGGTGAGGCTATGGAAATGCTTCTCGAGAAGATTAAGGAGAGGGTTGGCGTTAAGTGATGATTCAAGAATATTACTCATGAATTACTTATTGATCATGAGCGTAAATGTAAAGTATACGTATACATTAAATATTATTATAATATTATTGTGGTAATATCATGGACCAAACGCCATCCCGTATTAATTCGCTCAATCTATCCCTGAAGTGCTCTTGAAGTAGTTTGTTAAATTTATCGGTGTCGTGATCCCTGAACTTAATTTCCATGTATGTCATTGACTCGGCTATTTGTAGGGGTCTTCTTGTGTAATCGCTTATTAGGTATTTTAGGTAGTTCAGGCGTTTATTTAGGTAGTATTCATCGTTAAGTATGGAGTCTATATTAAGTAATGCATTATTTAATTCACCTCTTACTTGATCTACCATATTTTTATCTACTGCTGATATAATTATTTGATAGTAATAAACGTCGAATAGATAATCCCTATCCATATCGATTACGTATGAGAAGCCCTTGTTCCTGAACCTCGATATTAGGTATGAGCTTAATCCATTTATTAGGTGGAATTCTAGGAGTGAGGACTTTATGGAGTATAGGTAGGGGTCTTTATTCTCTAGTGGTATGTACCAGGAGTATGATAGGTATGCTGAGTCGATGTTCTTGTTGATGGTTATTGATTTGCCTTTGCTTATTGTTGGTGTTTTCTTTGGCTTGGCTTTACCCTCCCATTTGTTGAATATTTCGGTGATTTCTTCAATGGACATGTTCACGGGACCTACGATACTTAGTACGATGTTGTCTGGTGTGTAGTATGATTCTAGGAATTCTTTCATGTCTTTAATGTCTATTGAGGTTATGCTTTCCTCGGTTCCTATTATTGGGTCTCCATAATCGCTATCACCAAATAGTGCCTTCATGCCTAGGTCATAAATTAATGTGCTTGGGTCGTCACTCCTCATTCTAAACTCTGAAAGCACAACGCTTCTCTCCTTTTCCAGGTCTTCCTTGCTAATGTTCCTTCCACCGAATATCTTGTGAATGAGTTTTAGGAGGTTCTTTAATTCGCTTGGTATTACTTCGAATAGGTACATGGTTAGGGATCTTTCTGTGTAGGCGTCGGAGATGCCTCCTAGGCCTTCTATTTCTAGGTCTATGTTTGGGTAGTTCCTATAAATTATGTGCTCGGCTAGGTGACTTATGCCCCTTAGTTCTTTATCCTCATATATTGAGCCAATCCCTGCTCCTATAGCGATGCCTACTGTTGGTAAATCTCTCTTGTCAATAATTAGCCTTAATCCATTATCAAGTACTAAGTATTGAGCCATCTAGTGGTTTTAAAGTGAGTATTTTTAATAAAAACCCCTTTAGCAAACTCTTTTACCTACTTGCTCATCTTGTGGTTTATCTATTGTTATTATGGTTGGATTCTTCTCATCGCATGTTGCTAGTATCATGCCTTGACTCTCATAACCAAATATTTTCCTACTCTCTAGGTTTGCTACGACGACTACGTACTTATTTATGAGGTCCTCCGGCTTATAGAATTCGGCTAGTCCCGTGATTATTTGTCTTCTCTCGTCTCCGATGTCTATGATTAGCCTTAGGAGTTTTTTAGAGCCTTCCACCTTCTCTGCGTGTATTACTTTACCTACCTTAAGTATGACTTTCTCAAACTCAGCCCTATTGACTGTTTCACTAGACACGGCGATTAGTGATTAAATACTCACTATTAAGCATTTAATGTTAATAAGTAAGTAATGGGGTTATGCCCTGAAATACTTATTAGTGTGTTTGTTATTATTTAATTTGTGGTTAAGAGATACTTCCTTAGCAATAAGGACATCAAGGACTTGAGTAATGCAGTTGGTGAGCTAGGGCAGGTTTTCCGTAATGCCAATAAGGTTGAGATTTATGAATTGAATGAACAAACCACGATATACCTAATTGATAATAAGCCGCTAGTGGCCAAGCTAACGGTTAAGTTAGATACGGAGAGGAGAGAGTACATAGTACCATTACTCACTTACTTCTATCCGAACCCGCCCTATGTGCCTGATTACCCAACGGTGACTGTCGATGATGGTGCAGTGCCGCATATAATAAATGGTGCTGATGTCATGAGGCCCGGGGTTAAGGAGATAAATGGTGATTTTACCTATGGTGATGTCCTCCTCATCAAGGACTTGAAGGGTAGGTACATAGCCATTGGTGTAGCCTTAATGTCGGCTAGTGAGATGAGAGTTGTGGAGAAGGGTAAGGTGATAAAGGTACTGCACCACATGGGGGATAAACTGTGGAACTTAGCCCAGGAACTCTTAAAGGCCAAGTGAACTGAGGATCCTCAGGAATGACTCATCATCCCTCCTAACCTTATAATCCCTAACTAACCCCCGCAACTCGTTAAGATCAGCCTCAGGGTTCAGGACAGACCTAATCTTAGCCTGCACCTGGCTCTTGCCCATGATTAGTGCATTAATGATTTGTGACACATTACTACCCCTACTACCCACGGTGGCGCTCTCAAAGTCAATTATGTAGGGCTTATCCTCAGTGATTATTATGTGATCCTCAACCCTACTTAACTCATTATGCATAAGCCCTATTGAGTCTAACCTACGACACTGAAGAAGCAAATCCCTAATAACACTCCTTAATTCGCTTGGGCTCGTAGACCACACGTACTCGCTCATTGGTACCCCCTTAATTAGTTCCATCACTATGATATTGCTCGTATAATTAATTACGTGGGGCCCCACACCCACTGAATTAGCAAGCCTCATTAGGAGGCCCTCCCTGGCGAGCTCAGGTCTTGATGCGTCAGGTCTTCTAATTTTACAGGCGTACTCATTGTTGATGTTTCCTAGCTTACATATGAATACGTAGGAGTTTTGACCCTTACCAAGGAGTCTCACCCCTAGGAACTCCATAGGCCCCTCACTCAATAACTCGGAAACTCCCAACGACGCTAACTCTCTCGTTAGAATTCCAAGGTAGGCATTACTACAATTAATCCTGGCGCAAAGCTCCCTAAGCGCGTTATAATCATTGAAGCCCACAATCCTTATTAGAAAGAGAGCCTTACAAAAATTGTCATTTTATTGATGAGACCGACAGGCCTCTGAAGCAATGTGATGAGAACTCGGGTCCTGAGCAAAACTAGATAAGGGTTTAGGCTCATTGGATTTTTGTGCATGGAGGGCTCACCATAATTGTTCCAAGGACTGAACCATCAATGGCATTACTAGGCACATTAATAAGTACCCTGTCCAGGAGAGTTGAGTGCATAGCTCTTCCATTGCCGAGGGAGTTCTGTATTAAGTTCGTAAGTAATGTATTGTCAAGCAAGGACTTGAGTTGGGTTGATGATGAACTTGGTGCGGGTGAGGCTAGGCTTTGGGGTCCTGTCCTTGGTGTTCTGAAGGTGTTGGTTAGGGTGAGACCTGAGTTTAATGTTGAGTGTTTTCATTCGATGGATTATTTCCTTAGGGCTAGGGAGGCTGCTGTGGAGATTGCAAGGTTGGTGCTTAGGGTTAGGGTTGGTGGTAGGGTGGCTAGTGAGGAGTGGCTTGATGCATTTAGTGGTGTTATTGGGGTGCGTGAGTTTCCTGAGTGTGGTAATGTCGTTATTGATGGTTATCCTTACGAGGTACTCATTCGTGGTTCCACGAGCGTGATAGTTCTTGGGCCGATAATCCCAACGCCGGTGGATGTTTTGGGTCTTGTTGCTTTGGGGTATTTGGGTAAGTCTATTATTGATCGTATTGTTCCGTTTGTGGTTAGGTACATTGGTGATTATGTTGTTGGTAGTAGGGATTTGGCTGAGGCTTACGGTAGGTTATTGACTGATCGTGAGTACATAGCTCTGGTTAGGGGTTTGGGTTTGCCTATTATTCTCTGATTACCTCGACTTTGATTGCGTTGTATGGGCAGTTGTTTTGGCATGAGTAGCATCCTTGGCAAACAGTTTCGTTAATTACGTAAGCCTTATCCCTCAGCCTGCCTGTGAGGACTCCCTTTGGGCATATTGTCCAGCATATGCCGCACCCAATACAGTTATCTAGCACCTTAACCCTAATCATTAATGCCATATCCTCTTTAGAAGGCTTTATGTTGGACTTAAAATACTTTAATAAGAACGGCAGGAATCATAACCAGACAATACTTCTGATATAGGCTTGGGATTGTTAAGCAGCTAAATTTTGCCGATGAGAGGGAAGACAGGTACATGCATCAGAGACTTCAGAATGAACTTATCAGCGATAATGGAGTGGAAAAGTATATGAAATAATATTTATATAGATCGAGCTGAACTATAGTATCGAAATGCTTATAAATAGTTTATGAAGAGGCTATATTGTGAGGGATGAAATTAAAGTTTCGATAGCGGCAGCCGTAGGCATAGCTTTTGAGTTTTATGACTTTTTAGTATTTGGATTTGTGGCAAGTATTTTGGCTGAATTATTTTTCCCCTCAAGTAATCCAATAGCATCTTTACTAGCCACTTTCGCAGCATTTGCCACAGGATTTGCAGGTAGACCATTAGGTGCTATAGTCTTTGGTCATCTCGGAGATAAGATAGGTAGGAAGTATACGTTAGTATTCACTATAACTTTAATGGGTCTCGCATCACTTTTCACGGGTTTACTACCGACCTATGCCACCATAGGAATTTTAGCCCCCATATTACTAGTTACTCTGAGATTTCTCCAGGGTCTTTCTTTAGGTGGTGAATTTGGTGGCGGAATAACGTTAACTGCCGAATTTGCTAAACCCACGGAGAGAGCTACATATGTAGGTATAGCTCAGACAGCTCAAGGTTTAGGACCCCTCATGGCTACTGGACTAATTCTGCTCCTCACATATATAATGTCATCTGCAGAGTTTTCATCTATTGGTTGGAGGATTCTATTCATTATTGGAGCCTTTATAGCAGTAATAGGAGTTATTATAAGGTTAAGAATAAGTGAGTCTCCAGTTTTTAAAAGAATTAAAGATAAAATGGAGATCTCTAGAATTCCTTTAGCAGATGCCTTTAGAGAGTATTGGAGAGAAATATTGATAGGTTTAGGTTTTATAGTAGGAGGAACTGCGATGACCTATGCCACGAGCGTTTTTGCCACATCATATTTAGAGACTGTTATAAGAATTCCTGTAAGGACCGTTTCACTTATACTAACAATAGGCTACGTAGTGGAGACTATAGCAATTTTTATTTTTGGTATAATAGCTGATAAAGTGGGAAGAAAGCCTCTAATGATAACTGGGGCAGTTGGTTTACTGATTTTCGTTTATCCATATTTATATCTAATATCTACCGGTAACTTTTCTCTAATACTCTTAGCTCAAATAATCTACAGCATCTTAGGCTCGATTGTAACCCCAGCCTATGCCGCTGCATTAACGGAGATGTTTCCAACTAAGGTAAGATATACTGCACTTTCTTTTGATTACCATGTAGGTGTAGCAGTTTTTGGAGGAACTACACCATTTATAGCTACCTATCTTATATATGCCACCCATTATAAACTGGCCCCAACATATTGGGGTATTGCAGCTATGATAGCAACATTAATATCTTACATTATATATAAGGAGACTAAGGGAGTTGTTTTTGAGGGTCAAGAGGTGACTCAATGATGGATGCGGACATTGGAATTAAAGGAGGAATTGTTTTCAATGGAAAAGAATTAATAGGAAGGGCTAATGTGTATATTAAGCAGGGCAAAATAGTCGAAGTTTCTAAAGAAAATAGACAAGTGAAGATAGAGGTTAATGCTGAGGGTAAATTCGTTATGCCGGGTTTAATAGATGCTCATATTCACTTGAGTGGAATTAAGGGGGGAAGTTTATTAAGGATTATGTTCGAGAAGCCAGAATATAGAGTACTTAGGGCTTCTAAATGGTTAGAAAAAATTACTGTTGGCTGGATATACAACTGTAAGGGATTGTGGAAAGAGTATATCAATAGCTTTAAGGAGGGCTGTAAATGATGGAGTAATTAAAGGCCCGAGAATTATTGCAGCGGGCAAGCCGATAACGCAAACCTTTGGACATGGGGAATTGAGTCATGATATTCCATTGGAATTTTCAAAAGCGATGAGTTTCTCGGAGTTTTGTGATGGTGTGGAATCTTGTATTCATGCTGCTAGAAAGGTATTGAGGGATGGGGCGGACTTCATAAAAATATTTGCAACTGGAGGGGTCTTATCGCAGAGAGATAGGCCTGAGAGTCCGCAACTGTCTTTTGAGGAGATTAAGGCTATTGTGAATGAGGCTGAGAAGGTAGGTATGTACGTGGCTGCTCATGCACATGGAGATAAGGGGGCTAAAATAGCGATAGAGGCGGGGGTTAAGACTATAGAGCATGGTACCTTATTACGTGATGATACCTTAAAATTAATGGTTGAGAAGAATGTTAGTTTAACTCCTACTCTTACTGTCCAGGAATTAATATATAAGTATGGGAAGCAAATAGGCGTAGATGAGTGGGGGCTTGAGAAGATTAGTGCTGTTAGGGAAAGTATTGCAAGTGTTGTTAGGAAGGCTAAGGAGTATGGTGTGCTCATAATTACTGGAACTGATTTAGGATTTGAAACTGGTTTGGAGGAGTTTGATATTGGTAAGAACTGGAGTGAAATTGTTTTATTGGTTGAAATGGGAAATCTTAGTAATTTAGAGGCTTTGAGAGCGGCCACGTATAATTCTGCCTTAGCTTTAGGGCTGGATTCTGGATTAATAGAGGTAGGGAGAACTGCAGATGTTATTGTAGTGGATGGTAATCCAATAGAGAATATTAATGATATATCGAAAGTTGAGTACGTAATAAAAGATGGTAATCTAGTAGTTGAAAATAAGAAATTGATCTAGCGGCCTCATGAGAAGATTACCATAAGCATAAAAATTCTCTAGAGAGTCTTTCCTGGAGTAATATTTTACTTACGTCGTTATCAGTGGGCGTAATGTTTTAAAGGGTTTTATCTTAAGCGGTTTTCGGGACCTTTCATTGCCAGGTTACAACTCGTTAAGTCTGGTGAGGCTAGGCCTAGGGAGAAGTGGAGGGATTTTATTGACTGGTTTAATTGGGTTATAATGGAGACTGGGCTTTATGATTATAGGTATCCGGTTAAGGGTGCTTATGTTTGGAGGCCTTATGGTGTCAAGTTGAGACGTCTTGTGGAAGCTTATATTAGGAGCGTTCATGATGAGACTGGTCATCAGGAGGTTTTGTTTCCTGTTTTCATACCTTATGAGTTCTTGGTTAAGGAGAGTGAGCATATTAGGGGTTTTGAGCAGGAGGTTTTTTGGGTTAGTAAGGGTGGTGTTGGTGAGGAGAGACTTGTCTTGAGGCCTACGAGTGAGACTGCTATAATGCCTATGTTTAAGCTTTGGATTAAGGACCATACTGACTTGCCGTACAGGGTTTATCAAATTGTTAGTGTTTTTAGGGCTGAGACTAAGGCTACGAGGCCTATGATTAGGCTTAGGGAGATTTCTATGTTTAAGGAGGCTCATACGGCGCATGCTGATAGGGAGGATGCGGAGAGGCAGGTTAGGGAGGCTGTGGAGATTTATAAGAAGATATTTGATTATTTGGGTGTTCCGTACTTAATAAGTCAGAGGCCTGAGTGGGATAAGTTTGCTGGTGCTGTGTATACCATAGCCTTTGACACCTTAATGCCTGATGGTAAGACTATGCAGATAGGTACGGTTCATTACCTCGGTACCAACTTCTCGAGGGTCTTTGATGTTAAGTACTTAACACCTAATGGTGATTGGGAATACGTGCATACAACGAGTTATGGCATTTCTGAGAGGGCTATTGCGGCTATGATAGCTATTCATGGTGATGATAAGGGGCTTGCTCTGCCTCCAAATGTTGCTCCGATACAGGTTGTGATTGTTCCGATAATGTATAAGGGTACTGAGGATACCATCTTAGGGGAGGTTAGGGCGATTAGGGATGAGTTGAGTAGTGCAGGTGTTAGGGTTAGTCTTGATGATAGGGTTGATAGGACGCCGGGTTGGAAGTATAATTATTGGGAGATGATGGGTGTGCCTTTGAGGATTGAGGTTGGTCCTAAGGATGTGGAGAATAAGCAAATTGTGATGGCTAGGAGGGATACTATGGAGAAGTACGTGGCGCCTAGGGAGGGCTTGGTTGAGACTGTTAGAGAGGTGCTTAATGATATTAATAATAATATGAGGAGTATGGCTTGGTCCTTCATGAGGTCCATGGTATTTAAGGCAACCACTGTGGAGGAGGCGAGGGAGAGGTTGGATAAGGGTGGTGTTGTGGAGGTTCCGTGGAGTGGTGATAATGATTGTGGTATGCAGATTCAGCAGTTGCTTGATGCTGATGCTCTTGGTGTGCCGCTTGATGAGGATGCCAGTAAGGATATTGGTGGGTTGAGGGATTTGGCGTGTAGTGATAGGCAGGCTAATTATTGGTTTAGGGTTGCTAGGCGTTACTGAAATTGAATGGAAAATATTTAAAAGTTTATTACGTGGATTGATATTGATGAAGTCAAAATCATTAATAATCATAATAGCGTTGATTATTGTGGTGGGTGCTGCCTCGTACTTTGCAATGACATATATAAATCAGAATAGTCCAACCACGGCGTTAATGAACGCTAAGGGGTTGCTGAGTAAGAATATAACTACAACCTATGAGTTTAGTGTGGTGCCCATTGTTTCGGGTGTGATGCCTACTTATTGGGGTGGTTTGCCACATGCGGTGAGGGTTAGTGGTTTGGTCACTATATCGAGGACCCCAATTATGGATGCCACGGTGATTAATGGTACGATTACAATGAATACTGAACTTACGGCATTAACTGGTAGGTTTAATGTTGCTCTTTGGAGGCATGGTGATGAATTGTGTTATGCATTGGAGTTTGGATTTATGGGTGTCCAATCAATTATTCATTGCGTGCCTTACGTAAATCTGACCAGTGGTTATGTGGAGATGATAAATGAGAGTAAGTACATAGGTACTGGTAGTTGGAACGGAAAGACAACATATTGCTTCACATCAATCATTACAATTACGCCAACATCGGTAAAGAATAACTTCCTCGGAGTCCCCATCGTAGTTAATGTCACTAAATTATGTCTCTTAAGTAATGGTGTACCTGCCAATGCAACAATACACATATATCCAGCGCACCAAGGCCCCTTCGGCGAGTTTGAGTTGGGGATTAACATGACTCTCGTTAGTTATGAGTTCGTATTTAATCAGTCAGGATTCTCAGCAGTAACTAGGGGTCTTATTCCTGGTTAAACTTATTGCTTATTGCCTTAAGTATTTTCGTTGTGCTGCATAGTGGGCAGTCTACGTAATCATTGAACCTAATAATTTGGATATTGTCTAATCCTCTCCTCCTCAATTCCCTCATGATGAATTCTTCATTGAATGGTTGGTTAGGGCCGAGGAGTATTATACTTGGTTTCTCTTCTTCAACAACCTTGAACATGTCTCCTTCATAGCCAAGTCTTGCCTTGTGTACGTAAATAATGTTGCTGAGAACCTCAAGTCTTTGATTTTCTGGTATCACAATGTCTCTATTCTTAACCCTCCTAACTGTTGAGTCTCTAGCCACCACGGCTACAACGCGTCCTAGGGACCAGGCTTGTCGTAGGTAGGCTATGTGGCCTGGGTGTATTATTTCGAAGGTTCCTGCCACGAAGATCTTATTCCTAGCTCTTTGGATTAATTCGTCGGTTTTATCCCAAGTGAAGTGTGTCATACCAAGGAGTTTGAGGGCGTCTAGTAAGCCTTCGGCGTAGGCTATTGTTGCTAATGCTGTGAATACATCACCTTTTGAGAGGTAGTACATGGAGTCTCTTAGGTATGCCTCGGCTATTTCAATGATTTCGTTCTTAATGCCTTCGTTCTTCACTTTATTTATTGCGTTGGCGACATTCCTAATGTATGCATCGACCCTTACCTCAGGGCTTGTTGTCTCCATGATTTTACGAAAATGCTAAATAAGTTCTGTTAATAAACCTTCCAACGCATAATTTAGGGAGGTTCATTGTCCGTATTATTTTAATTTTAATAATGTAATTAGGTGAATTAATTATTCTCTGAGTATTTCGAGGGATATGAAGGTCTTTGTGTCATCAATTCCCTCCATCATGCTCAGTACTCTAAGTATGTCGTTAACATTCACCTCCCTAGTGATTAGTATTAAGTCATAATCACCCGAGACTCTGTAGGCCTTCTCCACGGGTAGCTCCTTAATCTTCTCGTAAGCAATGTTCCTGTACTTTGGCGTAACTTTTACAAGTATCACGGCTTCGTTTGAACTCATTCTTAAAACTCTGAGTGCTTTATCGGTTACATCGACAAATTCACGGCCTGTTCTTATTAATCCGAAGTCTTTGAGCTTCTTGAGGTGGACACTTAATGCTTGTCTAGTCATGCCTAGGTCTCTGGCGAGTTCGTCTTGATCGGCATAGACTGTGTATACCTTGAGGGGTACGGCTTTTTTAAGGAGGTATTGAAGAACTTGGAGTTGTCGTTCAGTTAGTTGCCTCTCTATTTCAGTTGGTGTTGTTTTCTCTTCGCTTGATGTGGTTATTGATGCCATAGGGATCTACTAAAAATAAATGACTGTAACTAGTATAAAAAGCTTATTCTTAGATAATATATGTTAATCGACAAATAACTTGACGTAAAAAATAAAGGTTATCTAAGACATATAAGAAGTGGCGAGCGATTTGCTACGCATGGCCTTTTTAAACCTAACTGAATTATGAATAAGTATGTTCTTTAAATAAAGAGGGGTATTAACAAGATCCTTATTATTGTAAGTAGTGATATAATTATTAATGTAATGATTATCGAGACATCAAATAACCTAAGGGATAACCTTAACGTCTCGATGTTGGGACTTAATGCACCATCATTAATTCTATACCTCCCAACCTTCTCAAGTGTAATGCCAAGTGCTCCTGCGAAGGATGCCATGGGCCAGCCTGAATTCTTACTAGGTACCTTATTGTGGTTTAGTAATGCAACTCTCACGCTATTCCTCCAGTTAAGTCCTAGGAGGGCTGAGGATATGGTGAATATTATGACTGAGATTCGTGAGGGTATGTAGTTTAGGACTGTGTCTATCATGGCTGAGAACCATCCAACCCCTTCGTAGGGCCATCCTTTGTAACCAACCATGGAGTCCATCGTGTTTGATAGTCTTTGGAGTAATGATCCTGGCAGACCTAGGATTGCGTAGTAGAATAGTGGTGAGAGTATGCCGTCAACGAAGGATTCAGACATGCTTTCAATAATCGCAGATATAATGTGTTGTTCATCAAGCCTCCAGACATTTCTTCTAACAATTTCCTGGGTTAATGACCTGGCCCCCTCCAAATCACCAGCCTCAAGGTTCTTGAGTATTTTCTTCACGTAATCTCTCATTAATTTTATTGAGAATGTTAGTTTCAGTACGTAGGCGTAGATTATCATACCCGCAATGGTATTTATCATGAAGATTACACGTGGCAGTAAGTAGTAGGTTAATGTTAGGGGGATGACAGATGTAAACCAAAGCAATACACCAAAATACTTACTACCTGGCCTAAATAATTTATCCACAATTCTTCCGCAAAGCACAACTGGATGTATCATTAGGAGTGGTCCTTTGGGCTCGCCGATGAGTATGTCAATGATCACTGCAATCAATAATATTGCCAAGTAATACTGCAGCGTAATCATTGTTTGCCCAAGCACTGTAAACACCTAGTATTACTTATAACCCAATTAAGGGATTCCTTGAAGTATTTCACGAAACCCTCAAGCTCAAGCAATGGTTTCTCTACGTGGGTGTCGGGGCATGTTTCTTTTACAATACTTACAATCTTCCTATAAATAATGCCTCTAGTTAGTACTACGGGTATTACCTTATTTGGGCAATCATGATGCAGGTATTCTGTGAGCGTGGGTTTTATGGCTAGGAATGCAATGTCATTAATACCGACATTCCTCGCCTCCTCATTGAATCTTTCATTATTCTCTCCGTGAAATACGTAGAGTCCAGGACCTAGGCTGAGGAGGAGGTTCCTAAAGCCTGGCCATTCGAGGATTGGTGGTGTTAAGAAGCCGCTTGTATTCACTGCTTTTTCGTAATCCTTACCATAACCAATGAAGAGGGGTATGTACACATCGCCAATGACTTCATTTACTAATGGATGTGCATATGATGCGAAGGCGTAATGAACACCAACCTTGTTTGTGAAGCTCCTTACGCTCTCAATGTATTCCTGATCATCGGAGCCGTGAAGCACAAGGACTATCCTCACGTGGTTTACAATCACCCATTACTCTTAAAGCTTGCTTGTTTATTTGATTATTGATGGGTGTGAGACGTAGGGTGGTAACATTATTGCTTTATTACCCAGCTGTGTTGATAATTGTGGCTTTGAGCTCATTAATATCATTATTCACGCCAAGCTATTATGTCTTGGTTCCTGAGTTAATACTCTCCATGCTCTTCATAATACTGCTCGTAAAGTTGCGTAGGGGCTTGGGGGTGGGTTATACCTACGTATTTGTCGTGTTTCTTATTTTGCTTATTAGCTTTGTATCAGTATTCACGGTAAGGCCCGAGGCCATACTTAACGAGGCTTTAGCAATAATTACACGAAATGTTACTAGGGGGTTTGCGTATGTGATAATTTACTTATTTCTCTCGTTATTACCTGATAGTATTGTTGATCTTGTGGGTACACTACCCATATTCATCTTAGTGACTGCAATTGCAATTCTTGAGTTTAGGCTTAGGTATTATTTAATCACTAGTGTGGTTACTGGGATTATTGGTATTGGTATTTCCACGGTAATACTGTCCCTAATCTATGCGAGGCTTGTGGTAACTTACGGTTTGTCAGCTATGACGATGGGCTTAATGGGTTCCGTATTGATGGCTTCATTAATAAACACGGTTAAGGGATCGCAGAAGCCCATGCACCTGTTGAATTTCCTACTGATACTTTATACTGTTTATGAATCTTTATGGTTGCTCATCCCGGTACCGCCTGTGCTCATTATTGATGGTGTTGGCATTAATAGATTGGGGCATTTCCTAAGTTTTGTGGCGGGCTTCATAATTGCAATATTTATAACTTAAGGGGTTGTGGCTAATTTAATGAGTAAGAGGAGTAATATTGGGACTTGGCTTTGGGTTATTGGGATTGGGTTGATACTCTATATTGTTAACGCCGCCATGTTAATATACTTCCAAGTGATGTATTATCAAAATCCAAGTGCATTGGGGTCCTTAATCTCGATATTACCGTTTACGCAGGAATATGAGTTGGTTCTTCAGGACGGCTTGTTTGGTGTGCTCGGTACTATGTCGATAATCTTAGTTTTCATAATGATATACTTACTAACGGGTATAGCTATTAATAATAGGGTGAGTGCGTCTACGAAGATTGCATTGATTGTCCTGGCATTAATTCAATTATTCATAGGTAATGCGGGACTTCTAATAGGATTGATTTTGGTCTTAGTAAGTTCTATAGTGATGAGGTGAGTTCATGAAGGTGTTGGATTATGAATCCCGAGGAATATCGTATTTATGCATGATGAGCACTGTGAATACCATAATTGCTTGGGGGTGTGTGAGTAGGTATAAGAATCAAGTGTGGGCGTTAGGGAGTAATCCTATGTAGGGCTTGGTGTTTGTCTATGACGCTGGTTTTGATTTTGAGGGCTTGGGGTAAGGTGAGGCCTATTGAGGTGCGGGGATTGGACGTGGTGCAAATACCCGTTGTTAGGACTGTGCCTAATGAGGATGTTATTAGGGGTGTGCGTTTGTCTGGAGTTGATTATGTGATTGTTATGAGTTCGCTTGTGGCTAAGTACATGAGTAGTAAGTTGAGGAGTGAGTTAGATGGTAGTACTAAGATAATTGGTGTTGGGCCTACCACATGTAACGCAATTAAGGAGTTGGGGCTTCCGTGCGATATGCCTAGTGAGTATTCAAGTAGTGGTATTGTGAGTTACATGAGGGGGTTTAGGCCTTGTAGGGTTGTGGTTCTTAGGTCCATGAGGGGTAGTGACTTAATTAGGAGGGGACTTACTGAGTTGGGTTTTGAGGTTGTTGAGTATGGTGTGTATGATGTGATTATTGATGAGGTGAATGCAGCTCTTGCGTGTAGGCTTATTGAGTATGCTGATTATGTTGTATTTATGAGTCCGATGACTTATGAAGCGGTGAGGAGATGCGTTGGGGATAGGCTTGGTAGTAAGTTTGTAATTGCAATAGGCAGTACAACAGCGTCTAGGATTAAGGAGGATGGAATTAGGGTATTGACACCTAGTGAGTACACGCAGGAGGGTGTGCTTAATTTAATTAATCAATTAATCAATAGTGAATTGCAGGATTGAGTTTAAGCTGGTGTCTTGGTGGGCCCGCCGGGACTTGAACCCGGGATCTCCCGCGTTCTGATTCACGAAGTTGATTCACGTCATCGTCAGGCGTGTGCAGGGCTTTTGCCCCTGGGCATCCTACCAGGCTAGACTACGGGCCCGGAGTTTTGTTATGTTTGTTGGGTTTTAAGGTTTTTGTTTCCTCTTCTATTCTTCTCCGCGCTAAGGCCATTGGGGTATGCCTTATTAATTTCCAGGGTTATTTATTCTCAATGCCTGAGATTGTTGCTGTTGGTGAGCCTCTTGTTCAGTTTAATGCTGTTAGTGATGGGCCTCTTAGGCATGTTTCTTATTTCGAGAAGCATGCTGCTGGTAGTGAGGCTAATGTTTGTGTTGCGGCTGTTAGGCTTGGGGTTGATTGTGGCTTAATTACTAGGCTTGGTCTTGATGAGTTTGGTTTATTCATTTATAATTGGTTAAGGGGTGAGGGGGTTGACGTTAGTCACATTAAGTTTGATTCTGAGAGGCCTACGGGCATTTACTTTGTGCAAAGGAATTACCCGATACCTGGTGTTAGTGATGTGCTTTATTATAGGAGGTATAGTGCTGCGTCGGCTATGGATCCCAGTGATATTGATGAGGATTATGTGGGTGCAGCTCGTGTATTTCACACTTCTGGTATTACCCTGGCTATTAGTGATAGTGCACGGTCTACTACGATTAGGGGTTTGGAGGTGGCTAGGGGTAAGGGTGTTCTTGCATCCTTCGATGTTAACTTTAGGAGAAAGCTTTGGCGTGAGGTTAAGGAGGCTGTGGACGCATTATTAGGTGCTCTCAGGATTACTGATATTTTGTTCCTAGACGATGAGGAGGCCAAGTTACTGCTCAACACTTCAAACCCTGATGATATATTTAAGGAATTGAGGTCTAGGTTTGGCATTGATAAGGTTATTCTTAAGTTAGGTGTGAGGGGATCCATGGCTAATTGGGAGGGTAGAGTTGTTAAGGTGAATGCATTCCAAGTTCCTGTTAAGGATCCAATTGGCGCAGGTGATGCATATGCAGGTGTTTTACTCGCCTCAGTGCTTAAGGGTTATGATATTGAGAAGGCAATGATAAGAGCTTCTGCTGCTGCCGCCTTGGTGGTCATGGTGAGGGGGGATGAGGAGAACCTGCCTAGAGAAGAGGATTTAGAGAGATTTTTATCTGGTTATGGTAGGCAGGTTGACTTGAGGTAACAGTTTTTAAATTTACATAAAGTGCATGAAGTTGTTAATTTATGAGAAAGGCCATAATCACTGGGGCTGGTGATGTTGGAATTGCCGTAGTCAAGTTCTTGGTTAGTAATGGGTATGAGGTCTCAATAGTGGTTAGGAGTGAGGAGGAGATAGGGCTCGTTAGGGGAGTACCTGCTCATCCCTACATTGGAGATCCAGCAGATGAGGACCTAATGATTAAGGCGGGCATTGATAAAGCGGAGTTACTGGTTATGCTTTATGATGATGAGACAAACCTAAGGACTGTCCAAATTGCTAAGCATCATGGGGTTCCATTAATGATAGCCTTAATGCATGATAAGGAGAGGTATTTTGATGCTTATATGGAGTTGAATGTAACTGCCATATCAGTGGCTGATGCGTTATTATCTAAGATTGCTAATTACATAAGGCCGTCGTTCAAGCAATTATTATTTTCAGATGAGAATATACAGGCTTATTATGTGGTCATAAGTTCTGAGTCTCCTTACATTGGGAGGGTTGTGAATGATATTGCAAATGATTGTGGGGTAGCTATTCCTCTAATTATTAGGGATGGTGAGGTCCTTCTAACGAGTGATAATTTGAGTATTGAGGTTAATGATAAGTTGCTTATTGTTGGGGATAAGGAGTCAGTAGTTATTTGTGTTGAGAGGATTCATTAATTTATATGTAACGATAAGTCGAGTAGTATTCCATGACTAGAGTAGTGACAACAATAAATGGGCAATTTCAGTCCAGTGCGGTTAGTAAATATGAGTCAGTTGTTTACCATTCGACGTCATCTACGATGTTTAAGTCGCTGAGAATTCAATTGCACAATGCTGGACAGTAGGTTTGAGACACTCCTCTATATTACCATAATTACTAAAAATCAAAATCTCCCTTTATCACTACAACCTTTATCGTAGGGTTGCAGTGAGGTTGCCGTATAGTTGCACGTTGCTTTTGACGATTTGGTTAAAGACTGTTGCAGAGTTATTAGGTTTAATGATGTATAGGAAGAGACCCAGGTCTAGGGTTGAGATATATGCGGACATATTACTAACCGTGGATAAGATGGGGAGTTGTGATAAATTAAGTAGGCTTGCGATGATGGTTGGTGTTCCATACGATAGATTGCTACGTTACTTAGAGGAATTGAGAGGTTTGGGGCTCATTAAGTGGGAGCATTACTCAGGGGTCTACTTGACTATTAATGGGTTGCATGCGATAATTGATGCCAATGGTGCGAGAGATAGGTTAGTCGCCATCCTTACTGACCTTGTTGAGAGTAGGGCCAGGACTATTACGTAGGACTAAAATATTAGTCACACCTGCTCTTCTCCTCTCAATTATACCTTTAGCCTCAAGTCTCTTAACAAGTCTTGAGGCTTGGTATTTGCTTAGGTTGAGTTCTCGGCTGAGTTCTGCCTGGGTCATCATGCCACCTTTTTTGCGTATTAATGTTATGGCTTTCTTTTCCATAGTCGTTAGAGGGATACTACTTATGGTGTGTTCGTTAGTCACAATTGTAACGTTATTTTGTCTCTGTCTAGTTATTGATGAGTATATTAGTATGGATGCCAGTGATGAGAGTAATGCTGTTAGTATCATGCTTAGTATTATGTCGTAGGATAGTATGGGGTTTGTGAATGGCTGTATGGAGCCGATTATTCTAAGCACGCCGTCGGGCTCTACTGTAACTACGGGTATTCTTAAGTTTAGGAATAAGGCTTCATATAATTTAATAATGAGGTATATAACTAGCCCCATTAGGGATATACCGACCCAAAACCTGTAACTCCTCACCGATGTGGTATTATTCATCATTCACACCCTAGCTATAATAAATTAACGTAAAGCCTTAAATTAATTTTTCCTTTATCCTACAGGGATCTCCACACAGTATTACTATGAGGTCTAATCTCAATGCAGTGGGCTAGGTTTTAATCTAGGTGTATTGGTTTGGTATTGCCAATGAACATATACCTAGTATCTACAATGAGTGATTCAGGTAAGACGGTGATAGTTGCTGCATTACTTAGGATACTTAGGTCGAGGGGTTTTCGGGCATCTCCGTTTAAGGCGCAGAATATGTCGCTTAATAGTTATCCCTCGATTGAAGGTGGCGAGATTGCCCTGGCTCAGGCTATGCAGGCTTATGTGGCTGGTTTAATGCCGAGTGTTTATCATAATCCCATATTAATAAAGCCCATGTCCGTAGATAAAGCTGAGTACATAATACTTGGGAGGCCAAGGGTTCAATTGACATTTAATCAATACTTAACTGAGGGTTGGTTGAGAAGCTTGGCTATTAGGTCTGTGAGGAGGAGTATTGAGAGGCTTGTGAGTGATTATGATATTGTTGTTGGTGAGGGTGCTGGTTCCGCGTACGAACCTAACCTAGCGGGTAGAGATTTGGCTAATTTTAGGCCGGCTGAGTGGCTTGGAGCTAGTGTTTTTGTTGTTCTTGATATTGATAGAGGTGGTTCATTCATACATGGACTTGGTTTAATGAGGGCTTTACCGCCTAGGTGGAGGAAGTTAGTTAGGGGTTTCATTATAAATAAGTTTAGAGGCGATGAAAGGTTGTTAGATAGTGCCATTAAGTGGCTTGAGGATAAGACTGGTAAGCCTGTCCTTGGTGTTTTGCCTTATGTTGATGATCTTTGGTTATGGCCTGAGGATTCCATGGATTTGAGACCTATTGGTAATGGTCCTCTTGACATAGCCTTAATAGCATATCCATACATATCTAATTTTAATGATTTGTATCCTCTGGTGTTGGAGGATGATGTGACTGTTAGGATTGTGAGGAGTCCTAAAGAGCTCGGAGAGCCTCATTTAGTAATACTTCCTGGCTCTAAGAATGTAGTTGCTAGTGTTGAGTGGATGAGGAGGGTTGGTATGGATGAGGCTCTTAGGAGGGTTAGAGGTTCGAGTGTGATTTTAGGTATTTGTGGTGGTTTTCAAGCCCTTGGTAGGGTATTGAGTGATCCTCATGGTATTGAGGCTGGGATTCCAGGTAGTTATCATGGGCTTGGTTTTGTGGATGTGAATACGGTGTATGGTGTTGAGAAGGTTGTTTCTTTATCGAGAGCTGTGGGTCTTGTGAATGGGATTGAGGGAGTTGAGGTTAGGGGTTATGAAATACATAGGGGTGTGCCTCAGTATGTTGGTGATAAGCCTTTGGTCCTTATTAGGGAGAGGAATGGTAGGTCTGTGGAGCAATTTGATGGGGTGTTTAGGGAGGGGGACTTGGTGGTTGGCATAACTCTTCATGATTCCTTAGGTGACTCAAGCTTTAGGGATTTTGTGCTGAATATTGCTAGAGAGAATGCGGGTTTGCCTAAGCGTTCATCTGCGAGATTAACGAGTATTGATTTATTATCGAGGCAAATTGATGGATTTTCTTCGGTAATTAAAGAGCATATTGACATTGAATATATGATAAATTCTGTGTAGTATTGCCTTAATCTTCTCTGGATTTCTTGGCAATTTTTGAGGCAACTTTAAAAGTATTTGATGAGCCGCAATGAGTGTATGGATAAGCGGCCCGAGAGAAAAGAACCTTACTTTCATCCGGCTGTTTTAGAGTTTGAGAAGATGGTCTTGAACCATGATGAGTACCTGGACTTCCTTAAGGAGTGGGTTGGGTATTCATGGAGGTGGGCTAGGGATGAGAAGTACAAGTTGGTCTTTAGGGTTCAGTCTACAATAGTAGATTCCTTGAGGGAGTTCTTAAATTCGAGGGGGTTCACGGAGGTTCTGGCGCCAATAATTGGTCCTGTTACGGATCCAGGGATTAGGGGTGCTAAACAAGCCACTGTTGATTTTTATGGCATGGAGTATAAGGTAATGTCCTCGGCAATACTGTACAAGCAGTACATGACTGCATCCCTGGGCAAGATTTACTTTTTAAGTCCAAACATTAGGTTTGAGCCTAACGATAGTGTCTTCACGGGTAGGCATTTGGTGGAGTTTTATCAACTTGATCTTGAGGTCTATGGGGCCGCCTATAATGATGTTATGGACCTGGCTGAGGACATGTTAATACATGTTGTTAAGCGTGTTTGGGAGGAACATGGTAAGGAGCTCGAGACGAAGCTTAATAGGCAGCTCCCTGAGTTCAAGAAGCCCTTCAGGAGGTATACTCATAAGGAGGCTGTGGAGCTCGTTAATGAACTTGGTTGTAAGAACCCGCTTAACACTGAGATTAGGTGGGAATGTGAGAAATTACTCTCTGCATATCATGAGAATCCCCTCTTCATCATTGATTACCCCAAGGGGGCTAGGGGATTCTACGATAGGGAGGATCCACAGAGGCTTGGTATATTGAGGGATTTCGACATGCTCTACCCAGAGGGTTTTGGTGAAGCTATTAGTGGTGCTGAGCGTGAGTATGAGCCTGCCAGGGTAATTGCTAGAATAAGGGAGAGTGGTGAGGACCCGAATAAGTATAAGTGGTTCTTAATGATGCTTAAGGAATTCTACCCATTACAAACAGCAGGCTTTGGCATTGGTGTTGAGAGGTTAACAAGGTATATTTGCGGATTGAGGGCTGTTTGGGAGGCAAGGCCATATCCCAAGGTGGCTGGTTTGCCAGGGCCTTAATCCTTGGGTTCACGAGTAATGCTTTAAATAGACTAAATACTTGGCACCTAATGCCTGAGGAAATCTTCACAACAAGTGTGGTTGGGTCTTTCCCAAGGCCTAAGTGGTTAATAGAGACTTTCGATAAGTTTAACAAGGGTGAATTGAGTAAGGAGGAGTTTGATGAGTTGGTTGATGATGCTGTTAAGTTAACTATTAAGGAGGAGGAACTCACGGGTCTTGATGTAATTACTGATGGTGAGCAGAGGAGGACTAGTTTTGTATCATTCGTGGGTCAAAAAATACCTGGCTTTAAGCTTGTTTACATAACTCAATTGAACCCTAATGCCTTAGACATAATTAAACAGCTCAAGGCTCAAATAACTTATTGGAGGGCTGTGCCTGTTGAGGAGATTAGGGATTCAGTGATAGCTCTTGATGAGTTTCAATTTACAAAATCAACAACCACGAGGAGGATTAAGGTAACACTACCAAGCCCATACCTAATTATGTGGGAGACTTGGCATCACGAGCTCTCGAAGCAAGTATATCCAAGGCCTGAGGATCTTGCTGAGGCATACTCAAAGGTTCTTAGGCAGGAGATCATTAGACTTAGGGATGCGGGCGTTGATTTTATACAGCTTGATGAGCCGATGCTCGGTGATCTAGTGGAGGCTACGGAGGATAAGCCTGACAGGTATAGGAGGGTCCTGGAGCTAATCCATGGGCAGAAGTATAGGGGGTTTAAGAACGAGCTTTACTTAGCCAGGGACTTGGTTAATGAGACGATTAAGGGGATCGATGGCGTTAGGATCGGCATGCATATGGATAGGTGGCCAAACCCAGACTCACCATTCTATGGACAGGGCTTTGAGAGGTTAGCGCCTGAGGTTTTTGATGTAAAGGTTAAGCAGTACGTCCTTGAGTACGCATCGCCAGGTAGTGGTGACCCGGCTAAGTTTGTAAGTATGATGCCTAGCGATAAGGAGATTGGGCTTGGCTCAATAGATGTTAGGAACCCGCAGATTGAGGATCCACAGACCGTTGTGGCTAGGGTGGAGAGAATCGTGAAGGTTATCGACCCCAAGAGAATTTGGATAAACCCAGACTGTGGCTTTGCGCCAGGTATGTATAGGAAGTTTGAGAGGAGGATTGCCTTCTCTAAGATCAGGTCCATGGTTGAGGCTGCCAGGATTCTTCGTCAGAAGTACGGTGGAGAGTAAGGGATTAATTACAAGTCCTCTTATAATTATTGATGGTGATGAGTTACGGACCGGGCGGATTTATGGCGATCGCAATCCATGCTGATAAAAAGGTTGTAGACCTAGTTCTTTAAATACGTGATTTTGGAGTACAGCACGTCTAGAGTCTGTGCCTCCACGAAGTAGAAGCGATGAGAAGGCCTGGGGGGAGTAGCGAATTGTCCCATGTGCCACAAGCTCCGCAGTGATATTAACGGCACATTGAACATAATGAGGCTTAGGGCCAAGGTCGTAGTCCGCAACCTAAAGAAACACCTCTCGTACCTGATAACCATAAACAGAGTAACCCCCATCAAGGGGTAACGCTCAAGACCTCCAGCAAAAACCCGCCCCAACAAGGAGGCAGGATCAGCATGGATGCTCCTCCTCATTGATCAGTCCCAGATTCGTCATCATAAAAATAATCGGCAATGCTCAGTTTTTAAAGGGATTCTTTCCTAAACTATTATCGTGGAGTCTCCCGTGATGAATATACTATTGATGACCGGCCAATTAATAGCAATACTGAATCCAGTGGGTGCCATACCAACGCTTGCCATGTTCACAATAAACATTGAGAGGGAGCAGTTATTGAGGATTTACAGAGTTGTGGGTGTCTCCGTGCCTGTGCTAATGATAATATTTGCGGTGGGTGGTAGGTATATACTTCAAGGGCTTGATGTTAACCTTGATGCCTTTAGGATTGCTGGTGGGGTTTTATTAATGGCCGTGGCTATTGAAACTCTCATAACAGGGAGTCCAAGGGTTGGTAGTGGTGCTGGGCCTGAGGAACTCGCCCTAGTCCCTGTGGTGACTCCGTTGCTTGTAGGCCCGGGTACGATTACTGAACTTATTCTCTTCTCTGCTATATATCCAATATATGAGGTGGTCATAGCCTCCTTAATTAGTGCAGGTATTACCTATATCATTATTAGGTTTTCCCAACCGCTTCTTAGACTTTTGGGTAGTAGTTTTATGAAGGTGCTTGGTAGGTTCATGAGTTTAATAATCGCAGCCCTGGCTATAGGTATGATACTCGCGGGCGTCACAAACTACATAACAACCATATTACACTCATAACTCTCCCACTTACAAAATAATCTTAATTGTAGGATAAGGCTTAGTTCGGTTAATCCTCGTGTTATACGGCATGAGGTGTGGTCTTTAGGGATGGGCGTTTCATGTTTTTGTATTTTCTATGATTTAAGGTATTTTAGGGCGTGTTTTGTTTATGGTTTGTTAATGGATAGAGTTGTCATATTAGATGGTTATACGGATGAACCTGCAGGCCTTGGTGTTCCACCTTACCTAGATGTGTATGCTAGGTATGTTGCAGGTGCTGTTTGGAGTGTTGATAATTCAATAGATATTAGGTACTTTACGATAGACCAAGCCAGGTCCTCCTGGAGTGAATTTGTTAAGGTGGCTAATGAGGCGAGGCTCCTCGTAGTTATTGCAGGTATAGTTACGCCTGGTAAGTACTTAGGTGGTGAGCCTATTAAGCTTGAGGAGATTGAGAGGATTGCAACTCTAGTGAGCTCACCAATAAAGGTGTTGGGCGGGCCTGTGGCTAGGTTTGGTTATGGTATTACTGGAGGTACAATTGCAGTACCGAGGAGCCACTTTAGGAGGTATTATGACTTAATCGTTACTGGCGATTTGGATTTAGTGATTCATGAATTAATTAGGAGTAATTATCAAGTATCGAAGGTTTCACCAGCCATGACACATAGTGATTATAGATTAATTAATGAATTTGCAGTGATTGGTGCACGAATAATTCAGCAGCATCCAAATTATGGTAGGAATTTAATAATTGAGCTTGAGACGTATAAGTCCTGCCCGAGATACATAACTGGTGGATGTTCCTTCTGTGCCACGGTTAGGTATGGTCCGGTTAAGTATAGAGAGGTAGAGGCCATTGTTAGGGAGGTTGAGGCTTTGTATGGTCTTGGCGCTAGGCATTTCAGACTTGGTAGGCAGGCTGATTTTTACACGTACATGGCTCATGACACAGGTAAGCTGGATTTCCCAAGGCCTAATCCTAGCGCAATCGAGAGGTTATTGGTTGGTATTAGGAGTGTGGCTCCTGATCTAGAGACTCTGCATATAGATAATGTTAATCCTGGCACAATATATCACTGGCCTAGAGAAAGCATTGAGGTTACTAAGGTCTTGATGAAGTATCATACGCCGGGGGATGTGGCCGCCATGGGACTTGAGACTGCTGATCCAAGGGTTGTTAAGCTTAATAATTTAAAGGTCATGCCAGAAGAGGCTTATTTCGCCATTAAGACGATAAGTGAGTTAGGCAGGGTTAGGGGTTGGAATGGATTGCCTGAGTTCTTGCCGGGGATAAACTTTGTGGTTGGCCTGCCTGGTGAGACTAGGGAGACCTTTAGGTTGAATATTGAGTTTCTTAAGAGGTTGTTGAGTGATGATGTTTGGGTTAGGAGGGTTAATATTAGGCAAGTCTTGGTGTTACAACCAACGCCTCTGTGGAGTATGGCTGATGATGTTAGGCAATTACTGAGGAAGCATAGGAAATACTTCTTGGCCTTTAAGTATTGGGTTAGGAGGCACTTTGATCATGAAATGCTCAAGAGAGTTATGCCCAAGGGTATGGTGATTAAGAGAGCATTCACAGAGGCGCATTATGGTGATGGGACATATGCTAGGCAGGTTGGTTCATACCCAATCCTCATATATGTACCAGCCAGGGTAGAGTTAGGTAAGTGGATGGATTTTGTGGTTGTGGAGCATGGTTTTAGGTCTGTAATTGGGATACCATATCCCCTGAATGTTAATGAGGCGTCAAAGAAATTACTTAAGTACGTACCTGGAATTACTGAGGTTGCAATAAATGAGATCATGAGTAGAAAGCCCATTAAGGACATTAATGAATTAAGAGGCGTATTAAGTGAGGATGTAATTAAGTACCTAACCACGTGATTCAATTGAATTAATGAGGGTTTAACGTAACTGAAACTGTTCATCAACCACCTGCTTCATGAACTCATCGAACACATTCCCCATATAATCATAAACCCTCCCAACCTTCTTCCTAAAGCCATCCTCATCCAACGAGTGTGTTCTTAACCCAACGCGGCCCAAAGCCGATCTTACAATCATCCAGTGCGCAATGACCTCTCTTGAGTACAACTTCGAGACCTCCCTCCAACTTAAGGGTTTATTATGTAACCAGTAAATTTCTCTAGCGAAGTTCCTAGTTATGACGGCGAGAAATCTCTCCTCCCTCTTATTAATCGCCTCCCTACAATTCACCGGCTCACTCAAATACTTACTTAATTTCTCGTACAACTCCTCTCTATTTCCAAATATTGATAGATTCGTTATTGCCATTACGAAATCCCTATCCCTCAGGAAGGCGTTGCAATCTTCATTAATGTATAACCATAGGGCTGTAGCTACACTATCTAAAACACCCTTAAAGAACATATCTTCAAGCTCTCTCAGGTCACCATTAATGGTCTCCTTTGAATACTCGCCATCAAGTATTGCCTTGAGTCTCTTGAAATCCACTATACCCGCGAAGAGGAGTTCACCATTTATGAATATGCTTGGTACAGACCTAACTCCTCTCTCAAGTGCTACATAAGGGTCTCTTGACGTGTCTATTATCCTAACTTTATCTAAGTATCCCCATTGCTTCAGTAGCCTTAGCAATGTGTGGCATGTGGTACATGTTGGGTGTATGAATATCTCTACACCTATTGAGCTCACGTCACCTCATACAAGGAATAGCTACTTTTTAAAGAAATCGTTATTGTTAATAAATTAATCACCCTGAACTAGTTGCATTAACACCTAAGTACTTCAATAACAGAGTTGCATTGTTACTTAGGTAGACTCCGTTCTCAATACTCGTCGCAATTAATGTTTGTGTTATGTTAAATGGTGCTGATAAACCACTTACGCTCAATGTTGTGTACGCACTTAACTTAATCATTAATGGTACGCCACTCTTAGTAATGCAAGCCTCCTCAGTGAAATTGACGGGTAATGAACCAAGCCCATACTGCGCCATACTTGGTATGACATAACCCAGGGCAGTCGTATTTCTATACATGTAGCAGTAGGTGTTTTGGTTTAACAATTTTTGCATTCCTACGTAGTTAAAGCTTGATGCATTAATTACCGGTAGTATTAGGGATATGAGGTTGAAGGTTTGATTTGTTGGAGAACAACCTGAAGACAAAGGTTCTGCTATACACTGCATTAAGGTTCCATTACTTAGCTTTGTCATCACTATGTATAGGCTCATTTGAGGTTGAGCTATGTTCCTAACCACTATGTATCTGTCTGTGAGATTCTCCTGACTGTAGAGTATTAAATAACTCTCAGTATTTATACGACCAGCCATGTTATAGTAAATATAATAGGTATAGTTGGCCGTATAGGTGCTGCCGTTAGTCTTGATAAGGAATTCATTAAAACTTGGACCCGTGGGCTTTATAATCTTTGGCACGAAGAAAATACTTATTACGACGGCAACCACGATCACCACGCCAATCACTGCATATATGTACTTCATATCCATAATAAATGACCAAACTTCATGAATTCCCTAGCTAATAAATATTTACTTTTCCTCAAGTCTCTCAAACTTTCATTTAGCTCAAGGGTAATCTTCATAAGCAAAAACTATTAAATTTACAATACATGCTTGTTAGTGGATAATGACTGATATATTTTATGGCATTTATTACAGAAAGTTAATGGAGCTTAACGCCAATAGTAACATTGAACGAGTAAACCGCGTGCAGGGGATGCTCAGTAATATTGTAAATGTGGGTGGTACGAATAATCCTGCGAAAAATCTCTGGAGGCCGTTGCCTCGGGTTGGTGTTGATGGTAATGCTAGGGTTGTGGCTGTTGATGGGGGTGTTAGAGAGCTTGAGCTTAGGAATGGTGGTGCTCTTATTGTTGCCAGGGCAATTGCTGTGAATAATGTTGGTGTTGAACCAATAGCTGACGTAACCATTAAGCTAGTCCCTGTATACACTCCAATGGTGAAGTGGGTTTTGATGAGTTTGATTGAGGATGAGGTGGCCCTTAAGGCAATTGAGAGTGGTAAGTATGATGCATTATTAATGGATGGTAGTCTCTATGCCAAGGTGACGTTTTTAATACATGAGTTAATACTTACGAAGGGATTTCTCGACCTATACTACATACCTGAGGTCATCAAGGCTCTCGATAACTTATATCAGCTTCTCATAAGAGCTAGGGAATTAGGTGTTAAGATTATTTTTGTGTCTAAGGACTCAAGGCTTAAGATATATAAGGATTATGTATTATTTAATGCCCTAAAGGAGTTTATTCTTGATGATGCACCGTTTATTAATGTTGATAAGGGATTAATAGATATACTTAATAGGGGTATTGATTGGTATAGTGTAGTTTGGATAAGGAGTTATAGGAATAAACTCATATCACTTGCTAAGGAATACAACGGCGTGCATAGAGACTTAATTAGGATGGGAATTAGGATGTCTCTTAGTCAATCCATTTCTGATATATCGTTCTTAGAAGAATTGGCCAGGATGCAGGGTTTGGGGAAGGGTATAACGAGGAGACTCTTAATAGGGGCTATGGATGCTTACTTGAATTATAAGTCCTTGACTCAGGTTGAAAATTTACTTAAGCAGGTTAGGGATAGGATTGAGGATAGTGCTGGTCTTAGGGATGTTGATGATTATGGGAGTATAGGTATTGATGAACAACTCAATATGGTTAGGAATGCATTGCATAATTTTCCTAGGATACTAATGACATACATAAAGCTCAATAATAATGACACACCCATTGCTGTGGAGATCCCATACTATGATTGGACAATGTTTGATAATGCAATCCCATGGAAGTTACTCTATGATAAAATAGACGTAAGTGACCAATTAAATATATTGGTGAGTATGTATAGGGATAGTATTCATTATAATTACCTCCTATGGTTGGCACATGAATATGCTGATTTCAAGAGTAGTGATTTCCTGGGATATGCTGTGACAGCCATTGATAAGCTTAAGATACCTGCAAAGAGGAGGTTTGGCTTAGCCTTTAACATGGATCTGAATCCCTCGTTCGATACTGATTCTGAGAGTCTTTAGAAGTGAATTAAATAGCGAACAATGCCCCTATAACCTGCTAGCCTCATTACGTCAATCTCTATGTAACTCGTGTATTTGAAGGCAACGATCTTTAGAAAATTCTCAATACCATTGATGTGAATGTAAAGCGAGTAAGTAATGTTGCCTTTGCCTTCCATGG
Organism: Vulcanisaeta sp. AZ3; assembly: GCA_000960865.2. Classification (GTDB taxonomy): domain Archaea; phylum Thermoproteota; class Thermoprotei; order Thermoproteales; family Thermocladiaceae; genus Vulcanisaeta. Next base: position 50,624 of record JZWU02000001.1, on the reverse strand, counting down.
GTGTTCCATCAATATTATTACTATAGAGGTCAGGTAATTCAAGTTCGCGGTAATGCCAAGCTTCCTCATCAAGCCTTATGGCATAGAGCTTCTCTATTGTTTTCCTACCGAGCTTAAGCTCATTAATCTTATTTGCTAAGGTCTTCTCATCGATATTAAGAGGTATGCTTAGGTAAGCCAGTTCCTCATTAACGAAGAACTTATGTGGAGGAACCTTGAAGGAAACAATCTCTACATCATTAACAACTTCCTTAACCTTGACTGAAGTCCTAAGAAACTCGGGTATCGATGAAGACATTGCTAGGAATAACCACGGCAAAAACCAACTTAAAAACCTTAATACTACACTATTAGAACCTGCGGGATCAACCTACTCCTTGAAGACCTGCCTTATTAATTGAACCTCAACCTCATCACCTTCATCAAAGCCCTCCCTATTCTCGGGTATTACGAGTATGCCATTACCCCTTACGAGCGTTGATAAGACACCACTGCCCGTTAGGGCTAACGGCTCTATGTACACTTTACCATCTTCGCCACGGTAAACTTTAACCCTCACGAACGACCTAGTATTGACTGGCGTGGTTACTCTCCTCGTTAGTACACCTCTAACCATGGGTTTTGGCTCCTCCTCAGCACTAACCATCCTGAGTAGTATGGGTTTAACTAAAACGTCGAAGCCCGTGGCGGCAGCTACAGGGAATCCGCTTAGCATGAATACTGGTTTGCCGTTAATTATGGCAATGCTATTAGGCTTGCCTGGCCTTATGGAGAGTCCGTGGTTTATATACTCTGGGTTTAGTCTCATGACTGTTCTAATTGTATAGTCGACCTTGCCCACGGAGGCTCCTCCGGTGGTTATCACGGCATCGTAACTCTTAAGCGCATTGCTTATGGTCTCTGCGATCTTTACCTCATCATCTCCAATAATCCCTATGTAATTTGGTTCGAAACCCAGGGATTTTACTAGGCCCTCAATTACGAATCTTGAACTATTAATTACCATACCTGGAGGTGGTCCTTCAGGGGGTGCATTTGTTACTTCGATTAATTCGTTGCCAGTACTTATTATAGCAACTCTAAGGGAGTAAACCTTAACGTGATGTAAACCCATGGAGGCCAATACGCCTAGATCCCAGGGAAGGATTCTAGTACCTTTCTTGAATATGACCTCACCAGCCTTTACATCCTCACCCCTTCTGCTCACATTGCCCATTGGTGGTACTGGTCTTAGTATTTCGACGAAGTCTCCAGACCTACGTGTATCCTCATACATGGCCACGGCGTCAGCATTAATTGGTAATGAGGCTCCTGTGCTTATTTCTACAGCTTCGCCTGGATTGAGCATGTATTTACTTGGATCATCACCAACAGTGATGAATCCAATTACTCTAAGTGTTATTGGGTTTGTTGGTGAGGCTCCGAAGGTGTCTATGCTCCTCACTGCATAACCATCTACGGCTGATCTATTGAAGCCTGGAACGTCGAATTTAGCCACAGCATCCTCGGCCAGGTATTTACCTAGTGCATCACTTATTGGTACCTCTACAGCACTGGGTGTGTGTTTAATGTATTTGAGGGCTTCATTTAGTACGTAATCCACAGTTTTTGTTTCTTTGAAGCCCATGACTAAGTAGAATTAGTTATGACCCTATTAACTTTAACTCGGTGTTGAAACAGTTTAAATAATAGTCCCGGTGTATTAGTAATTGTGAGTGAAGCGCTTAGGTTGCCGCCTAGGATTAAGGTTCTTGAGGCTTTGGGTTCTCTTGCTGATGGTAGGATGGAGGTTATTAATGATAAGGAGGCTAGGGTTGTTTCCTCGGATGGTTCGAGGACTTACATGGTATATGTCGATGTTGGGCGTAGGGAGGTTGATAGTACTGATAATGGTACTGTGTATAGAGGTTATGTGGGTTACCCAATAATAGCCGTACTAATGCATAAGGGCTTGTTACCAAGAGATCCTGAGCTTGAGGGTAAGTTAAAGGGTTTGCCCTGGAAGAAATTGAATGAGGAGTATAAGAATTACGCAAAGGTAATGGAGGTAATATTTAGGGAGAGAGGTATTGATGAAATGAAGGCAAATAAATACATAGACCTCGTCCTAGGTCAATTAAGGAGAATGAGGCTGAAGAGGGTCCATAAATACGAAGTTGCAGGCGGAGAGAGTGAGGAGTAAATCAATCCTCACCTAACCTTGCATGTGGGCATTGATTTTTGAATTCACAGACCATGCACTTACCTGGCGATGGGTTAGCCACAGGCTCCCTATCATTGAGCCAATAGTCTAGGGCCCACTTCAAGTGAGTTTCTATTGTGTTATCGTAGGGTAGGAAGTGTATTGTGTAATCCTTACCCTTGACTTTCATTGGTAATGCTATTAATTCGTCTAAGTACTTAATGATGACTTTAAGTATTGATGCCCTAAGCCTTGGCGTTATTGAAGGATCCCTAATCACCTTCACAATAACTACTAAGGGCTTGTCCCCAAGCTTATTCCTAACGAGGGCGTATGCGTAGAGCTGGGCTTGAATATACTCATGGATAAATAATGTACCTAACCACTTATTAGTGGTCTTTAATTCAACGATAGCCTCAGCCCTACCTCCTCGAAATATTACTGCATCAGGTATGCCGATTATTAATGCATTATTTGCTGTGAATTCAAGGGGTAATGAGGCAATGATTAAATCCCCGTTCTTAATCTTGTCCATTAATTCCTCTCTCGTAACCTCCACACCACTGCCGAGGATTAGGTCATGTATTAGGGTTCCCATGCTCATTTGTGGTGTTTCTAGGGTACCCTCAGTTAGGGATAGGTGTAGTTTATATTCGCAGTAGAATTGTTGTGAGATCTCCGTAACAGCAATCGCTCTATTAATCCTCACACCTATACTTATAGTTGAATTATAATTTATAACCCTGTTGATTAAGGGTAAAGAGGAACTTGAGCGAGAATGAGTTAGTTAAGAAGGGGCTAGAGGCATTGGAGGGAGCTAGGGTGGCATTAGAAAGAGGGCTTTATTGGGTATCGTGCTTTATGGCGTATCAAGCTGTAGAACTTTACGTGAAGGGCTTGTTATTGACGAGGGCAGGTGCATATCCATTTACACATAATCTACTAACTTTAATAAGTATGTTAAGTAATAATCCACCTAACGAAGTTATTGAGGCTGTTAGGTTCCTGAATCCTCACTATGTCGCTTCTAGGTACTCCTCTAGGGATATGTATGGTAGGGGTGATGCTGAGGAGTGTGTTAGGAGGGCTGAGGTGGTGATTAAATGGTTGAGGAATTTATGAGGAGGTTAATGGAGTTTGTTAATTCATATGAGAAATTATTTAATGAATTTGTAAGTAGGTTGATTAGGGAGTATCCCAACGTTACTGTGATTTTGTTTGGTAGTAGGGCTAGGGGCGATAATGAACCGTCTAGTGATTTTGATGTTGCCGTAATAATGAGTTGTGGCGATAGGCTTAAGGCCGCCTCTGAGTTGTATAGGTTGGCACCACCAATACCCATTGATATTGTTGTCCTGTGTCCTGAGGATTTAAATGATCCTGTTGTTAATGCAATGCTTAAGGGTGGTAAGTTACTTCATGATGGGTTAAATCTTAGGGATAGGCTTAGGGAGTTGGGCATTACTTAGTAGCCACGGCCGTAATCTCGATTAAGGCTCCCTGGGGTAGGTTGCTGACTTCTATTGTTATCCTGGCTGGTGGGTTTCTTGTGAAGTACCTTGCGTATACTTCATTGAATTCTGAGAACATTTTCAAGTCCTTTAGGGCTACGAATACCCAAACAACATCATCCATGGTATAGCCTGCTGCCTCTAATATTGCCTTAATATTCTCCAGAACCCTCTCCGTCTGTTCTTTAATTCCACCCTGAACTAACTTACCGGTGGTTGGATCTATGGGTATTTGACCACTAATGTAGAGTGTATTACCCACTTGTACGGCCTGTGAGTAAGGCCCGATGGGTTTCGGGGCCCTCTCTGTATATATTATCTTCCTCTCGCTCATTGCAATGTGAGGGTTGAGCGTATTTTTAGGTTTAACTTAGTGCGTTATGCTTTTTCAACCGTGAAGTTATAATTCAACTTACTCAATTCCTTTAAGACCTTATCCAAGGCTTCCTCCTCAGGGGGTAATTCGATTATGAAGGATACTCTGACGTAACCAGGCTTTATTGTTGGGTCATACCTCTCGTGAAATACGTCAAGTATGTTTACACCTAGGTTTCCAAGTGTTGTGGTTACCTTTGCGAGTGTTCCGGGTTTGTCGGGGAGTAGTCCTGTTAATTTCTTTATCCTGTCCTCAAGGGCTAGGGCTTTGGTTATTACTCTGAAGAGCATTGTCATATCTATATTCCCACCACTGACTAAAGCTACTACATTGCCGTTAACCTTAACCTTACCACTTATTAAGGCTGCCACTGCAGCTGCACCTGCGCCTTCAGCGATTGTCTTCACGCTCTCAGCTATGAGGAGTATTGCCTTGGCAATTTCGAGATCACTAACGAGAACTATATCATCGAGTAACTCGCTCATTAGCTTAAAGGTTAGCTCGCCAATTCTCTTAACGGCTATGCCCTCGGCTATTGTGTCTACATTCTCTATAGTTACAATCCTACCCTCCTTAAGTGATTCATAGGCTCCAGGCGCACCATCGCTCTGAACACCAATAACTTTGACGTTTGGTTTCAGTTTCTTTATTACAGAGGCTATGCCCGATATTAACCCACCGCCACCCACTGGGACTATCACATAATCTACGTCTTTAAGATCCTCATAGATCTCAAAGCCTATGGTGCCTTGACCAGCAATTACGTCTGGATCGTTATAAGCATGTATGTAATAAGCCTTCATCTCGTCCTTTAACTTCATAGCGTATGCTTCAGATTCCGTGTAGGACTCACCGTGTAGTACAACCTCGGCTCCATACTTCCTAGTCCTCATTATCTTAATCCAAGGTGTTGATTCAGGCATGACTACTGTTGCCTTAATCCCCATTAACCTGGCCGCGTAGGCAACACCCTGAGCGTGGTTTCCAGCTGATGCGGTAATAACATGCTTAACCCCTAACCTCTCAATAGCATTCTTAATTGCAAAGTATGCACCACGAACCTTAAAAGAACCCGTCTTCTGCAGAGACTCTAACTTTAACCAAACATTAGCACCAACAATACCGCTTAAGGTCTCACTCCTTAGTAATGGCGTCCTGTAAATCAAGCCCTTAGATTGGGCATCCCTAATGGTCTCTAGGGCTACCTTGGCTCTGCTAAAGACATCTGCGCTACTCATGGCATAGGCCCCCACTGTTTCCTTAGATATAAGGATTTCCAGTAGCACTAAATAGACGTATAAATTACTACCCACCCAGCCTCTTAATCAACCTCTCGGCCTCAAACCTACCCATGTATCGATATATCTTCACACCTAGAGATGTAAGAGTCTTTAATTGATCCTCCGTAGCGAAGTAATTACGGAATTTCTCAACAGCCTCTGGATGCTCATCCATATACTTAACATAGGCCTCCTTTGTCAATTCATCAGCCTCTTCATTTAATTCTCTCCTAACCCACCTAAACTTAACCTCAACCCTACTCCTCAAATCCCTCAGGATTTCTACAACCCCATCATAAAGTGGTTTAAGTCTCTCGCTCCTAACTCTATACCTACCTAATACATGCCTAATCACTAATTGACTATCGCCAATAACCAAGAGCCAATCACAACCAAGCTTAGGATGATTAAGGATCCACCTTAATCCATTAATTAAGCCCGTGTACTCAGCAACATTATTCGTACAGTTAGGGCCAGGTTCACATGCAATACCACCCTGCCTATGAATTACTGAGTCCTCCTCATAAATTACGAACCCGTAGGTACCCACACCACCAGGGTTTACTGGTTCGCAAGCACCATCAAAATACAGAGTACAATGCCTCACTAATGCCATCAATTTGGCACATTCTTTAAAAGTTTGTCTATACTCAATGATGCATATAACTTATTATTATGCGTTACTCCCTGATAATTAATGGTGAAGATCAGTAATGATGTCTTAAGGAGAGTCGTGTTCACAAGAGCTGGCGTTAAGGACCCGCTTGTGATTATGGGTCCAAGGGTTGGTGAGGATGCTGCTGTGTTGAGGGTTGGTGATAAATTCCTCATTACTCACACCGACCCAATAACAGGCGCTGTGGCAAATTTAGGTTGGTACGCAATAAACATAGTGGCTAATGACGTGGCAGTTAGGGGTGTGAGGCCTCGATGGTTCCTACTAACGTTATTACTCCCCGAGGATTTTAGCGAAAGTGATTTAGTTAAAGTTATGGATGACGTTGATGAAGCCCTCAAGGAATTAAATGCATCCCTGATTGGTGGTCATACCGAGTACACGCCAGGTCTTGATAGGCCTATAGCCTCTGTAACAGCCATGGGCATTGGCGATAGGTACATAACCACGGGTGGCGCTAAGGTGGGGGATCTGGTCCTGGTCACTAAGTATGTGGCTCTCGAGGGAACTGCAGTATTATCTCTTGACATGAAGAACGAGCTCACCAAGTTGGGCGTGTCGGAGGATATTACTGCTAATGCTCAATCCTTGGTTAGGAGTATTAGTGTTGTTAAGGAGGCCCTAGCCCTATCTGACTTAGCCTCGTCTATGCATGACCCAACAGAGGGTGGTCTTCTGCAAGGCTTGCTTGAGGTGGCTGAGGCGAGTAATGCTAGGGTTAGGATTTATAGGGATAGGGTGCCAATGCTCAGGGAGACTGAGGTCATATTCAATGCCTTAAAGCTTGACCCATTAAGGTCTCTAAGCTCAGGAATGCTCATAGCGGTAATACCGAGGAAAGACATTGATGAGGCAATTAGTAGATTAAGCGGGCTAGGCATTAACTATGCTGTCATTGGTGAGGTTATGGAGGGAGAGCCAGCCGTGGAGCTCGTGAGTGATAGTGGTGTGGAGGTTGTTAAGGGTTTCATTGAGGATGACGTAATGAGGATGTGGCATAGTAAGTACGATAGTACGAAGCAATTAGGCCAACATTAAAATTTAAAGGTAGCCAATGAGTACTTAATTGATGAGTGAATTGGCGCCACCGAATTGGGACGTTGCTATATCCAGGGCAACCTCCTCAAACATACCATCAGTCCTCGACGTATTAAAGAGATACCCATACATACAGGACCTGGCTAAAGAACTTAGGAAAGCTAAAGAGGATGTCATTAGGAATCTTGATTATTACATAGACCAAGTTAGGAGGTCTGTGGAGAGGATTGGGGGTAGGTTCTACCTCGCAGAGACGTCTGAGGAGGCTAAAGAAGTGGTGAGTAGGATTGTGGGTAGTGGTAAGGTAATTGTGATGAGTAAGAATAATGTGGCGGCAGAGACAGGGTTAAGGCAGTACCTGCAGGGATTGGGTAATGAGGTTTGGGAGACTGATTTAGGTGAGTTTCTTATTCAAATAGCCAATGAGGAGTCAAGTCATATACTAGCACCGGCTCTGCATATGACGAAGGAGAGGATAGCCCAGGTAATGAAGGAGAAACTCGGCGTTGACATACCACCAGACCCAGTTGCAATAGCTCAGAAGGCTCGTGAGTTCATCAGGGAAAAATTCATGAAGGCCCAGGTGGGTATAACTGGTGCTAATGCAATAGCTGCTGATACAGGTGCCGTACTCTTGGTTGAGAATGAGGGTAACATTAGAATGACCACTGTAATACCCACAGTGCATATAGTCTATGACGGTGTTGAGAAAATAGTACCCACACTATACTACGCAATGATAGAAACGCTCGTACAAGCAGCCTACGCAGGCCTCTACCCACCAACCTACGTAAACCTAACCGCTGGACCAAGTAGTACAGCCGATGTAGAAATGGTAAGAGTCTCACCAGCCCAAGGCCCAAAGGAATTCCACATGATTCTTATAGACAATGGAAGGAGAAAGGCAGCCAAGGACCCTGTACTATGGGAGATTCTCCTATGCATAAGGTGCGGTAGATGCAGTATGCACTGCCCAACCTACTGGGCCGTGGGGCCCAGGTTTGGCAAACCACCATACACAGGACCAATGGGAATTCCCTGGACAGCCGTTACTAAAGGCATCATGGAGGCAGGGCCAGCCGCAATGTTATGCACTCACTCAGGTAATTGTAAGGAGGTATGTCCAATGGGTATTAACTTACCTCAATTAATACTTCATGTTAAGAATGAATATTTGAGACAAATTAAGGGTTAGCCCTATTCTCTATAGTAACGATATTATAATTAATATTATTAATATAACCACGACTAAGGCAACTAATAGCATCTCCAAGTACGTTCTTAAGTAACCTCTTTGTATCGATCTTATGTACCTAGACAAGGCCGTGAAGGAGTCTGGTATTATGAAGTCAAAGAGTATGTCAAAGCCCTTATATATGTAAAAGGCTGCAAGCGTAAGTGCATATCCAAAGCCTGAGAGCACAACATCCATAAATGCCTGTAGGTAATATCTTCTTTCGAAGATCTTCGTTATAAGGCCTAGGTTACCAACTCTCGGCTTTATTAAAGCCACTACAAATATAATCCAAAGAACAATACCTATTGCAATGACTATAGGATCAACGCCAGCGCTTAAGAACACCTTCGGAACGAGAGTGAAGGGTATCGCCAGAGCCGCAAGTGCCACTGTGCCGGTGAGTACGTACGCAATAACCATTAAGGGGAATTTCTCGTGTTCTTCATGGACATGGGGCTTCTCACCCTTAATGAAGTTCAGAGATACGAACCTGGATAGGAAAGCTACATAGGCAAGGCTTGCCAGTAACATTAATATGTATGCGCCATAACCAACGATGGATATCGTACTTGTAGCCACCTCATCCATAGCAGCGTGAACCCAATAACCAGCTAAGGGCGGTACACCACCCAATGATACCGCGGCTGCCAAGGCTGCGTAGAAGGCAGCCTTCATCTTCCTGCCAAGCTCTAAATCACCCATGTTAAACCTAGAGTGAGTCTCATGTATTAAGTGACCACTTACGAGGAATAAAGTTGCCTTGGCTAGGGCATGGATTATTAAGTACGAGAAAGCTACGAGAACCGCTAACGGCACAATATACATGCCCACAGTAACTACCTCTGGTAAGAATGGGGTTAGGGCTGTTACACCCATCATGAAGCCTAGGGACGACATTGTGGAGCCTGCGAGTATGACCTTCCTTTCATCAATCATCGTGGCAAATAATGCACCTAGGAGTGCTGTTAACAATCCTATGTACACAGTAACTAAGTACACAATCTCAACACCCACACTACTTAGTACATGGGCAAAATAGAGGGATTCGGTAAGCCTCATGAATATGTAAACACCAGCAGCAACCATAGTTGCTGAGTGAAGCAGTGCTGAGACTGATGTTGGGCCTGTCATAGCCGTGAGCAACCAATCGTTGAACGGTACTTGAGCAGACTTTGTGTATGGCCCAAGCATGAAGGCTAATAGCAATGCCACTGTACCCCCAACCCCGATCTTCGATATTATGTATGACCAGGGTATTGAGGTGAATTCGAGAGGCGTAGCTGCACCACTTAATGCACCTAGCACAGCTATGGCGGCTATGGATCCAAGCATTGGTATATCTCCAAACCTTATGGTTGCTATTGCTCTATAGGCTGCGTAGGATGGTGTTGTCCAGGCTGGCTTATTTAGTATTAATTTATCACCGTATTTACCTACGTAGGATAACTCATCATCATCCTTATACCAATGCCCTATTAAGGCCCAGGAACTAAATCCAAGGCCCTCCCAACCTATGAACATTAGGAGCAAGTCATTAGAATACACCGTTAATAACATGGAGGCTGCGAAGAGGTTGTAGAAGAACCAGAACCAACCAAGCCTATAATCATCCCTCAGGTAGTCAAGGCTGTAGACACCTATTATGAACGCTAGCCAGGCAGTGAGTAAACCCATATACCTACTCAGAAAGTCAACTATGAAGGAGACCTCTATTGTGAAGCCCGGCACGCCATCTATACTCGGTATTACTATCCACGGCGCTGAGTAAACCACAGACCTGAGTGGAAAAGTAACTGCTATGTAGGTGGATACTACGGCTGATATACCAAGCCCTGCCACAGCTAGGTAGGTGAGGGATCTTGCCCTACGTGGTTCCTGTACGAATAGCCAATACACAGCTATTGGTGATGCTAATACTACTGGTAGTATTAGCATTAATCCCATTAGTGTTGATAATGTTTGCTCATACATGCCCCATCACCGTACTTATTGCCTTAAGTATTGAACCTATTAATGATGTTGATGCAGGTGGGAATAACAATATCACAGCAGCAAGCCCCAACACGTAGAGTGGCACCACAAACTTAGGATCCACCTTAACCTTCTCATACTGCTTACGTGGCTGCCCATAGAATACCTGCTTCAAGGCCCAGAATCCGTAGTAGCCAGTGAGTATGAACATGAAGGCAAGGCCTGCGAAGGCCCAGAGTGTACTTAGGCTAAATCCCAGGGTATCTATTAGTCCTAGGAATATGTAGAACTCACCGAGCAAAGCCACAGTGAATATTCCCGAGAGGGCCATCCAACCAAGTAATGCCGCAGCGCCGACAGAGGGCATGTACGTCTGTAAACCACCCATGTCATCCACATCTGTAACATCATAATAGGCTATTATGGCTCCTGCAGTCATGAAGAGCACAGCCTTACCGAACTGATGTGCTATGAAGTGGAGAGTTAAGCCGACAATTCCGTAGACACCAACGGCAAGTCCTGCCAGTAAGTATGCCATATTGGCTACTGTGGAGTAGGCAAGCAACCACTTGTAATGGAATCTATGCCTAAATACTCCCAATCCTGTTAATACTCCACCGATTATTGCATAGGCCAGTATTGGTACTCTATACATATTAATGAAATATGGCGATATTAAGTAGAGCCTGGCGAGTATGTAGGCGGACAGGCCTACCACTGATATTATCAGGGCTGCCACGGGTGTGGGGTGCATACCATGAGCCCACGGTAACCAGACGTGCGGTCCATAGCTTGGTAACTTAATGAGTAGGCCTATGAACATTAGAGCCCAGGCTAGTGGTGGTATGTACTTAATGGCGTATAGATTCATGGTGTTTGCATATAGGGCTAGGACAACTGCACCAACTAGGAATAGGACGCTAGCTATGTGGGTATATACGAAGTAAAGTGTTCCAATCCATCTCCTGGTCTTCCCGAACCCATCATACCCGTAGAAGTATATTAGGAGGAATGAGGCTATGAGAGACACTTCAATGCCGATGTACATGAGTATTAAGTTATATGCGTAGACTATCCAGAGCATTGAAATTCCACATAGGGTGAAGAGTAGATAGTATATATTGAATTGTTCAGGTATTCCAAGAACCTTAAACCTATGTTCCATGTATGGATAAGAAACTATCGATATAGTTAGAGAAATCAAGGCTATTGCAAAACCAAAGGCGTTGCTTAAACCGTCATTAATTAAATAAATCATGCCGATGGGTCTGGGCAATGCACCAATGGGTACTAAGTAGTCTAAGCCGGCGGCAATGCCATATATTGAATAAATAACTATGGGTAAAAACGAGACCGAACTCAATATGGCTGCAACTCTCTTTCCCACGAATGAGGCTATTATGGCCGCTATTAATGGTATTATTAATGAGGAAATTAATATGGGGTCACTCTGTATTAGCATGATGCATCACCCCCACCGCGTATTCCAGGATCTCTCTTTTGTAATTTATGAATTATGTAAATGTACCTTAGGTTCTGTCTATTCATTAGCATACATGGTTCCGAAATGAACACCTTTTTTAAGACTACCTCATCTGCCATCATTCATAATTATTAAATAACTTTTAAGGTGATAACTACCGTTAATATAATCCATGCAGATATTTCGCCCGTACATAGATCATGAAATGTCAGCGAGATTTCTCGACAATTTAAGGCTTGGAAAGCAGCGAGTTGAGGCGAAGCAAGTAGTATTGGCAATACTGAGAAAACTAGGTATTATAAATGATGGCAGGAAGGGTTGGTTGAATCATCCGATAGTGCTCATGTATTTTAATGATGGGAAGCCATACATAAATGATTTAGTTAATTATTTTTACGCAGTAGTTGATGAGTGGGTACGTAGGGGGTATGTAAATCATGTTTCGTTAAATGATGTGGAGCATTACCTTAAGTATGTTGATGGTATTGAGGGCACACCAGTAACTCAGGAGATGGCGAGGGAATATCGTAGAGTATTATTACTTAAGGATCCATGTTATTACGTAAATAAGCTGTCTAATGATGAGTTACGTGAATTAATAAATTCCAAACCCACCTACTTCAAGGGAATTAACACGTGGATTGCAGATGTTTATGAGGAATACACCAGATTCATTGATGAACTCGCTAAAGGTGTGGTTTCATGTAATTCTATATTTCCTAAACGATAAGCCATTACCGTGAATGTTAGGCTTTAGTTAACTAATTCCCACTACACCGTTCTTTATTAATTCATTAATTTCATAATCACTTAAACCAACCTCCCTAAGAATCTCTACTGTATGTTCTCCCCTCCTCGGTGCCCTGCCCATGCTTATTGGTCTGGTTCCATTTATGATTATTGGGTTTAGAAAGCCTTGATTATACCCTCTAGCTTTGAGTTGGGGGTCGTTGTTTAGGCTTGTTATGGTGTTCACTGGCGCGGCGGGTACATCGTAACTCCAGAGTAGTTTTAATGCTTCATTAATTGTGTACCTACCAAACTCCCTCTCTAACTCCTCAATTGCGTTCTTGTCATATTGTCTATTGATTAGGTCCTCACGATTTAAGGCCTTACATAAACCTTGCCAGAACTTTTCCTCAATGGCCCCGATTGTTATATAACCATCCTTACACCTATACACGTTATAAAACGGGTATTTACCTGTTAATGTTGGTTCTCGACCTTCAAGAACCATTGCCATATTTAATGTATTGAATAATAAGGCCGCCTCCATCATTGAGACCTCAACAAAACCACCATTACCCACTAACAGCCTACCTAACACACCAATAACGCAAAGCAATGCTGACCCAACATCAGCAATCTGAGCTATTGGTGTCTTTGGTGCATTATCCATGTATAGGTTTGGATCTAGAAGTCCTGCAATGCCTGCGCAGTTTATGTCGTGATTTGGCAATTGACTATATGGTCCGTAACTACCATAACCATTTATCGAGCAGTAAATAATCCCCCTATTAATATCCTTAAGGGTCTCATAATCAACACCCAACCTCTTAGCTATCCCAGGTCTGAACCCCTCAATCACAATATCACTTCTCTTAACTAACTCATAAAACACCTCCCTACCCCTATCACTCTTTAGATTTAGGGCTACGCTCTTCTTGCCCGTATTTAACCATTCAAAGAGGAGTGGTGATATATCCCTTAGGTAATCACCAATCTCCGCATCCTCAATCTTAATAACCTCAAAACCCAGGTCCACCAGAAACCTTGTGGCTAAGCCCCCTGGGTATAACCTCGTTAGGTCCAGGACCCTAACCATAAACAATTACACCTTAACTTGATCCATGATCATTACCACCGCTCACCTGCTTATTTCTATTCTTTACCATGAACCATGTCCCCACTCCAAGAGCGCAGAGCCTATTATTAGCATCATAGACCTGGGCCTCTGCAACGGCCAAATATCTACCTGCCCTAATAACCTTACCATCCACAGTGAATGGACCATTAATTAATGGCTCAAGGAAGTGAACCTTGAGTTCGGCGGTATATTGATCAACACCATCATTAATAGTCATGACTGCAGTTCCGAGAACCGTATCTATCACGGTCATTATCACGCCGCCGTGAACCATACCACCGCGTCTAAGGATCTCCCTCTTGTATGGAAACCTAGCCCTGACGAAGCCATCACTTATTTCTAGGAATTCGAGACCTACGAAGTTAAATAAGGGTTCAGTTCTTAGGTAATTATTCATAAGCTCGGCAACATTGAGCCCTAAATCCTTAGCTTTTACAAATAACTCCCTAATACTACTAACTGAACCAACGCTCTTAATTAACTCATCCCATGAGGACACTATTAAACCAGCGGGGGAAACCTATTTAACTATTTTGACGCCAAGAACCTCCTCGAAAAACTTCATAGCCTCTGCCTTCGAAACCCTCTGACTCCTGCCAACATCATGTCTAGCCCTACGCCTATACATAACCCTAAGCCCCGGCCTTGCTAGTACTGTGACCACATTCATACCCCAAACACCAATTGCTGGGTCATACTTAGTGCCGGGTATGACTATGTGCTCCCTAATTCCAAAAGCCACATTACCCCAATCATCAAAGCAGCTCTCCCTAAGTGTGAAATCCACAGCAGTCAAAGCCCTAAGAAGAAACCAAACAGCCTTATTCCTCCTCAGGGTAACAGCAACACCTATCGGTTCACCCTTCCTAATATCCCAATCCTTTATTGACCTCTTCGCTAATCTATAACTTGGCTTCTGCTGAGTGAGCTCCTCGAGGACTTTTGCAGCCTTTTCTAGGGGTTCTCCACTTTTGCCAACGCCTATGTTGGCAATTACTTTCTCAATCCTAATAACTCTCATTGGGTGGTCACTTGGTAATACGAATTTCCTCCAGTCTAATTGATCGGGTGTTAGCGTCCTAAGGTCTACTTGATTTAGGTCTATTACAGGCATCGCCCACAAGGCCTAACTGCAATTAATAAAAATTTGCCACCACGAAGCATCGTCAAATAATAAAGTATATACTACTATATATGATAAGTACTTTACAGACAAAAACCCTATTAGAACTTTAATTCCACGGTACACAATGCCGAGTAAGTTACCCTTTGAACCACTAGATCAAGCAAGACCTACCAAAGCCCATGTAAAGTTGTTATTGATCTCTGGCGCAGGTTTCTTTGCAGATGCCTACGACCTCTTTGCAATATCAATAGCCCTAGTATTCCTACAGAAAATTTGGGATTTAACGAGCACGGAAATAAGCCTAATAGCCTCGGCCGCCCTCTTCGGAGCTGTAATCGGCCCCTTCATATTTGGTAGGATTGGCGACATATTTGGGCGTAAGTACATATACGGTGTTGAAGCATCCATACTCACAGCAGGCGCCATAGCCTCAGCTCTCTCCATAAACCCAACCATGCTATGGATAACAAGACTAATCCTAGGCCTAGGCGTTGGCGGCGACTACCCAATAAGTGCGACATTAATGAGCGAGTACTCCCCAGCTAAAAGCCGCGGCCTCTTTGTTGCTGGCGTTTTCTCAATGCAGGGTTGGGGAATAGTTACAGCTGCATTGCTAGGCATTGGTTTAATGTATGCTGGAATTAATCCAGACTTGGCCTGGAGGATATTGCTTGGTGCCGGCGCTGTATTTCCAGCCCTCGTCATTTATTTCAGACGTAGGATTCATGAGACACCCAGGTTTGAGTACTTCGTTAGAAAGAATAGCGAGGGTGTGCGCAAGGCTATGAAGGATGTATTAAAAGCGGACGTCGATATAGAACCACAGGCCGTAAATAATAGCGTAAGTCTCACTAAGTACATACTAACAATACTAGCCACGGCAATCCCCTGGTTCGCACTTGATGTATTCTTCTACGGTATGAATATCTTCGGCCCCTTCGTCACGTCATCCCTAGGCCTCGCTGGCAATCCATTAAGTGGTATTTACACTCAGCTATACGTAGTTCTAGCATTCCTTGTGCCGGGTTACTACGTAGCAGCATTTCTAGTTGATAAAATGGGTAGGAGGACAATGCAGATATTAGGTTTCTCTATGGTGGCCATAGCTTATTTAATAACCGCAATACTACTTAGAAATGGATTAATAATACCAGCAGTAATACTAGCCCTATACGGCATTGCCCAGTTCTTCACGAACGTGGGCCCCAACGTGACAACATTCATAATACCCACCGAGGTCTTTCCAACAAAATATAGAAGCACCGGGCATGGAATCGCGGCAGGTAGTGGTAAGCTTGGAGCTACCATAGCAGCTTTATTAATACCAATACTCTTCCCAATAACAAACCCACACTTAAGTACGGCAGCTAAGTACGTAATAATGTCAGACTTGCTCTTTGCCCTCGTGGCGGTTGCAGTGGTCGGTATAATATTCACATTGCTCATAAAGGAACCTAAGGGAAAGCCCCTCGAAATAACAACTGGAGACCTAACATCATAAATTATGAATAAAACATAACACTAACAATGATATTCGCCTTAAATAGTGCCTGCAAACGACACAACATTAACGACACACACCTAATTTATTCCTATTCTATCATGGCAATTCTTGCATTACTAATACGAAAGCCCCCTTCACAGTTTAGGAATTGTTTTGCAAGTATACAGTATTAAGGCTGTACCAAGCCTAGGAGGGCCAATGTCCCTCTTCGTTAGACAAAGTTCTGGCTTAGTCAAAAAGGCATCCCTCTTGGATGCTACAATGCTTAACGTAGCTAATATGGGTGCTGGTTTGGCAATATTTATTGGCATAAGCCCCTTCATAATACCCGGTGCTGTACTTTGGTTAGCTAGTCTAATAACCTTCATCCTCACACTACCCCTAGCACTCCTCTACACATACTTCATAATCAGAATACCCAGAACCGGCGGAGATTATGTTTGGCTTACGAGGAAGCTGCATGGCAGTATTGGTTCAATAATGGGGATAGCCCTAGCCTTCAACATGCCACCCTTCTTCGCCCTATCAGCCTTCTTCTCAGTGACGGCAATTAATAACGTACTCCTCGTAATAGGATACTCCCACGGACTAAACGATATAATTAACCTCGCGAATACAGTATTTACTACAAGCAATGTGTGGTTTGATTATGCTCTGGCGTTGGTTGCATTCACGGCAATGCTAATCGTGAATATAGTAAGACCAAGCGCAGGCTTTAAACTCACAACAGCCCTAGGTATACTCGCCATGGTCGGTACATTAACTGCCATGATCATCCTAGGCTTATCAATACCAAACTTCCACCAAGAAATAACACCATTCCTCAAGTACTTCAACCTAACAAACCAAAAACCATACAGAGGACCCATGTTTAACCTATACTCAACACTATACATGGTACCCTACCTAGCCTCCTTCGCCTACATATGGCTATACGCAGGACCTGCAGTTAGTGCCGAGATAAGGACTAGGAAGGGCTTGCTCTACAATGAAATCTTAGGCAGCCTACTCACAGTGATTTTCATAACAATACCATTCCTACTCATGGACCTAGCCGCAGGCTACAAATTCAACATGACCTACTACCCAACCCAAATATACAACTTCTGGACAGTAACCATCTACCTAGCCCACAACGAAGCCCTCCAATGGTTCATAGGCCTAGGCCTAATAGCCTGGGAACTCTTCGTAATATCCTTCGGAATAGTGGTCTTCGCACGCTACATCTTCGCCTTCTCCTTCGACCGCCTATTCCCGGAGATATTCTCGAGACTTAATAAGTGGGGTTCACCAATGTATGCCCACCTCCTTGACCTAGCCGCCACAGCCTTCTTCCTACTATTCCCAATAATAAGCCCCAACGGCTACGAAGCACTCTATAGCTATACACCCCTAGCCATAATCTACTTAGTACTAGTCTCCATAGCAGGCATAAGAGCGGCTAAGAAGGAAGGAAACAAAGGAATGCTTATAGCAGCAATACTCTCACTAATACCCCTAGTACTTCTCGGTTATGAGGCATTCACAAACCCATACTTCGGCGTAATAGGATCACTAACCCCACTTCAACCATACTATCCAGGGCTAGCCTATGTACTCGGATTAATAGGACTTGGTGCCCTAATCTACGGCATAGCCAAATACATAAACCTGAGGAGAGGTATAGACATATCGCTAATATACACTGAAATACCACCAGAATAAACTAGGGGTGCACTATTCAAAGCTAAATATTATAAAATCGTGACATATTTATTTTTATTACTCGTATCTTAGAGTTTGGGCTGGTGGTACTCTCATAGCCCTTATGGCTGGTGCTAATGCGGCTATTACATTTATGGCCATTGGTAGTAGTAATAATAGGGCATAATCAAATGGCGTCAGCTCAATAGGTAATGTAACTCCAAATCCCCTTCCAAATCCTCCAAAACCACTAAATGCGGTGCTTTGCATTGATAAAAAATGAACTACAGTCATTAGTAGTACTATGCCTATTACCGAGCCTATCAATGCCATTATTAGGGCCTCCATTATTAATAATAGTGGTATTGACTTACCACTGAATCCAACAGCTCTCATAATTCCGAATTCTCTCGTTCTTTGCATTACGTTAAGCATCATCGTATCGAATACCCATATACCAATTATTACAAAACTTATGCCTGAAATGAAGGCTAGAAAGACCTCCATTATGGTTAAATACTGACTAACGCTACTGAGTATCGTAGATGGGCTTAATACTTGATCCATAGGATATAGGGCCTTTAGCTCATTGAGTACGTAATTAATGCTGCTTGGTGTATCGGTATAAATAATTATACCCCCAACAACGCCTGAGGGGTCCAGTTGGCTTAGGAATGTATTTTCATCGATGAATACGACATTATTAGGATTAACACCTGCCAGGGCTATTGCACTTGACTGCATTATGCCGCTAACCATCATTATTATATTCCTACCATTGACATTAAGTATCAATGTTTGTCCAGGGTGAATAATCTGCTGCCCAGTGCTTGTAAAGGCCACATTATACCCGACTAAGGCAACACCAGGGGCTAGGGTTGGCGAGCCGGAGAGTAGGGCGTTATTTATTGATGTGACGCCGTAGAGTTGCTCGAGTTCCTCAATTGTGGCTCCCATCACCTCGACTGTGGATGAATAACCATTTGCATTAAGCCTAGCGGGTATGAGTAATATGGGCAATGCATTAATTACATGTGGTAACCTCTCTACTGCAACTACATCTGTCATCGTTAATTCCGAGCCCTGCCCAGGAAGTAGGAATATTGTATTCGTTCCAAAGACTCTTGTGAAGAAACCCACGGTTAATGCCCTATAGCCCTGACCAACACCTACCGCTAATCCCAGAGCTAGTATGGCTATTATAATACCTATAATAGCTCCAATAGTCCTGCCTCTACGTTCCCAAAGCGCTCTCCATGATAGTCTTAAATAATCAGTACCCCTCATTCTTTCACCTTACTGCGACGCGTAGTAAGTATTACAATGATTATTACTACAACTATGGCGATTACCAATAACGCTATGAATAAAAACACAGCACTATGGTAAGAATTATAATGGTAACCTGCACTATGAGGAGTTACTGAAGGCAGTGTTGTATTTCTTGAAATGCTCAATGGCACAGTATAATAAACGCTGTGCATTTGCCCAAATTGATCCGTATACGTTATTAGAAATGTGACTGTAGTGTTAATGGGCTTGGTAGCCATGAAGCTGAAGGCAGCGGCACTTAATTGTTGTGGGTTCAAGATGCCTAGGTATGTGCTTGGTTGGCTGATGATAGTTAGTCCAGGTCCTGGTATTGCAGTCACATTCAAGTTATATGCTGGCGTCGCTCCTGTATTTGTGAAGGTTATTGATACTGTGGTTGTGGAGCCCACGGTAACTATTGATGGTGCTGCAGTATAGCCCGTAATCAATATGCTTGGAATATTTAAGATACCCATTGTTAATGAGCCTCCTAAGCTCTCTGGGTAGCCATTTACGTATTGGTATGTGAGTGTGTAGGTTAGTTGGGCTGAGTTTGATGTTATTGGTACTACAATGGGTATTTCTAGGTAGTATGTATTGCCTGGTCCTACCTCGGGTATGTTATATGTTGCATTTCGTACTAGTGCTAATCCGTTGGTTGACTGTATTACCAGGGTTACGTTGTATATAGGCACTGGGTTAACATTTCTAACGCCAAGTATTAATTTGCCAAAACCAACGTTTAATGAGGAATTGACTGGATAAACAATGACTTGGCTTGGGGATGCTGGTACTACACTTAGGGATTCCATGTATGAATTGCTCACTACGTTGCCTCCTTGGTCAATACCGCTGTATGTGACTGTTAATGATATAGGACCGCTGCCTGTTGGTGTTATGTAAATTACGTCTACATATTCCGAACCTGGATTTAATGTGCCAATACTTATTGAGCTCATGCTGGGTATTATTGTAGCTCCTTGAACTGATACGCTGATTTGGGCGTTATAGAGTGGGCCGCTGCCGTTGTTTTTGATTATTAGTTTTAGTGGGTTTGCTAGGTTGCTGATTACATAGGTTGCGTTTGTGGTTAGTGTTATTATTGGTTCGCCATAAATTGTTAATGGTAGGTTCATGCTTGTTGAGCCTGACCCAGCTACTTGTATGTATGTAATCTCTTGGGCTCTGGGTGATTGTTGGTATTGGGCGTTCCAGGTTATTTCTAGGGTTGATTGGCAGTTTAGTGGTACTGTGGTGTTTATCAGGTATGTTATTGTGATTTGTTGGTTTGGCGTTATCCAACCGACGTAAACTGGATCTGTTGATATGACGTTTATTGGTATTGTTGTTCCTGGGCAGGGTATTAATTGGAAGTTTGTGCCGTAGAGGTAGGTACCTCCTGTGTATAGTAATGTTATTGATACTTTAGATACTCCTGGCGAGGTTGGTGTTGGTGTTGCTGTTATGCTAATTACTGAGAATGGGGGTGGCGTGTTTGATTGGGCGGTAATTGTTAGGGCAAGCCCTAGGAGGATTACTGCCACGACTATTAATCCCTTAGTCGCTAGTTTCGTTGCTACTTTATCCGATATTGAAATCACAGAAAATCGAGAGTAAGCATTAAATATAAGTCTTACGCACCTTCATATGCATGGCATTCATAGAGCTTAAGGATGTTTGGAAGTACTACGGTGATTACCCAGCCTTGAGGGGTGTGGACTTGATGGCTAATGAGGGTGAGTTTCACTGCATAATTGGGCCTAGTGGTAGTGGTAAGACTACGTTGTTAAGTCTTATTGGTGGTCTTGATAGGGTTAGTGGGGGTTACCTTAGGGTTGGTCCCTATGAGTTACATAGGCTTGGTGAGGCTGAGCTTGATAGGTATAGGAATGAGTATGTGGGCTTTGTCTTTCAACTATATTATCTAATACCTAGGATGAGCGTGCTGGAGAATGTGGAGTTACCATTAATAGCTAGAGGTGTTGATCCAAGTGCTCGTAAAAAGTTGGCCCTTGAGGCTTTAGAGATGGTTGGGCTTAGGGATAAGGCT
This sequence comes from Vulcanisaeta sp. AZ3, assembly GCA_000960865.2. GTDB lineage: Archaea > Thermoproteota > Thermoprotei > Thermoproteales > Thermocladiaceae > Vulcanisaeta. The sequence goes on along the minus strand of JZWU02000001.1, from coordinate 29,329 downwards.
GGTAGGAGGCCTAGTGAATTGAGTGGTGGTGAGCAGCAGAGGGTTGCTATTGCTAGGGCGATAGTGGCTAGGCCGAAGCTCTTGCTTGCTGATGAACCTACTGGTAATTTAGATACAAAAGCTGCAGGCGTAATTATGGACATATTTAGGAGTTTGAATGGTGAGTTGGGTATTACGATAGTTATGGTTACGCATAATTTAGAGCTTATTGGTAATTGTCATAGAGTTTCGAGGATAAGTGATGGGAGGATTTTAACGACTTATGAAGTGCCTAAGGATAGGGAGGGTGTTAGTAAGTTAATTCAGGAGTTAATGAGCATAGCTCATTGACCCAATCCTTTTAGTAATGTTTGATTATTCTTAGTATTGAAGCGTGTGTAGTGATGGTAGTGTTGTTATTATGAATAGTATTGTTAGGGATATTAGTGTGGGTATGAATGCTTTAATAAATGGTGTGTTATATACTTTCGAGAATAAATAGGCGAGGAATATTGAGCCTATTATTAGGAAGGCTAGATCTATTATTAGGAGTTGTGGCGTGTAGGGTGATGTTATGTGGGGGATAAGGGTTGTTAAGTAAAAGCCTGTTATTGCTGTGGATATTGTGGCTATGTAGTAATAATTACCACTTACTAGCCAGGTATTTGTAAAGCTAGGACGTATTTTGAATGCCCAAAATAGTCCGTAGAGGATTGCGGATTGTATAAGCCATATTATGAGCATTGTTATTGGCACTACTACTTCAGTCACGGACGATATGATTGATAGTTCAGGCCGTACTTGTTGTACTGGTATTCCCATACTCCTTAATCGAGTCTCGGTCTCCTGTAGTATAATTGGCATTAGTATGTATATATACAGTACTAATGTTGCAATGGCATTAAGTATAAAGCCGCCAATACCACTAATCTTGAGCATTCTTCCAATATTATTACTCTGCATTGCTAAGCCTATTACTTTGGCATCTTTAAGGCTTTATGCTATTCTCAATAATCATTTATCTATTCCTCTTGGATAGTTTATAATGATACCTATGGTTTTACGGTATAGTAAACTCTCTTCTTATCCTTACCTCTACTCTCACTCTTCATGAATACTATCTCTCCAATCTCTCTAGTATTTGCTACGTGTGGTCCACCGTCAGCCTGCACATCAATTCCCTCAATCTCCACAATTCTCCATTCTTCACCTGGTGGTGGTTCTTTCTCTGCTAGCTTTACTATGCCTGGTATTTTTAGCGCTTCTTCTCTCTTTAGGAAGTATATCTTTACAGGTACACCAGTGCTTGCAGCTTCATTGGCTTCCTTAATTAATTCTTGGAATGCGTTTCTTAGAGCTTCACCGCTTAAGTTTAGGTTGTAGTCGTCTCTTGCGTATTCAGGCGTTATTTCTCCGCCGGTGACTAGGGTGTTGTATTTCTTGTAGGCTAGGGCTGCTATTATGTGGGTTGCTGTGTGTAGTCTCATTAGTCTATACCTCCTGTCCCAATCGATTACTCCGTGGATTGCATCGCCGACTTTAAACCTTGGTTCTCTATCAAGTATGTGGATTGCATCTTCTCCTTCCTTAATTACCTCCCTGACTAAGTATTCATCGCCTTGCCAGATTAACTTGCCTGTGTCGTTTGCTACACCACCGCTCTTTGGGTGAAATAGTGTTTGATCAAGCCAAACTCTATTGCCATCAATTCTAGTAACTACGGCATCAAACTCCTTTTTATATGAATCCCACCAGTAGAGGAACTTGGTTGGCATTAAAGTTTAAGAGTAATAGCTCTAAATTAACAATTTCGCTTCTAATCCAATGTTGAAGAATTTCTTAATTACGTAGATCATGACATCATGAGCCTTGAGCAGGTCATTAATGGTTACGTACTCATCATAGGCATGGGCAAGTGCTAATTCACCAGGTCCATACACAACCGTAGGTACTCCCCTATCCCTCAAGTACCTACCATCGGTTGCCCCAGTGACTATTATTGGTCTTGGGGATTCGTTAAGTATTCTCTCAATGCCTTCATGGACTAACCTAGTAATTGCTTCGCTGGGATTTGTGTAATTGGGTTCGCTGGTGTCAATAATATCAACATCTACGAGTCCCTCTAATCCCCTCTTTAAGTAATCAATGACTTGGTTGGGTGAGACGCCGGGTGGTACTCTCATGTCGAGCTCGAGTTCTGCATAGTCCGGCACAACATTTACTTTGGAACCGCCTCTAATGACTCCGGGATTGAAGGTGGTTGTGGTTATCATGGTCTCAATATCATTTAATGCTGCGTTAAGTCCCATGGACTTTGTGACTTCTAGATAAACCTCTGCTGAATTCTTAACGGCTTCTGTTAAATCATTGGGTATCTTAATTGTTCTATTGAATTCCTTGATTAGGGATTCTGCCTTCTCAATTGCCCTTGTGAGTTTCATTATCGCGTTATCACCAAGTATTGGTAGGCTACCATGGGCAGGTCTGCCTCTGGCTATAAGCTTAATTTGGCAAAGCCCCTTCTCACCAATGTAGTATCTAGTGGAGCCTGAGGGTTCGGCAATTATGGCTGCGTCACCGCTCAGGATTCCATCCTTAACTAAGGCCTCTACTCCTGCGTGACCGCCAGTCTCTTCATCAACTGTTGCTGAGAAGATTAGAGTTCCGGAGCCTGTCTTCTCGATTATTGGGGCTAGTTCTGCGAATACTGTCATTATTACTGCTAATCCACCCTTCATGTCTGTTGCGCCTCTCCCATATACTTTATCTTCGATTATCTTTCCTGAAAATGGTGGGTGGGTCCATTTGGTCTCGTCTCCTGGGGGTACTACGTCCATGTGCCCGTTTAGTATTAATGTTGGTTTGCCTTTGCCAACTTTGGCTATTATGTTTGGTTTGTCCTTGACGTATTCCCTAACCTCGCTAGTGAGTCCTTGGGAATTGAGCCAGTCCCTGATGAAGCCTGCTACATTTATGGTGAGACCTGGTGGGTTAACGCTTGGTATTTTTATGAGTCTCGACGTTAATTCAGGCAGTGCATCTCTCAGTTCTGAACTCATTCATTACTTGATCTCCCTCACTTTTTAATAAGTGTTGTTTCTCGTAGGGCATTGAGGAAAGCATCATTAATGTTAGACTCCCTAAGGCTAAACCTGAAGTACCCCTTGGTTAGGGGTGGTATGTTAGAGAGCTCCCTTATTAAGAAGCCCCTCTTCATTAATTCATCGTTGAGCCATGGTTCGTGCTTAATAACGAAGTAATGAGTGACTGAGGGGTAGTAATTAATGCCTAGGTCCTCTAAGGTTCTCAGTACCTTGTTTCTTTCGGTATTGATGAAGGTTATCGTATTCTTCCTAAACTCAGCGGCATGTTTCATATACTTAGATACTGCGTATTCGGCTATTGAGTTAATGGGCCACGTGGGCACTAGATCCTCAATATCTATCTTACTATAGGCAGCGCCAACCCTGAGCCCTGGTATTGCTAGGAATTTCGTGTAGGATTTCACGACTATTATATTCTCGTGCTGGTCAATATCCTTAATTAATGATTGTTCATCCTTAACGAAGTCCATGAACGACTCATCAACAAGCAGCAAACCATCATACCTAACTAACTCTTCAGCCATCTCAAGTAGTTCATTACGTTGGATTAGGTAGCCCATGGGTGAGTTTGAGTTTGATATAATAACCATGGCACCTCGCACTAATTTGTTGTGAATTTTCTCGACTAAATCACCAGAACCCCAATACTCTAGTGTGGTTAGCTCTATATTCATTAGTTTGGCAATACGCCCATAATCACTGTAGTTCGGTATAGGCATTACTATGCGCCTTGGTCTCAGGTACATTATTAGGAGTTGTAGGGCTTCAGTGGCTCCATTAAATACGTAAGTAAGGCTTGAATCAACTCCCTCATACTTTGCCAATCCTTCCCTTAAATCATTACCTAACTCTGTTGGGTAATGCGTGTATTGCGCTTGTTCAGTGGCTTCTTTTATTAGTTCCATGAGTTCTCCTGGAGGCCCTAGTGGGTTTATGTTTGAGCTTAAGTCAATTAATCCATGTTTCCATCCAAACCCGCCATGACCGCGGGTATTCATGTCTTCATTCATCTTTAATCGTTACCTGCATTATTAAGTATAACTAAGAGTAAATATTGTTATACATGAAGTAATGAGTTAAATTTATAAGATTCTCTGATTATTGATTCCGATAATTGGATGCATCATGGACCGCCACCTCAATGGTTTATAAAAAGGAGGGGTTTGAAGTACTTAATACTGTATTTATTGAGTAGTAGGGGGCCTATGACTGGGGCTCAGATTATTGATGAGATTGAGAGATTGAGCATGGGTTTCTGGAGGCCAAGCCCTGGCTCGATATACCCAGCGTTGGAGGAGCTTGAGTCTGATGGTTTGATTAAGATTTCTAGGGTTGAGAGTACGAAGAAGTATTATGAAATTACGGAGAGTGGTAAGGCCTTTCTAGGCTTGCCGAGTGTTGATAGGATTGCGGAGACTGTGAATGATTTTATGTCTCTATCAAGGTATATACTTGATAATTGGGATAAGATTAGTGAGGCTGATAAGAGTAGGATTAAGGAATTGCTTAAGGAGTTGATTAAATTGGCTGGCATTGAGTGTTAGCTCATGCTGTAGAGGACTACGTGGGGCATCTTCAATTCATCAATGAGCCACCTATTCCTAGCCTCCATAATGATTTGTTTGCCATCGACGTAACTACTCAATACCTTAGTTATTACCTGCCCTAGACCCTCACTGAGGCAGTAGTCTGAATTCTCAAAGATGAGTATTGAGGGTCTTTTTGAAATCATGACCTGGGTTGTTATGGCTAGTATTGTCTTCGCATGACAGGGCAGCTCATCACCAATGTGCGCAATCCCCCTCTTATCTATGTAGGAAATAACTAATTTACCGCCATACCAACCAGCCCTAAAATTCCTAAACCCCAATTCACCCAATAATCTTCTCAAAAACCTAGTCTCCGAATCCCTCCTGGGGTCTGTAAATAATTGAGATAGGATGCTCACGATATACTCACCATGAGTTCCGATGAAATCCCCTTGCTGGGTCTCAATACCCTGGTCTTGGGATCTAAAGTCTATGTATGGGCCAACTCTATACACACCTACTGAGGTTAGGTAATCCCTTAATGCCTTGACCACGGTGAGGGTGGTCTCATAATCCTCAGAGGCACTACTAATTAGTTGTAGAGCCTGACCCTGGGGGGTTAATCCATCTGGGTTTAATAATAATGATGAATCTGCAACCTCCACATCGAGGGGATACTTAACTCTACTACGGCCACCCGCATACTCGCTCACTAGAACCTCTTTATCACCAATCCTAATCACCTGCACATAGGTATTTCCATTAAAGCCTACGCTGATGGTTGCGGTATCGCCCTGGTAACCAGCCTCCTCAAGTTTTCTCTTAACCCAATTATCGAGTGATATGGTAACCTCAATCTTAGCATCTAAATCCCTTGGGAAACCATCAAGGGAAACCTTATCATTAATCCCCTTAAACACTCTCCACAGTAATTCTAGCACTAGGGATTTGCCTGAGCCGGGGGGACCTGTAATTATTGTGAGGGGACCTAGATCGAGGTTTATGTTAATCCCGTTGAAGCCCCTAATGTTTATTTTCGTTATTAACACAACACGGTCTAACCTACTTCTTAATTAAGGTTGAGTCCCCGTGAACACTCACAATGTTAATTGAGTTTCTTCAGATAATTAGATTATATAATTGGCTAATAAAACTTTAAAGGCAATTAATTAAGGGAATGACTGTGAACCTAGACTTAGCGCCAGACCCCTTGCTTGCTGTACCTGGGCCTTCTCAAATACCGCCCAGGGTTATGAGGGCATTAATGAGAGTAGTTGATCATAGGTCACCGCATTTCCATAGATTATATAGGGATGTGGTTGAGGGCTTACGTTATGTGTTTAGGACAAATGGTGATGTGTATCCATTAACGGCTAGTGGGACGGGTGCTGTGGAGGCTATGGTTTTGAACTTCGTTAGGCCTAGGGATACTGTGCTTGTGCCTGTCTTCGGAAGCTTTAGTAGGAGGCTTGTTAATCATCTTAGGAGGGTTGGTGCTGAGGTTATTGAGGTTAATTATGGATGGGATAAGGCACCAACTTACGAGGATTTAAAGGCTAAGGTTGAGGGTATGGGGATTAAGAAGATTGATGTGTTTGCCACAGTATATAACGATACAAGCCCAGGGCTTGCCTTTAGGGACTTACCTAAGGTGGTTGATTGGGTTAAGTCCTATGGAGCTCTCGTTCTTGTGGATAATGTATCAGCGCTTGGTGGTGATTATTTTGAGGTTGATTCTTGGGGGATTGATGTGGCTGTTTCAAGTAGTCAGAAGTGTTTGGCGTCACCGCCAGTTATGTCCTTCATAACTGTGGCTACTAGTGAAGCATATAGGAAGGCAGAGTCAATTAGTCATCCGAGTATTTACTTTGATATTAATTTAATTCGGAAGTTTGGCGAAAAGTTCGAAACTCCCTTCACTCCCTCGGTCAATTATCTATTCGCAATTAGGGAGGCTCTGAGTATTATTAGGGAGGTTGGTCTTGAGAATTGGATTAGGTGGCATATTGAGAGAGGTAGGGCAATAATTAATGCCTTAAGGAGGGCTGGCTTCGAAACTTTTATTGAGAATGATTATTATAGATCAAGTACTGTATTATCCTTTAAATATCCGCAGGGTGTTGATTCGGCCAGGTTTAGGAGTATTGTTTATAGGCTTGGTGTTTCTATTTCTGATGCTATGGATGACATTAAGGGTAAGGCGTTTAGAATTGGTAATATGGGTTATCTGACTAGGAGGGATGCGTTATCGTTGGTATCAGCCATAATAGCAGCTGCGGCTGAATTAATGGCCATTAAGGATGTTGATGTGAATTCCTTTAGGGAAATTTTGAATTATTGGGAGCCTGAACAGTTCTCAGTGGATGAGGGTTAGTATTACCCCTGTCAGTGCTATTGTACCTATTACAGCCACTGCAACGCCCACAATTATTAGAATAGCATCAACCGTGATTCTCGCATACCTCCAATGCCATAACTCAAGGAGTAATGTCCTAAATCCTATTAAGCCGTGGGTTAGGGCTGCGTATAGTAATATATAGAGTACAGCGGCGTAGACGAAGTCCCAAGCCTGTATATGGCTTATAGCGGCTGTGTAGGTTATTGACTGTTCATAACTCGGCCACCTAAAGGCTAAGTGTATCCCAAGCACAACAATTAGTACTATGCCAAGGAGATATTGGATCTTTCTTAATGTGGAGGCGCTCACCATGCTCATCACCATATGAAGGCTACGAGTGTTGCCAGTATTAGGAATATTAAAATTACGATTATAGCTATGTACTTCAGCGACTCCTGGCTGGCCTTCTTAACTGACGGCACTGCCCTTGGAAAGGCATGCCTCCCAGGTCTTGGAAGTCCAATGCCGAAGTACTGCGTCAGTATTAATCTGAATCCATTGGCTCCGTGTACAGCGGCCAATAGTGCTATTAGGTACTCGATTATTGTGCCAACATGAACATGGCCGTAAACCACAGGTCCCTCAACCATGCCTATGATTGCGTTCCAAGTAAGTGGTGTTGGGTGTCCCAGGTTGAACGCTGTTGATATTACGAGCGTGTGCCCTATTAGGTATATTACGAGTATTGCACCACTAACCTTCTGGAATATTAATAACCATTCATCAAGACCCCTGAACCAGAGAGACCATTTAGGTGAGGTCCTTACTACTTTCTTGGTTTCTTGCTTTGCCATATCCATCACCTCTTTTGTTTACCATATAGTAACCAATGCTTTAATAGGTTTATGGCCAGGGCTGGATCGACATCCTTTGGACAAACCTTACTACAGGTTCCGCTGTAGTGGCAGGACCAAATCCCATTCTCGTTATCCACAATCTTTAACCTAAGTGTAGCGCCTTCATCCCTATTATCCGCGCTCCACCTATATGCCTGAGCAAGGGCCTGCGGCCCCAGGTAATCCTTGTTTAGGAATACCATGGGACATGCGGAGTAGCAGAGTCCGCACTTAATGCAGTATGAGAATTCTAAGTATTCGATGAGTTGATCCTCCGTCTGTAGGTAATATGACTTAGGCTTCTCGAATTGCTCTACCTCATCCATCCTTATTAACCAGGGTTTAACTGACCTATGCTTCTCGAAGAAATCTAAGAAGTTTGCGGCGACGTCCTTAATTGGTTCAAAATTACTCAGTGGTTCTATTGTGACGACTTCGGTGCCTAAATCGTAGGGTTTTGTTTCGCATGCGAGTCTTGGTGTTCCGTTTATTATCATACCGCATGAGCCACATATACCCATTCTACAACTATATCTGAAGGATAGTGTTGCGTCTTGATTTGCCTTTATCTTTAATAGGCCGTCAAGTACTGTCTCATGATTTGTGAGTTCCACTTTATATTCCTTCCAATAATATGTCCTTCTTTCTGGATCATACCTCCTAACCTTGAATGTGTATGTTCGTCTTATTGGTGCACCGAGGGGTGGTTTGCCAATTACGACTTTCTCCGTAGTGGTTACGGCTGGTGATGCACCGATCTGTTGAGACACAATCCCTAAATAATGTACTACCTTATAAGTTATTCCCAGTAATATGCTAAATAAAACTGCAATGTCAAATACATGACAATATACTACTATACACTTTACTTTCGTCTAAACATTGTTAGCAAATGTACGTTTATTAGGGGTCAAAAGTTTTGCCGATAAATTAGTGGTTTCAATAGAATATAAATATTGAAAGAAATTAAAATATAAATACTTGGCAATGTAATTATTCATGATGAGCGAGTATGAGGGTTTCATAACTGATATTATGATTAGGATTGCAGGTGATATTGTGTTCTCGGATAATCCGGGCAAGGGGATTAGGAAATGGAGGGAGTTTTTGACATGTCGCAGGCAGAGTTAGCAGTTAGGCTTGGGACCTCACCAAGTGTGATTAGCGATTATGAGTCTGGGCGTAGGAAGTCGCCTGGCTCTAACTTCATTAAGAGAGTTGTTAAGGCTATCGTAGATTATGAGCTTGAGAGAGGTGGAGAGAGACTGTATATATTGAGTAAGCAGTTGGGCGGTGAGAGATTTTGGGAGGCTATTATGGATATGAGAGATTTCGATATGCCTATTGAGATTGGAGATTTCGTAAGTGCTATTGGTGGGGTCTTAGCTGTAAAGCCTGAGGGTTATGTGGATATTCATGGGTACACAGTGGTTGACAGCCTAAAGCTTGTTCTTGATGTCCCAGCTCATGAGTACCTAAAGCTCTATGGTGGTACAACTCAAAGGGCTGCAATATTCACAAATGTTAAGTATGGTAGGTCGCCGATGATAGCCGTGAAAGCAATGCTGGCTTTCACGGCTATAAGGCCTGCGGTGGTTGTAATGCATGGTGTTGAGAAGCCGGATTACTTGGGTATTGAGATAGCCAGGAGGGAGAGGATACCCCTCGCCATAGTTAATGTGCCAATAGAATCATTGTTAGCTGCGTTGAGGGGGTTGGTTGATAGACAGAAGGCTGTTAAGTAGTTTCTTGATCTTATCTTTGAACTCCTCAATTGTTGAGTCATTAACGAGTATATAATCGGCCCTGGCGATCAAGTCGCCAAGTCCATACTTTAACTCCCTGAGGTCTCTCATTAGGAAGTCCTCGAGTGATTTGGGATCGTCTGGCCTACCCCTATTGAGTAATCTCTCGAATCTAGTTCTCCATGGGGCTACGATATATATTAAGATAACCTTTGTTGATAATTCCTCCTCAATTGTCTCGATCTCTCTAATACTCCTGGCACCATCAATAACCACAATGTCGGATTTAGGAAGTTTTTGCAATGTCTTATTGGCTATGTATCTAGCACCACTTATCAATCTAAGTGTGACTGATGCCTTTGATGATGATATACCGCTTTTGAATGCTTCATCCCTAACTATATCGCCCATGAGGATTACTGGTAGGCCCAGTTCTTTCGCAGTATCAGAGGCTATTGTCTTTCCTGAACCTGGTAGGCCTGTTATTACTATTACAAGCACGTTAATTCAAACGGTTAGGTTCTTATTTACTTAATCCCCATAATGCTCTCCTTAACTTTCAGTAAACTTGCGTCGGTCCTAAATCCCTTAATGTAAAAGTGAGTCTTAAATGCTTGATAACCCATACCCCTAATGATGCTTATTAAATCAATAACGGGTAATTCACGCCCTAAATCCCTACTAACCTCCACGGTAAGTGCATATGGTATATTAGGTGATGCAGCTTCATCAATAAGGAGCTTACTAAGCTCCCTAGCTCTCTCACTGAAGTACTCCCTTACGTTCCTGGCGAAGTAATTAGTTACGAACTCTGCATCCCATAAATAACCAATCCACAGAGGACCTGCCAACCCAACCTTAGTAATGGTAGGTATTGGAAACCCTTCCACAAAGCCTCTATCTAAGGTGCTACGCCTGTAGTAAGCGTAGCCCAGGTTCTTCAGCGTATCAAGGGCGTAAGCCCTATCCTTAAGCACTAATACGCAGACTCTGTAGTAATGGCCGTCCATGAATGATAGTAGTGGTTGTATTCCGTAATCCATGGAGAGCGCATAACGTGCAATTAAGTAAATTAGAATCCTAATACCAATTTCAAACCTAAAGGGGAATCTTTGAGGTAGTGAATCATAACGCCTAACACACTTAAGTGGGTATCTACCTGATAATACACCAACGTCTGTCGCAGTAATGCAGAGAAGGCCACCATCCTTAATAGCCCTGAGGCTATTCTCAATGAATGGTTGCGGTGAACCGAAGGGATCTATATCAATGATATCGCAACCCCCCTCCCTAGCTAGTTTAAGTAGTAGGTTGTTTGCATCATCCCTATGGGCAATAATCACATCCCTCAACCCATTACTGTCTATATTCATCTTCATTAACTCATAGGCCTTCTCAGAGATGTCATTAGCCATAACCCTAGAGACGCCCCTAACCTCCTTACCATACCTAACAGCCCTAATGCCAGTGCCTGAGAGAGGCTCGCATATTGTTAATCCCTCCCTACTCACGTAATCCACGTAACCATTAATTACAGCTACCGATAACGACCTGTTAACCTCCATTCTAGGGTTATAGAATACCGGTGCGTGGGCCGGCTCGGGTCTATTACCAACGACGTACTTACTCAGGTCAGGTACGGTAACTGAGACTAACCCCTCATTAACCTCTGTCCTTGGATAATCATCCATATTTATCACTAATTTTATTGCTTATCTACCTCTATGAATTCTACATCGTGCTTATTACGTTCTATTAATGCTAATCCAATACCGAGAACCTTAGCCACACTAATAACCTCATTATCAACCCTACCACTACTCTCAACGAGGTACGAATCCTTGCCTGAGTAGGCTGCGATCTTAGCGTGAGCCTTTAGTAATGAGTATAGTTTAAATGTTGGTAGTAATCTCTTAATTTCGTAATCCACAGTCTCCTCTCTAATGCTTATCTCATTATTGACCTCCTCATAATTCGGCTTTAGATTAACATCATCCAATGCGTCCTCACTGAATAACTCGATTAACGCTTGTGCAGACCTTTCACTGGCCTCTATAGAACCCCTCTCATACTCATACACAGTCTTCCTAGTGACGCCCAGAGCCTTTGCTAGATCCCCAAGGCTCATACCCCTACTTTCCCTCAACCTCCTGAGTACATCACTCCTGATCCTGGCCTTAACCATGCCCTTATCCTTAACGAACTTAATGCCTTCATTATCGAGGACTCTCTTGAATGTTCTGATGCCCACTGCGTATATGCCATGAACCTTATACGCAACCCCATCTCTCATTTCCTCCTCGCCATACCTAATACCAATGAGTAGTGGTGTTGAGTTTGAAATCTTAGATAAGACTATGAGGTCCATTATCACATCTTTACTAACTCTCTCTACATCCTCCCTAATCTTAATAATGAACTTACTCTCCTCATCAGCACTTGGCACTCTCATTATGGCATCGTAGGATAATGACGAATTACCAACAAGAAGTACCTTTGCCTTCTTATCAGCTGCCGAATTAAGCAAATGCGTTATTAATTCACTACTCATTTAACATATAATTATTATTATTTTATTTAAAACCCTTTTGTGAAATATTACGAAGTCTTCCTTGCGATGACCATAGCATGGGCAGTATCATACGGCTCGAGGTGAACCATATCTAATACCTCATAACCCCTATCCTTAAGTACATCAATCTCTCTCTTAAAGGTCTCACTGGGTTCCTTTGTAACATCAATACTCATTGCCTTAATAACCAGCATCACATGACCGTGACTCACCACATAAACATCCGCATTATCAGCAAGGATTTTTGCCTGTTCAGGCTGTGCAATGTCTATGTATGCAATGTCAACAGCCTTAACTATTGGTATATACTGCTCAGGGTACCTGGCATCTGCAAGTATTGGTATTACATTCTTCCTACCTTGATCCACAAGCTTCTCCATGAACTCCCTAAACACCCTGGGAGAGAATTCCGCTGAGTATATAATGCCGTTGTTACCAACGATGTCGCTTACATGGCTAACCGTAGTGCCACTAGCAGCCCCTAGGTAAAGCACCCTTGAACCACTGGCTATGGGCATTTCCTTAAGTCCATTCATTATGGCAGCAGCAAGCTTAGACCTATATGGATTCCAAACCCTATACTCCTTACCCTCCCACTGAACTAATTGCTCTCCATAAACTCTCTTACCTGGCGTTAGGTTTATCGTGGCTAATCTCTCGGTGCCGTCTTCAAAGGAAATCCAATACACGCCTCTGAACTTATCATGCTCCCTAACCCCTACTGGGCGTATTAACGATGACATTAACAAAGGGTCATTTTTAAAGGGATATAAATCTTTATGTTTAATGATTCACGTTACCTCCTCTCACCACGAGTTCTCTTAGCAGGACCCTTTTTCTCAGCTGCCTTCTTGGTTGCAGTCTTGGCCTCGGGTTTTCTTGGCGGTGGCTTTGCGTAGATGGTCTTAACCTCTTGAACTCTCTTTAGTAGGTCCTCCTTTAACTTAGGTGCTATGAAGTTTCCTGTGAATGCATCTGCCTTTGCGGCAATGGCGAGCTTCGCGGCCAACGCCCTGGCTATCTTACCCCTCTGCCACCTAGGTGCCTTGAATATATCTGGGAATTGGAATATTACACCATGCTTTGGAGGCCTGCTGCCAGTTCTAAGCGCCCTGAAGAGCGCCTTCTCCGCACCCAATACCTGCATTGTTGATGCGGGTAGTAAGGCTAGCCTAGTTAACCCACCTGCAATCATTATTAATCTGGCACCAAGTAATGACCCAACTAACTCCCTAATGTTTGGTGCAATCTCAACCATCGCCTCGTCAATGTATTGAGAGAGAGATTTCCTTAGACTTGATAGTTGTACGTATATCTCTGCGTATGTCTTCACTGGCGTGAGATCCCAATCAGTCATCTCAGCACCAACACTCTTGCTTGAGGCCTCTGCAATCCTCCTAGCCCTATCTTGAGAAATTCCAAGCTTAGTTAAGTTATCGACTGTGAAATTACTCCTATGACCTAACTTCGTTACGAGAGTCATATATTCCTCATGATCCTTAACCAAATCCTCAAGCTCTGGGAAGTGAATACCATACCACTCCCTAACCCTTGAGCTTATTAGGTTGAGAATCTTGTCGAGATCATCCACAGAACTAATGGCCTGGGCCACGTATAGGTCTCTCTTCTCAGCAACTTGCCTAAGCTTATGCCTGGTCTGAGCCACGGTTATCTCGAAGACCTTCTCTGTGTACTCCTTCTCGTCAAGTCCAAAGACCTCCTTAACATATCTACTAAAGTTATTCCTATATTGATTACCAACACTCGTGGGTAATTCAGACCTAGTCTCAACATCAGTAACTTTATTGGTTAGGTTTCTAGCTAACTCTCTATTCTCAACAATAATCTTCCTTATACCCTTATTCTTAAGCTCATTAATTACCTCCATAACCTCATCAATGGGTTCACCAGCCTCAAGTCTATTCATCTTATCTGCAATCTCATCCGTACTACCTCTATAGAGTACCTTAGTTATCACATCACCATTCTCACTCAGGGCAACCACACCTAACGCATCTAAGATCAGGTATGCCGTACTCATCAGTTATCAACCAAGGAACGTGATTAATAAATGATCCTTTTAAACTTTTATATCGCCTAAGAACCCATACAAGATCCTACTAAGGATCTTAATAGCAATTAAAATAGCGCCGAAGATAAAAATGAGAGTGCCTAGGTCCATCATTATTTCGATTATTAAGGCGTTGTTCACAATATATTGATGAATAATGGTTATTGATACTGACGCATTAAGAATCTTAGGATAATCATTAAGTATGACAAGTGAATAATTACCATGCCTAACTAGGGGAAATATCACTAAATAAAGGCCATCCTCATGTCTATAACCCACTGGTGTTAAGATATGGCCAACCTCGTCAAGCAAGTATATTGTTAATGGGTTAGTATTATTCAGTGAAACCATGAGGTATGCGTTGTCGTCTATATGTATTGGAACAAGAAATTCAGAATACGTGTCTAAGTTAATTGTGAAATTATCCAATGTTTCGCCCATTATATTATAAATCTTGGGAGAAAATATGCTTGTTATTAAGAGCACTGTTAATCCAATCACCATTAATATTATACCAGTCCTTACCAGATTCACTAGTAATCATGGTTATTAAAGGAATTTAAAAAACTAATTCAATGCATGATTATGAGTACATATCCACAAATTCAAGCCATGAGTCTAACCCATCAACACTCATACTACGCCTAACATCACCTCTCTCAACCCAAGCCTCCCTGGGTATTAACTCCCTACCTCTCTTAACAAAGACTATCCTAATCAAGGCGCTCTCCTCATTCACAGCCTCCGCACCAGCTGCCTCCTCCTCAGTTGGTGCGTGGAATAGTAATTCTACGGTATCACCAACCTCCCTAACCTCATAGGTTGGGTTGTTTTTCACGAAGTTCATTAACTTCTCATAACTAATGGATCTCATGCAAATTCTATTAGATTAACTTCTTTTGACTAAATAATATTTTCGTTTCATAACACATGGTATATCCTTAAGAGCATGTATATGCCGACTAGTACGATTATTATGCCATAGGCAATCCTAAGCGTTCTTTAGGCGCCTTAACCGCAATACTCGTCCCTGCATAACCACCAGCCACACCACCTACAACGTAAAGAAGAGCTATTAAGATTAAGACATCTCCATAATACCAATACTCAGCACCACTAGCCACGCCAAAGGTACCAACACTAATGAGACTGGTCCCAATGGCCCTAGTTATGCAGAGACCAGCTGAGAACATGAGACTAGGCACAATGAGGAAACCACCGCCTATGCCGAAATAACCACTGACTAAGCCAACAATGAAACCGAAGAGCGCCACCTTGAGTATTGTTGATGTGGCTAGTCCAGGGCACCTCTTAAATGCCTCAAGTACATGATTAACTTCATCAATAGTCCCAGATTTAGAAGCTTCTCTCCTAACTGCCACATAAACACCAAGCACTATCATGGCTATTGCAAAGTACGTCAATAGGCTTGTGCCGGGTGTTATATGACCTAAATAAGCCCCGAGGAGAGAACCAATGAGACCTACGCCGGCGAATATTCCACCAACCTTAGGCGCCACATTCTTCTTCTTAAGGTGCATGTAAGAGTTTATGTAGGCGTTAAGTCCAACGGCGAGTGCTGTGGTACCAATGGCTATGTGATCGGCATGTGGTAAGCTATCGAGTCCTATGAAATATAGGAAGAGCGGTACGGCAAGTATTGAACCACCGCCTCCAATAAGTCCTAGTGAGAAGCCTACCAGTACTCCTGATATTAATGATAACACGTATTGGATTAGAGTTATTACATACGTCATACATCATCGTGTGATAATGGTTATTTTTAAGATTTACTAAGTCATAAAAATGACATTTTTATTAAATTTAAGAATCGACCCTAATGTTTAAGGCTTGTTAGTATATGTGTATCTTTGGAGCTCTACCTGTTATCTTCAGAGACTCTTGAGCAGCAACAAGTCTGGCTACGGGTATTCTATATGGTGATGCACTGAAGTAGTTCAACCCCCTACCAACAACCCTGGCCAATATCTTTATTGAGTCTATGTCACCACCATGTTCACCGCAAATCCCTATTTCAATGTTTGGTTTCACGGTCCTGGCCTGATCAACAGCAAGTTTCATGAGTTTAGCTACGCCGCCCTCATCTATGGTTATGAATGGGTCGTAGGGGAGTATGCCGAGTTCTAGGTATTTGCTCATGAACTTATTCTCAACATCATCTCTACTAAAGCTGAAGACTGCTTGTGTTAGGTCGTTGGTTCCAAAGCTCATGAAGTCCACGACCTTTGCTAAATTATCGGCTGTTAAGCATGACCTTACGGTCTCCATCATAGTACCAATTCTATAATCAATCCTATCACCATACGTCTTAAACATCTCCTCGGCTGTAGGTTTAATCACGTTATTAATAATGTATTCTATTTCGCGTATATCAACAACGTTTGGTGTCATTATCTGGACTTCAACATGCTTACCCTTCCTCTTTAACTCTAGAGCTGCTGAAAGTATTGCCTTAACCTGAGCCGCGTAGATCTCCGGGTATGTAACGCCAACCCTAATGCCTCTATGTCCCATCATTGGGTTTGCCTCCATTAATGCCTTAACCCTAGCCAATAGCTTTTCCTTCTCGGGATCTGGCTTGCCGAGTGTTCTGGCTCTTGTTACCTCTGTAACTAGCTCCTCGAAGTTTGGTAGGAATTCATGGAGCGGTGGATCGAAGAGCCTAACAGTCACTGGGTAACCCTCCATGATCTCGAATATCTCTAAGAAGTCGCTCTTCATCATCTCGGCCAACTGATCAAGTAACTCCCTTCTCTCACTTGGGTTATCTGAAAGTATGACTTTTCTAAATAACTCAAGCCTGCCTGGCGCTCTGAACATTCTCTCCGTCCTCAGTAAGCCAATGCCCTTGGCACCGAATCTCCTGGCTATAGTGGCATCATCTGGCGTATCAGCATTAGCCCTAACCTCAAATACAGCTACTGAATCGGCCATATTAAGTAATTCGTAGAATTCAGGGGGTAGCTTCGGCTCTATTGTTGGCACTTGACCGACATAAACGCTGCCTGTGAAGCCATCAATCGTTACCCAATCACCCTCCTTAATAATTACATCACCAACCCTCGCAGTTCTTGTTGAGTAATCAATGAGTAAAGCCTCTGCACCCACAACTGCTGGTTTACCTATGGCTCTTGCAACCACAGCTGCGTGGCTCGTCGCACCACCCCTACTCGTTAGTACGCCTACGGCTGCGTAAAATCCATGAACATCATCGGGCTTTGTCTCCTCCCTAACCAGTATGACACGTTTGCCAGTCTTAGCCCACTCCACCGCTGTGTCTGGATCAAAGACCGCTTGTCCACTGACTGCACCTGGGGATGCGGCTATGCCCTTGGTTAATGGTTTACCTGCCTTCGCTTCATCAATTCTTGGGTATAGCATTTGAAGTATGTGTTCAGGCTTTACCCTCATTATTGCCTCCTCCTTCGTTAGCATGCCCTCCTTGTACATGTCCACACTTGTCTTAACCACCGCCATTGGATTCATCTTAGCATTCCTTGTTTGTAGGAACCATAGCTTACCCTTCTCAATTGTGAATTCCGTGTCCTGGACCTCCTTCTTAGTCCTCTCAATGAGCTTAACTCCATTGTACAATTGCTCATAGACCTCGGGCATTTCCTTCTTCAGCTCCTCAACGGGTTTGGGCGTCCTTATACCAGCTACAACATCCTCACCTTGGGCATAGGGTAGGTACTCACCGTAAAGTTTATCCTCACCAGTGGCTGGATCTCTTGAGAATACAACACCTGTTGCTGAACGCCAATCAGCATTTCCAAAGACCATGGTGACTATTGCAGTGGCGGTGCAGTCTGCTATGTCTGGGGTTATCTTATTCGCCTCCCTATAGAACTTAGCCCTTGGCGAATTCCAGGACTTGAAGACAGCCTCAATTGAAAGCTTCAATTGCTCCCAGGGATCATCGAAGACCTTACCAAACCTCTTAATGTATATTTGCTTATAAAGCTCTACAAGTTCCTTAAGGCCTTCGAGAGGTATCTCTGGATCTTCTTTAACACCATACTTTCGCTTAATCTCCTCGAGAGGTTTATTGAACTCCTCCTCAGGTATGCCGAGGACAATGCGGCCAAACATTGCCAGAAACCTTCTATATGCGTCATATGCTCCATGTTCATTATTAATCCTCTTAGCAAGGCCATGGACGGTCTTATCATTAAGTCCGACATTGAGGACGGTATCCATCATACCCGGCATTGAGACGGCTGCACCAGATCTCACGCTGACAAGTAATGGATTTTCAGGGTCTCCGAGCCTAAGGCCCATCTTCTCCTCAAGGTACTTAATACCCTTGGCAACTTCATCCATTAAGCCCTCGGGAAGCTCCTCATTACCATCGAAGTACTCCTTACATGTCTTAGTTGTTATTATAATGCCAGGGGGTACTGGTAAGCCTAGCCGTGTCATTAGGACGAGGCTTGATGCCTTACCACCAATCAACTTAACATCATCAGGGTCGGCCTCCTCGAAGGTTAATACGTACTTACCCAGGGAACCCATTATACGCCTTCCTTCGCTAGTTCTTATAAATTTTACCTTATTAATAACTATTAATACTTCTTCTATTGATTTATAATTATTAATAGTTATAAATCAAAGGTAAAATAATGTGTAAAGATATGACATATAAAATTGAGGGTAATACCTACTGATTTGCAGATTCGTAAGTCTCTAACTAAATATACTAGGATTATCTTTTGCGGAGTTTTAAATGAGTCAATAGATTGTGCGCATTTATAGTAATATGGATATTAGGTGCATTAGTAATGGTGATGCTGCCGGGTTTATTAGACTTATTATGGCTATGACAGGCGCGAAGACTATGGATACAGTATTCACAACCTTGATTAATGGGTTTAATGAAGGCCCTGTAGTGTCCTTGAATGGATCTCCAACCACATCCCCAACCACCGCGTTTTTATGAGGTTCACTCTTCTTACCGTACCTCTGACCGTTAATGACCACCCCCTCTATTTCAATATACTTCTTAGCGTTGTCCCATGCACCTCCTGCATTAGCCATAAGTAATGCCCTTGGGAAGCCTGCGAGTATTACGCCGAATATTAAGCCTACGAGGCCCATCCACCCGAGGGCTAGACCTATAATTATTGGTATTATTACGGCGGATAAACCTGGCACTAGGAAGCTCTTAAGTGCATGTGTTGTGACTATGTCAATAGCTCTATTGTAATCTGGCTTTTCCTGAGGCCATAGCTCTAATATCCTCTTCTCCCTAAATTGTCTCCTAATCTCCTCAACAAGCTCACCTGCAGCTCTGCCCACGGAGGCCAGGGTTCTACTTGAGAAGAAGTAAACTAAAACGATCCCGACTAGGGCTCCAATTATTATTCTCGGATCAATAACCATTAATTCGCTGAAAGCCTTAGTCAATGGTATTCCCATCCTCTCCACAACCTCGTATATGAAGCCTATGAATAATATTAAGGCAGCCAAACCTGCACTAGCTATTGCGTAACCCTTCGTGGTTGCCTTGAAGGTGTTGCCTATGGCATCTAGGGAGTCTGTTATTTCTCTAACATCTTCCATACCCGTCATTTCTACAAGGCCACCGGCATTATCTGAGACAGGCCCGTATGAGTCTAGGGATATTACAATACCGGCAAGGCTTAGCAGGCCCACGGAAGCCACTGCCGTCCCGAAAATACCGCCTTCAATGCCGTATGGTGGTATGAACATGGAACCTAGTACGTAGGATATTCCGAGGGCTGCCACGACCATTAGTATGGTTGGCACGGCGCTTAACAAGCCGTATGAGTAACCGGCCACTATTACGTTGGAGGCTGAGATGGCTGCTTGTTGGGCTATGTTCCTAACTGGTGGGAATGTGTAGTGAGTGAAGTATTCAGTTACGTATAGGACTACGATGGCTGTTATCATACCCAAGAGGTCTGCTACGAATATGGCCATAGCCTCCATTGTTGGGAATACGAGGAAGGCATATATGCCAACTAGTATAGCTGCTACGATTATTGTGGTGTAAAGTGCCATGTTCAACTTACCCATAGCTGCAGCTGCTAAGTCTTTACCCTTAACTTCACCCCTAACTACTTGGATTCCAATTAATGTGCCTATGAATGTTAATGTGGCTATTACTATTGATAGGTTTACGAGCGATAATGCAAGCCTAAAGACCGCTGCTAATAATAATGCACCAGCGAGTACCACTACGTAGGACTCATAAACATCACTAGCCATACCTGCACAATCACCCACATTATCACCCACATTATCCGCGATCGTTCCTGGATTTCTTGGGTCATCCTCTGGAATTCCTGCCTCAACCTTACCAACAATGTCTGCACCCCAATCAGCAGCCTTTGTATATATGCCGCCCGCCACCCTTATGAATAATGAAATTAAACTTGCACCGAAAGCCACGGGAGCCAGAGCCTCAGCCCAGAGTGGTGTGGGTAGTATTGAGGAGTAGGCTAGGTAGAGTATGGTTATTATGAGTAGGGCTATGCTAGCTAGTGATAGTCCCATGACTGTGCCTGCCCTGAAGGAAGTACTTAGGGCTGAGCCCATGCCATTCCTCGCCATCCAAGCAGTCTTAGCCGCACTCCTAGTGGTTACGTACATGCCTAAGTAACCGGCAGTGGCGCTTCCGATTGCGCCTAGGGCGAAGGCTAGGGCTCCGAGGCCTGCCATGAGGCCGCTGTGGAATATTAAGTAGTAGGCTGCCCATATTAGTATGGTTAGGATTATGCCTGTGGGTAGTATGGTCTTGTATTCTCTCATTAGGAATGTCTTACCTCCTTCGGCGATTAGCATGTTTATCTCCGTTAATTCTTTCTTACCTGGTATAATTCTGAGTACTGATGAGGCGTTGTAACCGGCCAGGGCAAGCCCAACTACTGGTATTATTATTGCTAATAATAATTCTAGTGGTAACATCACTATCATTACGTTTTTACGGCTTTTTAAACATTATTACTCAATACTAACTTTATTACTTATTTCACCTATGACCTCACGCAATAAATACTGATTTTGGACTTTATTTGTCTTTAGTGAGAAAAAGAAATATTAACTCTGATTCTTAAGGTGATTTTGTGTCTCGAGAACTTAGTATTCAACAGGCAGTTAGGATAATTATTGAGGAGAACCCATTCTACGTAACATTACTCTCTACTGGTTTAGTGAATTTATCAGCACTGGCCCGCAACATTAAGCCTCTCGTGAATTCAATGATTGGTAAAGATGCGAAGGTGTTCACTATCGTGAAGGCGTTAGAGAGACTTTCGCTGAATTATAAGTTAGTTAATGAGTATCCAGATATTGTGAAGGCCTTAAGCACTGCTGAGATAATTACGTATAGTGGTATGGGTGAGGTGGAGGTGTTGCTTACGGAGGAGAATAAGGAGAAGGTGAGTAAGCTGAGGGATTTATTGTCATCATTAAATACCCACTTTATAATGCTTAATGATGGTAATAAATTGCACGTAATTGCACCCATCATGTACATAACTAATGTGTGCCAGGGGAGTAATGTTGTTGAGTATGGTATGGTTAGGATAATGTTTGCTGATAAGGCTCCTGTGGGTATTGTAACATTCTTAATACAAGTAATGAAGTCTAACCAAATAACTGCAAAGCACGTCCTGAGATATGACAATGACATTTACATAATTGTGGAGAGGGAGAAGACGCCATCCCTTCTAAACCTAATTGAAAGACTAAGAAGTAGCCCTGTGGCTCTTCAATTCGCCAAATAATTGCTTTAAAAATAAGTGTAAAGCCTTGCCATGCATTCTAAAAATTAAGTGATGAATCTACGGGTTCTGATTAATGATGTTAGCGGCCTCTACTGATCACAACACTTAAATGGAGGACGGCAAGGATAAGACTTGGTACCTCAATGGGTAGTGATAGGATTAATAGGTTCATTAAGGAGGTTAGTGGGTTGGGAGTTGACTTAACGGTAATAGTGCCAGGGCCTAACTTTAGGTATTTAGTTGGTTCATACATAGAAACTTTCGAGAGGTTTGGTGCATTATTAATATGTATAAACAATGGTTCATACACCCTATTGCTCCCGAGACTTGATGAGGGTAAGGCCAAGGCCACTGGCTTGCCGTATATTGTCTATGGTGATGATGAAGGTCCAGTTAATGGTATTAAAGCCTTTGTTGATGGGTGTGGTTTGATTAGGAGAGTTGGTTTTGAGGGTAGGGCAAGTATTGATTATTTATGGGCCATGCGTAAGGTAGTTAGTGGGTTTGAGGATGTCTCTATAGATGATGTCCTAGCCTCGATGAGGATTTCGAAGGATACGGATGAATTGAGCAATATTGAGAGGGCTGTTAAGGCTATTGAGGAGGGTATTAGGGCTGCTCATGAATCCATTAGGCCAGGAATGACTGAAGTTGATGCGGCCAGGATTATTAGTGATGCAATAATTAATGCAGGAGCTGAGCCCAGGGATGCCCTTGTTCAGTCAGGTCCTAATTCAGCAATTCCTCACTGGATGCCATCCAAGAAGAGGATTGAGATTGGTGATGTTGTGGTGATTGACGTTACGGCAACATATAATGATTACTATGGCGATCTAACAAGGACGTTTGCCATTGGTAATATGCCAAATGGCTTTCAACGTGTTTATGATCTTGTTATGAAGGCTCATGATGAGGCTATAAGGGCTGTTAGGGATGGTGTTACTGGAGCTTTCATTGATTCCGTGGCTAGGGGTGTAATTGCTGGAGGTGGTTATGGTGATTATTTCATTCATAGGACTGGGCATGGTATTGGGCTTGAGGTTCATGAGGAACCATACGTAAGTCAATCCTATCCTAAGCAATTGCCCGTTGGTAGTGTGTTTACGATAGAGCCTGGGATTTACTTACCGGGTAGATTTGGTGTTAGGCTTGAGAGTAACGTAGTACTATTGAGGAATGGTGCTAGAGTTCTCGATTCATACTGGCCCGACATAATAGTTAAGGTTTAACAATAACAAAATACTATTATACCTAGTCAATATTCATGATTAACCGTGATAATATACCTCATTAGGCATGGAGAAGCTGAATTAAACGTGAAGGAAATTCTCCACTCAAGGAATTATAATGATAATCCACTAACCGAAAAGGGTAAGCTTGAGGCGGCCGCAGCAGCTCTTTTTCTGCGTAAGATGGGTATTGAGGGTCCTGTATTCTCCTCACCTTTACTACGGGCTAGGCAGGTGGCTGAGTGTATTGCGCGTGGTTTTAGGGTTGATGATAGATTGAGGGAGTTGGATATGGGTGAGTGGGAGCTTAAGAGGATTAGCGAAATACCCTTTAGTAATTATTTGAGGGATCCAGTTAAGTATCCTCCACCTGGTGGTGAGTCTATGGACTCCGTTGTTAAGAGAATGAGTGACTTCATCGAGTATGTAAGGGGTCTTGGGGTAAGGCATGTGATTGCGGTTAGTCATTGGCATCCAATAGCGACTGCTGTGGCCTTAGTCATTGGTTTACCACTGAGTAATATCTATAAGTTACGCATTGGTACTGGTTCAATAACAGCCATAAACCTTGATTTAGGTCAACTCCTTTACTTAAACCTGAGCCCGTTGATTGTCTTGAGGAGTTTGGGATTTAGTGATGAGGAGATATTGAGGGGTTGTAATGATGTGCACTAATTGTGAGGAGGTTCACTGGAGGCTTGTGGATTTGGGTGTTGATCATGCTTGTGGATTGGTTTGTTTATTGAGGGTTATTGGTGGTAGGATTGGCATAATTGCGTTGCCTAGTGTCATGGACGTTATGGTTAGTAATGATACTGAGAGAGTTAAGAATGCATTAGGTGGTTCTGTTGTTGTTGAGAGGTCTTTAGTGCCAAATCTATCATCGCGTGCAATCTTAATTGGTAGTGCTCCCTATGCCTCGCTTGAGGATTTAATCGTGTCTGTCGTTGTTAATGAGCAACTCACTTGGTATGTAGAGCTAGTCAGGGAGTTACTTAGTATTGGTAATGTGAGGGAGGGTTTACGATGGGGATGGATTAATGAGGTTCTTGATAGGTATGGTGTTAAGAGGAAGTTCTTAAGTCTCATTTCCCCATGACTGGTTCATAGACACAGGCTGGGTCGCTACCAAGTGGATCTCCGAGTTCTGTGAATGCCCTGGCTCTTGATCCGCCGCATATGTTCCTAAATTCGCAAATGCCGCACTTACCGTTGAACTTAGCCTCTCTAATAGCCTTTAGCACTGGGTGTTCTCTATAGACATTGACTATGTTATCCCTCCTAACGTTGCCTAGGGTTAGGGGTAGGAAGCCGCTTGGGTATATTGATCCATCGCTGGCCACGAATATTATTCCATAACCATCCCTGGTTGGTGTGAAGCTCGGTTTCCTGGCATTGGGTGGTGGTTCACCAATCAACTTTCTCAATTCATTTACTAACTCCCAATATAATTTACCACCACTATACGTAAGCCCCGAACCCCTCTGTATTATGGCTCTCCTGAAGAATGGTGCTTCCACAGTTCTTATTGACAGCCCGTATAGTGATGCTTCGTATAGGAATTGAACAACATCCTCACTTTCAGCTGGACTTAGGGGTTCTAGTTTCATCCCTCTACCAACGCGGATTAGGAAGAAGACTTCCCAGGCATTGGCACCGCTTTCCTTAACTATTTTGAAGATCATTGGTAATTCATGCACGTTCATCTTCATGACGGCAGTATTAACTTGAAACTCAATATCAAAACTCCTCAACTTCTCAAAGATTCTTAGAGTAGTTTCGAATACGTTAATTGGTTCGAGGGCGGTCCTCCTAATGTAATTATGAGTCTCGGCCTTGGCTCCGTCGAGGCTTATCGACACGGAAGCCACTTTGCCCTTAATTTCTTTGAGTACATCATCATTGAGTAACTTAGTTGATACCGCGGGTGATAGGGCTATGGGTATGCCTAGGGATTTTGCGTGGTCTATTAGTTCGAAGATATCATTCCTCATCAATGGATCGCCGCCAGTCATTATGAGAACTGGGTATGGCTTACCAAAGCCTGTTAAATCCTCGATGAACTTCAAGGCCTCCTTAGTGCTTAATTCTGTGGGTAATGGTTTGAGGAGAGCGTTGGCTCTGCAATGTCTACAGGCTAGTGGGCATGCCTTGGTGATTTCGTAAAATACCAAGACAGGTCTCTCATCTAGTGATAATGCTCGATCTGGCATATTAATTGGCTTGTTATTGAGGAGTCTCCCTTTAAAAGTGCTTATTGATAGTTAATTATTAGTGCTCACTCTAGTGAGGTTAGGTAGTTAAGTACGTCGGTCCTTGTTATTATACCTAGGGGCTTACCACTACTAACAACGATTAACCTACCAATTTTATTCATACTCATGCGCCTCATGGCATCGTATAGATCGGAGTCCTTATCAATTGTTGGGGCATCTCTCCTCATGTAGTCCTTAATCTTTGCATTTAGGTTGCCGTCGACGTATGCCTTAGATACGTCACTACTGGTTATTAAACCAACAATCTTACCTTCACTGTCAATGACGGGTAATGCCCTAATCCTCCTCTCAGCAAATATTTTTGCTGCATCCCTGAGGGATGCATCCTGGTTTATAGTTATGATTTCCTTACTCATTAATTCCTTAACCTTAACCTTTGGAATTGCTATTAACTTATTGATTGAGACCACTAATTCCCTAAGGCTCTCATTCTTCTCCGTAATTATACCCTCAATTATGACTCTGCTATTTACCGTGGGCCCAATCCTAACGTTATCTCCAACCTTAACGTTTTTTAGATCACCAATAACTCTAACAAGAGCCCTATTATTAAATGGATTAATAACATCTAATAATTCTATACTCATCACGTATAGGTTAGTGGGCAACTTATTGATAGCCATTGGTGCTATGTCCAGGGTAAGAGCAGCATTTGTCGGCGTTTTAATGTACTCAAGGGCCTTCTGCGTGGGTATGTAACCACCGTAAGGGCCAGTCTTAGATTCTATGTAGCCCATAGCTCTTAGGGCAACCATGGAGTTCCTTACAGTACCCTCATTGATATTGAGCTTCTCAGCAATATCCTTAGACTTCACAGGTCGTCTAGACGCCATGTACAGATCCACAAGTGCATTAAGTATTGAGGTGTAGGTCGACGGTAGTTTCTCAACCATCATACTGAGCCATTAGAGTTTTAAAATATTTATAATTTTTATTATTCAATTAATGCATGGGTTTTCCGCGGTATTATTTGTTAATTATTAATAATTATTTATAATTCATCAACCTATATACCCTAATCTTTCTATTACCATGGGCTTCATAATCAATCGAAATCACACCACGCCTGGCCAAGGAATTCAATGACTTATAAACACCTTGAATAGTAACACCGCCATCGAGTCTCTCCCAAATTTCATAGGCCGTTAATGGACCTGAGACTTCGAGAACCTTAATTATGGCCTCCTGAAGCTTCGTGAGGCCCCTATACCCCCTACCAATCCTGTACTCTCTAATCCCAGTGCCAGTTATTACAACCACGTAATCCCTACCCAGGGTCTTTGCTGCTGCGTATGCCATTGCGGACACAGGTTTTACGTAAAGGCCGCTCATGGCAAGTTCAATCATACCCTTAGTAATATCAGTATCCTCCACATCCTCCACCCTAGCCCCCACACTAACAAGCCAGTTAGCAATATCATTAGTACCACTAGCCCTATACTTAACAAGGATAAACCTAGGCACATCCCCAACTAATCCCCACTCCTGCAATTCCCTAAATCCCTCGTAAATGGCCAGGGCCAGGTAACCTCTCTCCATGGGTACTACGATACCCTCAACCTCACCAATCTGCTCGTAGAGCTCATAGGCAATTGTCTTAACACCATCTAGGAATAGGGGATCTCCATAATGAATGTCGGAATTAGCTAAGGACTCCCTAAACTCCACAGTTACATTGTCCATCATCACTAACCTAAGGAGCTCAGGATACGCAGCAACAACCCTAGGATCCACATAAACCTTAACATTAACCCCAGCAACCTTGGCATACGTAGCTAAGGATAACGTGAAATCCTCCTCAAAACCAACCCTAACTTCACCACCAACAGTATTACTCATTACTATGGCCGAACCTCTATCCATAAAGGAGCCCGTAGGGTTTCTAGATTCGTCCTTAATTAGTATGCCATTAATCTTCCTAATCCTCGTGAAGCCCTCACCAAGTGTCATAACCCTACTACCATGGTTAAGTACGGAGGAGTACCTCCAAATACTTGGCCTATCTCTCTCGATCCTAAGCGTATCCCTGGGCTCGGTAATTAATGGAAAGCCACACCTAGGGCAGTAATTGCTACGCATCTCACCAGTAAAGCCACACCTTAGACACCTAACCCTAACCATTAGGATCGCATGGATTTTGCTTAAAATAAGTATTGGGTTCCTTAATTAGTGAAAGTTTCATTGTTCTCTACTATACTTATCGTAAATATAATAATTAAAAACTCAAGTTCGACAATATTAAATGATAATGGTTAATGAAGTTGGCTTCGTTATTAATGTGGAAAACCCACTAATTTACTTAATAGCGCTAGAGAAAGGTGGTGGTGTCAATAGGTATGACTATGTTTACATACCAATGAAGGATTATGTAGACAACAAGGAAGTCGAAGTTAAGGTTTTGGGGCAGGTATTATGGATAAGGCGTGAACCCTATGGTTTTGGGTCTGACGGTTATGTGGCAGATGTATTCAAGGATATTCCAACGGGAAGCATTGTGGAGGTTATGCAAGCGATGGTAATGATCCTGGGCTATAGGTATGGAGGTAAGATACTCATGCCTAAGTCAACACCCCCAGTAGGCACGCCTGTTTACCTAGCGGATGCAAGCATGGTTAGTGAGTTCGTTAGGGTTGATCCAGAGAGGGCATTGTGCATTGGTAAATTGTTCCTTAAATCTGATGTGCCGTATTGCATAGATATGAATGGACTTAGGAGGCACTTAGCGATAATTGCAGCTACAGGTAGCGGTAAGACTTGGTCATCGATAGTATTAATCGAGGAGTTATTGAAGAAAGGAGCAACAGTACTTGTGATAGATCCACATGGTGAGTACGTGCATATAAAAAATAGTGTATCAAGGTTGGGTCGTCAATTCATAAATAGAGTTCAAGTTGTAGAAGCTTTGGACACAGGATCTGGTGATTTAAAGTATAGGGTTAACGTCACTAAGATTGATTATGAGACGCTAGCCAGTGTTGCTGGTATACCTAGTAAGGCCTCAAGGATTAGGTACCTTATCTACCTATTACATACCCTGATTAAATCTCTCGTGAGGTATACGGGAGTTAAGAAGATTGGTACATTAAAGACAATGATTAAAATAATAGATAGAATGCTCGAGTATGGAAGTAACAATATTGATAATTATATAATCAATGCCATACTCAAACCATTCAACGCAACACTTAATGAGGGGGATAGAGAAAAAATAAGAAAAATTACTAAAGAGATTGATGAACTCATAGGCAACAATAAGGCAGGCAGAACTGTACTAGTAAGCGCAAGAACATACTTAAGAAAACTCGACAGGCTTGGTATATATACGTATTGGTCATTACCAATAACGAAGATTTTAAGGCCAGGCACTGTGACAATACTCAATCTAGCTGGCCTTAATGATGAGGTTCAAGACCACGTAACAAGCCATATCCTAACCAGGGTCTTTAAGGCTAGGGTTAGTTACATGAGGAATTTAGAGGGCCCTAAGTACCCCTTCCCCGTCGTTGTTATTCTTGAGGAGGCTCATAGGTTCGCACCGCCAAAGCACGTAAGATCTACCCTAAGTCTTGGCGTAATTTCTAGGATTGCCAGCGAGGGGCGTAAGTTTGGGGTATACCTAGTCGTTATTACCCAGAGGCCCTCTAAGATTGATCCTGATGTTTTAAGCCAATGTAATAGCCAGATAATACTTAGGCTTGTCAATCAGAGTGATATATCTGCGGTCTTCGGAGCCAGTGAGGTCTTAAATGCGGAGTTAGGTAAGTTGATATCTATTCTTGACGTTGGTGAGGGTATTGTGGTAGGCCCCGTCACGC